>NZ_JASATP010000004.1:0-240534 GCF_038440375.1 Bacillus sp. OTU530
TTCGGATGTTACGGATGTTTCGGTTGTTGCTGATGTTGCGGATGTTGCGGATGCTGCGGATGTTGCGGATATTGCGGATGTTGCGGATGTTGCGGATGTTGCGGATATTGCGGATGTTGCGGATATTGCGGATGTTGCGGATGATAACCCGTATGATACGGATAATAATGATGATATGGATGGTAACCAACTTGATATGGATATTGTTGGTACGGATAATGTGATTGATAACCGCCTTGGTAAGGATAGACCATTTATATCCCCCTTTCTCCAAGCTTCTCAATCAAGATATGTGCCCCTTATTAAAAAGGTACTAGGGTAAACGCCTGATGTATTTAAAGAACTTCCAATTAGCATCCTTATTAACACTATGTGGAATGCCTAGACGGCAATATAACGCCTGTCATTAACCCTTGCGTGAGTGACCGCAGTCCTCGCCTTAGGATGTCGAATCGTCCTAATTGACGATAAATACAACTAAGCTTTCAAGATTTCGGGTTCTCACTTGTTTTACGACGGTAGTGTCTTTGCATTTATTGGAAATCAGTAATGCCTATAGCCCCTCGCCAGTTGTTATTTAATCGTTACCAACATAAATTTAGGTAATAAGATTCATAGTATAGAAGATACTCATTAGGGTTGTGAGATTTGATACTCATGTGCACACTTCACTAGGCAAGTTTCAACATGGATATGGGATTGATTTTATGATAGGGTGCCCCCCTCTGATAACTACTAAGAATGGAAAAATGAAAGGCGAACCTTCTATAGGCACGCCAGTTGTTCCTCATATTCTTTTACTAACTTATAGAATGTTGTCCGCTTCAAATTAGCTCTTCTCATCGCTTCTGTCGCAGTGATCCGTTGTGCTTTCCATTCCTTATATACCATAATAAAAGCATCGGATATTTCGGCTTTTGGCCTACCGAACTTTATTCCATTTTTCAGGGCAACATCTATCCCCTCTCTCTGACGTTTCTTGATCCGTTCTCGCTCTTCTTCCGCCAACCACGATAATATCTGTAGCACTAAATCGGAAATAAACGTACCTAAGCTGTCCTGGTATTTCGTTGTGTCCAACAAAGGCATGTCTAGCACTACGATGTCCGCTTTGATATTCTTCGTAATGTCTGTCCATTCGTTCAAGATTTCCTCTTTGTTTCTGCCAAATCGATCTAAGGAATGAATGTATAGAACGTCTCCCACTCGTAGATGATGCTTTAGCGACTGGTACTGTTCCCGATTGAAGTCCTTACCGCTTTGCCTGTCGATAAAAATGTCTCTACGGCTGATACTAATCTCTTTCATTGCTTGCAACTGTCTCGCTTTGTTCTGATCCTTTGCGCTAACACGGATGTATCCGAATTTGCGATTTTCCATTTTCCGTTCTCCTCCCGATCATTGGTATGTATCCTCAGTATACCGGGAGTGTTCGTAAATGTATATTTAATTAACGAACATTCGTAAAATCCATTTGATATGTTTGTGAACAAAATAAAAAACGGTGGAATGCGTACTCAACCGTTAGTTGTAAACTGTTCGTTTAGGTATACCTTTTGGAACGGTTGAACATTTTATAAAACTATATACTCTCTATGATTCTTAAAGGTCCGGAATATATTTTAGAAACGTCCCAACCCTTAGAGACATCTCTCTTGCTGTAATACTGGTATAAAAAGGATAGAAGGTGTTAAAATCGATAAAACTGTGTTCCAACAAAAAGGAACACGGTCTTTTTTTGTTCAATGTAAACTAATGTGTAAAGGATAACTATTAAGAATATAAAAGAATCAAAATTACTTAGATCCCCATAATAATTGGTTCTGGAGCATTATCTACGCTTGAAGAAGAATTCAATTCAATGGATGTTGCAGAACCAAAACGACGATGAAGTTCCTGTTTAACTTTGTCTATAGCAAAGAATTCCGAAGAGGCATACACTGTAATACATTCACCTACAACTCGATTCCCAATGGCCATCGTGTATTCAACGTGATAGGGAGAAATCATTTGTTTCATCCTTCCTTCTACTTGTCTTTGCTACAGCATACGAAGGAAGAGTTTGAGATATTCCACTAGGTTGGTAGTTTCTATTACTCTCTTTCTTTCTTGATTCAAACGTTCTATTAAGTAATGTATGACCTTTGTTTCAAGAGGACTATCCTTTACCTCGTGCTATGTGTCGAGGATGGCCAGTCTTACTTTCATCTCGAAAGCCCCTTTTCTTATGCGGAAAGAGGGCATGACGGTATGACAGTCTTGTATGATAATCCTACTTCGTCCTTGGTTACATGGTCTTTAGCTACTACAAAGGGGATTCCCTATAAGTAACCACTAACAAGCAGGGGATGCCCTTATAGTCTCCTTTTTCTCAGGAGTAAGTGTTCGGGCATTGCTAAGAAGGCATCAATGGTGTGCTGGGAATCCCTACTTGTATATAGAAGTAAGCCATAAAAGAAAGGGGGGTATGACGGTATAACAATCGTGTATAAGAGTAGAGGAGTTATGAAGCTCTTAGTGGATAGGCTACACTTAGTTGGACAGAAAAGTTAAGGTCAAGTAGACTAAATCTAATACGAATTAGGAGAATCTACGATGACAAAAAGAGAAAGAAGAAAGTTTACAGATGAATTCAAACATCAGATGGTCCAGCTATATTTAAACGGCAAGCCAAGAAAAGATATTATTCGTGAGTATGACCTTACACCTTCTTCTCTAGATAAGTGGATCAGTCAGAGTCAAGCCACAGGATCCTTTAAGGAAAAGGACAACCTGACAGCGGAAGAAGCTGAGTTAATTCAACTTCGTAAGCAAATTAAGCAACTTCAAATGGAGAACGATATTTTAAAGCAAGCCGCGCTGATAATAGGACGAAAGTAAATGTGATCCGTAATAATCAACACAAATACTCGATATCAGCAATGTGCAAAGTCCTACAACTTCCAAGAAGCACGTACTATTATGAAGTGAAAGAACGGGTTTCAGAAGATAATGTGACCTCTGATATCATCGATATTTTTCAAAAGAGCCGTCAGAACTATGGAACACGCAAAGTCAAGGTGGAGCTAAAGAAGCGTGGACACATCGTTTCCAGACGGAGAATTGGGCGGATTATGAATGAACAAGGTCTCGTCTCTACTTATACGGTAGCTCAATTTAAGCCTCAAGCAACGGTTTGTAACGAATCCAATCAGGAGAACACACTGAACCGTAGGTTCCATCAAGAAGAGGAATTGACAGCGGTTGTGAGCGACTTAACATACGTAAGAGTCAATCAAAAATGGCACTATGTATGTGTATTTGTCGATCTCTTTAATCGTGAAATCATTGGTTACAGTGCTGGTCTTCATAAAAATGCCGACTTGGTTTATAGAGCATTTGCATCCATTCAAAAGGATCTCCGCCACATTCAACTGTTTCATACAGACCGTGGAAGTGAGTTTAAAAACAAGCTGATTGATGAAGCACTTGAAACGTTTGGAATCCAGCGTTCTCTTAGTATGAAAGGCTGCCCTTATGATAATGCCGTAGCTGAAGCTACCTTTAAGATTATTAAAACAGAGTTCGTGAAGGGTCACCATTTTGATAGTCTTGAGGATTTATCTAGAGAACTACAAGACTATGTACATTGGTTTAATCACATTCGAATTCATGGAACTCTTGGATATGTAAGCCCCATTCAATACAAACTTGAACACCTTAAGAAAACTGTCTAGTTTAGTGTTGACAATCCATAGATACTATGAAAGAAATGTATGCTCTGCCCTACTTTTTTGGGGAAGCTGGCTCGTCATGTGGGGACGAACCCCCACGTATTACGTGTATAGATATAGATTGAGGGAAGTACCTTATAAGGAAGGTCTCCCCAAAGATTGCGCATAGCGCTACTCTTTGGGGAAACCCTCTAATCGATAAATTTGTGTTATTATTCTTGATACTGCTGTTGAACCGCTTCCGGTAGTTTCTCAAAGATTAGTCTTTTAAAAATGTTAATAACGCTTCATTAAATTCTTTTGCATGAGTTGCGTTTAATCCATGAGGACCACCCTGTATTAGAGCGAGCTTACTACCAGGAATGGAATCATATGTGCGTTTTCCACTTAACTCAAAAGGTACAGTTGCATCAGAGTCACCGTGAATAATAAGAGTAGGTATATTGAACTTTTCCAAGTCCTTTCTAAAATCTGTCTTACTAAAGGCGGTAATACAATCGAGTGTTCCTTTAGGTGATGCACTAGCTGCAATATCCAGATTATATAAACGGAATGGCTCACTAACTAAATCTGTTCGATTACCAGCCGCGAAAAATCCCTTAGTAAATTCGTCAAGAAATGCAAGGCGGTCATTTATCACGCCACTTTTGAATTCCTCAATTGCTGCATCATCTAATGCCCCTTCAGGATGATCCTCTGATTTATATAAATAAGGCGGAACTGCTCCAGCAAAAACAGCCTTTTCAATACGATCTGTTCCATACGTACTAATGTATCGAGCTACCTCACCTCCACCCATAGAAAAACCAACAAGTGTGACAGTTTGAAGATCTAAATGTTCTAATAGTTGATGTAAATCAGAAGCAAAGGTATCATATTCATATCCTTCCCACGGCTGAGATGATTTTCCAAAGCCTCGACGATCATATGTTATAACTCTGTAACCTGCTTCAATAAGAGCTGGTACCTGATATTCCCAAGAACGTCCACTTAAAGGCCAACCATGTATTAAGACAACGGGTTTCCCTGAACCATGGTCCTCATAATAAAGTTCAACTGGATCTTGATTTTCATTACCTACAGTAACTTTTGCCATATAAATTTCCTCCCCATGAATTTTCATTATTAAACCTATATTCTTGCCTCTCTGACCAAAAAAACTCTTTACTCCAAAACATTTAAAATATTTTATTTTGCAAAATGTTTATAGGATTATAATATTCCACACTATCAAAATTGTAAAATTATGTAAAAATAAATATTAAATCAATCAATATATTAGATTATAATTTATTTGTAAATAACATTTAAATCAAGATGTGTAAATTATTGAAAAAGATTGAAGAACTTAAACTGGAAAATCGAATTAGAGATTTCTAAGCAACTCCAAAAAGTTGGAATGAGGAATCACAGCCCTGCCTAATTACATCAAGGCTTATTTGTCGATTTCACTCTGCAAATTTTAAGTTATTTACAAAAAATTCAATTTGTATTACTAAAGTTTAAAAGACCCTACGATACCAGTGAGCCGCAGCTTCAACTTCATCAGCAGTCAATTGATGCACCCTATTTTCCCAATGAATTTCAACTTTTGCATTAGCCTTCTCCAATAAAGATTGAAGTTCGGTAGATTCCATCGGCGAACATATGGGATCATTTTTACCGCAGCAATAAATACTGACTTCCCCGACAAATCAGGAAGAACAATTCAGCTCACAACTTTAATTCTCTTACCTCAAATGGTAATAAACTTTGTTTAATCTGCCCTCTAAACTGTTCATACTGCTCTGGCAACATTAATTTTTCTCCCATCGTCGCTTCGGATTCATCGTGGGCAAATCCTGGAGGATCTGTTGCAATCTCAAAGAGAATTTCCCCGTGTTCTCTAAAGTAAATCGCATTAAAATAGTTTCGATCTCGTACAGGAGTTACCCCATATCCGTTTTCCTCAACATATTTTTTCCATTCCAATTGGTCTTGATCATCCTTTGCTCGCCATGCAATGTGGTGTACAGTTCCAACACCCATTGTCCCGCGTCCTATTGGCGTTAACTTTAAGTCAATGACATTGCCAATTTCTGCTGAAGAACGGTAACGTGCAAAGTCGCCTTCCTTGCCGATTAATTCTAGTCCCAATATGTTTTCTAACAATACAGCCGTTTTGTCAGGATGGGTCGATAACAAAGTAGCACCGCCAAAGCCTTTAATAGCTACCTCAGGTGTTACCCCGCCAAAGGTCCATGTATTTACTTCCCCTTCTTCCCTTTCAACAATTTCCAAGTGTAGCCCATGAGGGTCATCAAATTCCAAGTATTCCTCGCTAAAGCGCTCCTTTACAGTAAAAGGAATATTGAAGGATTCCAGTCTTTTTTTCCAGAACTTCATAGCTCCTTTTGGAACAACATAAGATGTAACGCCTACTTGACCATCACCAATTTTTCCTTGACTAGCTCCTGCCCATGGAAAAAATGTCATGATTGTTCCTGGTTTTCCACCCTCATTACCAAAATAAAGATGGTAGGTACCTGGGTCATCAAAATTGACAGTTTTTTTCACTAAACGTAAACCTAATACACCTGCATAGAAATCAACATTCTCTTGAGGATGACCAACAATTGCAGTAATGTGGTGAATACCCATCGTTGTTTTACTCATTTTATTTTCACTCCTATTTTTATTTCTGGTTAGACATCTAATCTTAAAAAAAGCATCACCAAGTTGTCGATAATTGTATATACGACTCCGAGGATGCTTTTTCCTTTTTATGAAGTTTTTTCCTTTGTGTGAAGTTTTTTACTGTCTATAAATATTGGATCTCTAATTTTATTAAAAACAGAATCATGAAAATTATTCACAATATCTATTATTAATTAAGTTGATTATTATCCATTCGTAAAACATTAAGATAGTAAAGGGGGATATCGCCCAACATTTTGGATATCAAAGTGAGTATTAATGATACATGATTTCCAATTGTTCATTTGAAATAGGTCAGAAGAAGAAAAAAGCTATAGTTGAGGCTGATTATTGTAGTTTTTTACAAGGGAGCCATATCGAATTAGGTATTGCTATTGGAAATAGCAAAAAGATTCACCTTTATTCAATCAGAGAAGTAGATAACTTTGCAACAAAACTACTTTTTATCACTTACAAGACTTTTAGGTTTACAGGCTCTTTTACCATTAGTGCTGATATGTGATTACCTACTATGGTTTTTGAATTTTCCTAAGTAAACCTAGAAGCTGTTTTTTTTCCTTGTAAGTCAAGTTGGAAAATTGTGATGCTTGAAATTGTTCTTGTTTCGAAACAACTTCATAAAAAAACTCTTTTCCTTCCTCAGTCAATGAAAGGTATTTTGTTTTCCATTCCTGTTCCCGATTAATCAATCCCAACTCTTCCATTTTACTTAACAGTTGAGTAATATTGCCTTTCGTAACAAAAAGATTGTTTGCTAGTTCTTGTTGTGACAATCGTCCATGAGAACCCACTTGAACTAAGATATCGAATTGGGCTGCAGTTAGATTCCATTTTTTTAAATGTTGATTGGATTCTCGAATACCCTGGTTATATACTCGTGTTAGTCCGAACCATAACAATAAGCTTAGTCGTTCCTCTTTTTTAGTTGAGGAGCGATTCGTTATGTTTTCTTCCATGATTACCACCTCATTCTTATTTTGTTACAATCAATTTATGGATAAACAGATTTAATGTCAAATGTAAAAATTACTAATATATCCAAATAAACCAGTATTATAGTTTGATACTGGTTTATTTGATGCTTTTTATGTAGTTGTTAATTTAGCATAGATGATAAAAAATAGGGTTAATTGTCCTATTATCACAATATTTGGTACTACTACAATTAAATTAATAACAAAAAAGACTGCTAAAATCCCTAAAAACAAGCATAAATGATAAATTTTCAAACGGTGTTGTTCAAACCTGTATTGATGAAAAACAATTGTAGTTGACAGGAAATAGAGTAATACAGAACCGAAAACAAAATATAGGATAAAAGAATAATGGACCTCATGTAAAAATAATAGTCTAATGGATGCTGCAACCATACTCAAAGACATTAAAATAAACAGATGACCGTAAATAATAATTTGACCGGAAGTTTGTCTAGACTTGTCGAGTTTCTTCTCCATGTTATCGAAATATTGCCACCACATCGAAATAATGAGGATAAATGAAATGATCGCAAAGCTTATTGAATCCCAATTTCCTTGTTTAGGTTGAATGACCACAAGAGTGCTTATAAGAGCTTCCCCAAAGAGAATAATGGAAAATAGACCAAATCTCTCTATTTACAACAATTTATAAATTGGATAGATAAAACTCCTGTTTTAGATTAATAGAAGGAGACAAAGCATTTTTAAAAATTAGTCTAACTGTTTTTTCTGATTTTTAAGAAAACTATTGACCTGTCATAATTTTACAGATAAATTAATATTAACGATTAGTTTAGTTATAAACTGATTACTACAAACGAAGAAATTTATGCTAATTGTCCACTGTCTAAACTTTCTTCGATTACTTAATTTTTAGGAGGAATACATAATGTCTGATCTCTATTCTCGTATTAACAAAGATGATGCTGTCGTTCTTTTAGTGGATCATCAAACTGGCCTTATGTCCGGACTAGTACGTGACTATGGTGTTGATGAATTCAAGAACAATGTTTTGGCTCTTGCTCACACTGCTAAGTTTTTTGATTTACCAGTTATTTTAACAACAAGCTTTGAAAACGGACCTAATGGACCTTTAATGCAAGAATTAGTTGATCTCTTTCCTCACGCACCAAAAATAGCTCGACCTGGACAAATTAACGCATGGGATAATGATGATTTTGTAAAAGCAATCGAAGAAACTGGAAAAAAACAACTTATCATCGCGGGCGTAGTTACGGATGTTTGCGTTGCTTTCCCGGCACTTTCCGCTATAAAAGCTGGGTATGAAGTATTTGCTGTTACTGATGCTTCAGGAACTTTCAGTAAACAAGTTGCAGATGCTGCCAATACGCGTATGGCACATAGTGGCGTGCAACTTATGAACTGGTTCAGCGTAGCGTGCGAATTACAACGCGATTGGCGCAATGATGTCGAAGGTTTTGGCAATTTGCTTGCTAGTAATCTTCCAGGTTATCAAAATATAATTGGAAGCTATAGGGGAGCTCAGCGAGATCTTAGTAAACAAAATGCATAAATTTATTCCTAAGAAATAGATATTTTTTAAAAGTGGATAGCATAAATTTAGCGCTGATTTAATCAGCGCTCCTTTTTAAATAAGAAGTATAGCAAGGCTTTTATTTTTACGATTACAGCTGAAACTAATAGAAAATATAATTGTTTCAAAAAACTTTATTTGAAACAATTTTAAAAAAGGAGTGTTTTATTATGAGTAATTTAGAATTGTTAACTCCGGAGAATAGTGCATTAATTTTGATCGATTTTCAGCCTCAAATGACTTTTGGAGTTGCAAGCATTGACAGACAAACATTGCTTAATAACGTTATGCTGCTTGCTAAATCAGCAAAAGCTTTTAACGTACCTACTATTCTTACTACAGTGGAAACACGCAGCTTTTCTGGTTATTTTTGGCCACAAATTCTTGACATATTCCCAAACCATGAAATTATAGAACGTAGTTCAATGAACTCTTGGGAAGATTCAAAATTTGTTGAGGCAGTTAAAGCAACAGGTAGAAAGAAATTGATATTTGCAGCACTTTGGACTGAAGTTTGCCTTGCATTCCCTGTGCTTGAAGCAATTAAAGCTGGCTATGAAGTTTATGCAGTTGATGATGCTTCAGGTGGTACTAGTTTGACAGCGCATAACGCTGCTATGCGTCGTGTAGAACAAGCTGGAGCAATTCCAGTGACAGCAATTCAAGTTTTACTTGAATACCAACGTGACTGGGCACGCAAAGACACTTATGATGCTGTTATGGAAATTGTAAAAGAACACACTGGCGCTTATGGTCAAGGCGTGGAATACGCATATACTATGGTACATGGCGCGCTTCCAAGCAGGAAAATATGAAACAAGAAAGAGTAACTGTCGGAGAAACTCATACAGGGAACACTATGGATGCTGGCGGTCCAGTAACAACGATTGTTACATGGAAAATTCAAGAAGGTAGAGAAAAACAGTTTGAAACGTGGAGGCATGAAATCGAAGCTGCCGCTACTAAATTTCCAGGGCATTTAGGCGTAAATCTAATAGTCCCCAATAACGGATCCAGAGAGTATACTGTTATTTTTCGCTTTGATACGTATGAGCATCTACGTGCTTGGCAAGAATCAGATATTCGTCGAGATTTGTTAAAAAAGGCAGAACAATTTCAAGCTACTAATCCAACTTACAAAACTGAAAGCAGTTTGGCTTATTGGTTTGTTACTCCGAAAACGCCAGTTCCACCGCCAAAATGGAAAATGTCTATTGTTACCGTTCTTGGTGTATGGCCTCTTAGCTTGTTGGTTCCTAAAGTGATAGGACCTATTATAAAAAATATGCATCCTATTATGTCAGCTTTTTTTGTTTCTGTATGTATAGTGTCCTTGCTATCATGGGTAGTAATGCCGATTCTCGGTAAAATATTTCATCCATGGTTACAGAATAATAGGAAGTAGACGAGGTGTGAACATGAATTTACCGGATATGATCTTATATAACGGAAAAATCACTACCCTTGACCCATCTCAACCTGAGGTATCGGCTATCGCCATAACTGATGGTTTAGTCACTGCAGTAGGTGGAGATGAGCTTCTTGATAGTGCCACAGAAAAAACCAAAAAAATAGACCTTAAGAGAAAGAGAGCTATTCCGGGCTTGAATGACTCTCATATACACGTTATTCGTGGCGGTCTTCATTATAATATGGAATTGCGCTGGGAAGGTGTGCCATCACTTGCTATTGCTCTGGAAATGCTTAGAGAGCAGGCAAGGCGTACACCTGCTCCTCAGTGGGTAAGAGTAGTTGGAGGTTGGTCTGAATTTCAATTTAAAGAAAGACGGATGCCAACTTTGGAAGAGATTAATGCTGTTTCTGAAGACACGCCTGTCTTTGTGCTACATCTTTACGATAGAGCACTTGTAAATCATGCAGGGCTGCGTGCACTGGGATATACAAAAGATACCCCAGACCCTCCGGGCTGTTTAATTGAGCGGGATAAACGAGGTAATCCAACGGGTCTTTTAATTGCCAATCCTAACGCTTCTATTCTTTATTCAAGTTTGGGTAGAGCTCCAGTACTTAATTTTGACGACCAGATTAACTCAACTCGCCATTTTATGCGCGAATTAAATAGATTAGGTATCACAAGTGCCATTGACGCAGGTGGTGGATTCCAAAACTATCCTGATGATTACAAAGTTGTTGAACATTTAGCCGAGAAGAATCAATTAACTTTGCGTATTGCGTATAATCTATTTACGCAAAATCCAAATCATGAATATGAAGACTTTGCTTCATGGGCAAAAATTGTTTCTCCGGGTCAAGGAAATGATAAGTATAAAATGAATGGTGCCGGAGAAATGTTAGTATTCTCGGCAGCCGATTTTGAAAAATTTCAAATGCCGCGGCCCGAACTAGCTACGGTGATGGAAGCTGACTTAAAGAAAGTAATTTCTCTATTGGTGGAAAACCGTTGGCCATTCCGTTTACATGCAACTTATGACGAGTCAATAACACGTTTCTTAAATGTTTTTGAGGAAGTCAACAGAGAAATTCCTTTTAATGGTCTACGCTGGTGGTTTGACCATGCAGAAACAATCTCAGATCGTAGTATGGAACGTGTTAAGGCTTTAAATGGCGGTATTGCCATCCAAGACCGCATGGCTTTCCAAGGTGAATACTTTGTTGATTTATACGGAAAGGAAGCTGCAAAGCGTACTCCTCCGATTTATCGTATGCTAGACCTGGGTATACCTGTTGGCGCCGGTAGTGATGCAACCAGGGTTTCCAGCTATAACCCTTGGGTTGCTCTTTACTGGATGGTTGCCGGAAAAACCATTGGTGGTCTTTCGATATACGATGAAAAGAATAAACTTGACAGAAAAGTAGCCCTGGAGCTATATTCCAAAGGAAGTGCGTGGTTCTCTGGTGATGAAGGTAAAAAGGGAACCCTTGCAGTAGGTCAGTTTGCTGATATTGCTGTATTGTCTGCTGACTACTTTACTGTGCCAGAAGAAGAAATCAAAGACCTTGAATCATTACTCACCATTATGGGTGGGCAGGTTGTTTATGGAAATGATGAATTTAAAAATTTATCACCTGAATTGCCGCCAGCATCACCTGATTGGGCACCGACGGGAGTTTATGGTTATGGTGGTGCTAACCTAGCCCACAATATACTTTCTCACGATGCCCATGATCACAAGTTACATAGTTGCAGTAACCCTCTCCATCAACACACTCATACCGTAATAGGAAAAGATGGAACTAAATGGGGTATTGGTTGTACTTGCTTTGCTTTCTAATAAGGGTTTGGGGCCGAGGACGGACCCAAATAGTAATGGTATTAAGATCATAAGGGTGATATGGGTTCTGGTGCATTCCTAACGGAATCTACTACTATGCGGTAAGGCCGAAGAGTTGATTGATTAACTTGATTTGTTTTTTGACAGACTTCTCTCCTTGCAAAGTCTGTCTTTTTTTATATCCGCTATCTTAATCGCCTATTTTATACCAAGAGATGCAACTACAAAGGGATTCCCTATAAGCAACCACTAACAAGCAGGGGATGCCCTGTTTCCCAGAAGTAAGTGCTCGGGCACTGCTAATATGGCATAGATGACAGGCAGGAACCCCCTACTTACATATAGAAGGAATCCGTAGGAGAAAGGGGGATATGACGGCATGACAGGAAAAGAACTACAGGAGCAAGCCCTCCCAAATCCCCAAGACGCAAACAGTCATGACGTTATGACTCTTGTAGACTCCCTTCTTCGGGAGCAAGAGCAACGGTTTACCTCTCAAATCCAACAACTTATCCAGCAGCAAAAAGAAATGACAACGAAACAAGATGAAAAGCTGAATCAAATTTTGCTTCACTTGGATCGCATAGATCAACGTGAACAGGAACGAAATAGAATGATGCAAGAGGAAAAGGAAGCGCAGATGCAAATAGCGGCAGCCCAGGAAAAAAGGTCATGGTGGCATCGTTTTTTCGGTAAATGACTAGGGAATGGCTAGAGAATCCCTCTTGTTTTTGGCGAACGATTGGGGGATGCCCTTATAGTCCGCCAAACGTAAAAGGAGGTGCCAGTCTGTTGCATATTGAGTGAGAGAGAGCAGGGCCCCCCCTTGTTGTAAGAACGTGTGAGCCATACAGCCCTTCCGAATCGTATTGGCAGCGAATCCGACGGATATACAGGATACATAGGACAAGCAGCTTGGCATAGGATAGGCCTGCCTAGGATCCCCTACACATGACAAAAGGGCCTCTGGAGAAGTAGGAAGCCCTTTTGTCTGTACACCACTAAATTTGTATAGAGATTGCAAGGCATCCCTATGTGTGTATCTTGCTCAAATATCTATTTTTTATGCATCTGTTTGTATAATTAAACGTATGAGTATCGACACATGCAACAGGAACAAAGAATCCTACAGTAACCCTCGAGCCCTTAGTTCCTTTTCAATACAATATTTCACGAAATCCTCGATCGTCATCTCTTCTTCTCTCACCACTTGCGCTACTTTTTCTTTTACATGAGAAGGAATCACAGTGTGTATCGTTTCCAAATCACTGTCTATCATGACTCCTTTATGACGGACAGATACAGTTCCTTCTATTATATTGTGTTGCAGGAGATTGATTTCCACACCATGCTCTTCCCGATTGAATGGCAGTAAGAACGGTTTTACGAATACTTCAATCGTGGCGTCCTCCCGTTCCTTTACCTTCATATTATAAGGACCGACAAACAAGAATAATTGTTCCAGTACCTTATAAATGGGGGAATTCAGCTGACTCGGCTTGACGAACATAAACTGGGCATAGCCTCTTTTATTGATCGCTTTCATGCTCTTTACTTCACCAGATGCCACATACCCCTGTTCCAGTAACTCATCCAACGGTAAGAACGTTCCTCTTTCCGTCTTTGTCCGAACGATCCCCTCTTGTGTAATTTCCATCACCCGGGCGATTTCCTTTGTCGTCGCATGGATAAAGGATTGATAGAGGAACGTATTCGTTTCCTTATGATAGATGGGCGTTTTACTTTCAATCTGATGATGTTCCATATAATCGAGTAGATCTTCTTCTTGTACAAAAGAGATTTGTTTCCCTAAGTAAAACGCTGTAAACGAAGGAATTTTCCCGGTCTTAATCAACTTTTGCGCCGTTGATAGGGATACCCCGAGCATCTCCCCCACATCCTTGTTCGTAAGTCCCGGTTTCCGATACATCTCCCTCACTTTTTCCACCGTCTCTGGTGAAAAGTAATAGGTCCCATCAATGGTCCAGTCGTTCTTATTGATAGGTACAATCTCTTCCCTTTTCACTAAGCTGTAAATCGTTTGTTCGGAGATGTGTAGAAGCTTTGCCATCTCCTTTGTTGAAATGTCTTGGTCTAATGTTTCTTGCGTGTTTGCCTCGATTGTCATCGTACCCTTCCCCTCTCACATTCTCTACTGCTATGACATTTTATAAAATGATTCTCTCGTTTCTACCGTTCATGATCTACAAAACAAATTCGTTGATGTTTTCTATTTGTATAGATATGTAGGTAACACATATAGAATCATGACATCCTAACGGATCGTCTTTCCCTTGAATGAGATCCATTCCACTTCTATATATCTATTATACTACAAATCATTCACCTATCACTAAATACACGTAAAGTATCAGTTTATGTATCAGAAAAGAAATACTGAATGATAGCATGATTAAAATAGTAGAATCACTTTGTATAAGAGGAGTGCACATAATGGGGCGGTTAATTGCAATTATCTTGAAGTTTTTGCACCAGAACCAGAAATAGTTTGGGTAATAAGAATGAATGTTTGCTGTTTAACTTCTTGTTGCGGCTCCTTTTGCGAAAGAGGTATGAATACATCCTGCTTTGTTTCCAGCTGATTGACTGACTCTGGGTTAACTTGTTTTTTGTCTTTAGAGCTTTGTTTAGCTGCATTGGTATTTCCGCTCACAGTTCCACTTGTCCGTACTGTAGAGAAACGAGATTGAACACGTGTTTCATCCTTTGAAAGACAAGGGATTGGAATACCCTTGCATATTCGAATATAACCTCCATGACTTTTATGTCCAACTTGTCTACACAATATTGGATATTCCTTATAGTTTTACGACACGCTCAAAATCATTTAAAATGCTAGAAAATTAATTTTTCTAGCCCCTGTTTCGGAGAAGTCTGTCCTGAAAATAGAGGAATTCATACTAATATTTTACTATTTTCCTGATTTTTCAATACATCTCCATCCTATTATAATAAACACTAGTTAACCGGAACATGCCAATCAAACGGTTCATTACCATTTCCTCTTTATCCATACTATGAACCCATAAAAAATAAGGAGGTGCAGGTTACAAAACATCTTTTGAATAGACTAAATACAGAATCTGACTATAGTTGTCACACTGAGAAACATCCCTTAGGTTATACAACAAGTTTAGAAGCATTTAAGGATATCCACATATAAAGGAAAAGGAGAGAAAATATAAAATGAATAAACCACTATTAACTTTTTTTTGCATCGAAACATCGGCGTGCCATCCTTCCAACAATCGAAAATAAGGTCGTCTCACTAGAAAACAAACGCAAGGGCATGTTTACACTGTCTTACGAGCACGACGGCATCTACATTGTCCCTCTCCACACTGTGAGTCGCATAGCAGATAAACAATCTAAAACTGAGTGACTGCTTGAGATCTTTATGTTCTCTAATTTTCAGGATAAGGAATAGATTATGGAATATTTAGCTTATATGTGTCCCACACACATTTTCATGCACGTCAACCGTAAGCATTGCACCCAGTCGGGATCATTAGAAACCCTTGATATGACGCGGTTTCTCAAACATGAGGAATCGCGTTTTTGTTTAAAAGAGACATTGGGCAATGAGATTAAATCTAACGCTAAAGCATCCGACTTCTTAGGACTTGGATGCTGAACGGATGACAACCGTATAAATAGTTGCTTTAATGAACATATGCGAAAACAAAAAAATCATTGATAGAAGGTGAAAATAGTATTTCGAATCAAAACTAACAATAAGAGGGAATGATTATGAACAAAAAAGTAAGAGCAGTGATGTTACTTTTGATGGTATTTTCTATCGGGATGGTACTGCATGGGAATGTAGTATATAGCGCTCAGAAAAAAGAATTATATGTGTCTCCGATTGGGAACGACAAAAACGTGGGAAGCAAGAAAAAGCCTTTAAAAACTATACAAAAAGCAGTCAATGTAGCAAAACCCGGTACAATTGTTTATGTAAGAAAAGGTGTATACAAAGAACAAGTCGTCATAAAGAAATCTGGACAAAAAAATGCCCCCATCATAATTAAGGCCTATCCAAAAGAGAAGGCGACGATCGATGGGAGAGGTCTTAAGGTGTCATGGGACTATCAGGGCTTAGTATCAATGCATGATAAAAGCTATGTCACCATCGATGGATTTGAAATCAAAAATTACAAAACAAAGAAAGAAGGTTTAGTGCCAATCGGCATCTCAGTCAGCGGGAGTGGAAAAGGAATTCGTATTTTGCGGAATCATATTCATCACATCGAAACGCGTCATAAAAACGGGAATGCGCATGGAATTGCCATATACGGAACAAAAGCACCGCAAGCTATTGAAGATATTTTCATTTCAGGCAACAAACTAGAAGATATGAAACTGGGTGCGAGTGAAACGATGGTGTTAAACGGAAATGTATCGAATTTCAAGGTTACATATAACATCTTAAGACGAAACGATAACATCGGAATCGATATCATCGGATTTGAAGGCGTATCCCCTGTTGAAGCGTTTGATCAGGCAAGAGATGGAATCATCAGCAACAACACGGTCTATCAAATATCCAGTTACGGAAATCCAGCTTACGGAAACCAGTATTCAGCTGGCGGGATCTATGTGGACGGTGGAAAAGAGATCATTATCGAAAAGAATAAGGTGTATAAAAACGATATAGGAATAGAAGCGGCTAGCGAACATGCTGGCAAATCCACAAGTTCTATAACTATACGAAAAAATACGATTTATGAGAATAGAAGTGCAGGTATTGCAATAGGAGGATATGACACGAAAAGAGGAAGTACTATAAACAGCATCATTACCGACAACATCCTGTATAAAAATGATACAAAATATCAAGATGGTGGACAGTTGCTCCTCCAATATAATACAAAACAAAATAGAATCGAAAACAACATCATGGTCGCAGGAGATTCCAATCTCCTTATCAGCAGCCCATTCAAGCAAAACGAAGGCAACAAAATAGACAACAATGTTTATTACTTAGATAGAGGAGAGAAAGAGACGCGTTGGATATGGGAAGCGGAAGAAATTATAGGATTCTCTGCTTATAAAGAGAAAAGTCTCCAGGATGAAAGCAGTGTTTTTAGGAAGCCTGAGTTCGTGGATGAAAGGAAACGCGACTTTCGATTGAACACCAAAGCACAATGATTAAGAGAGCTTTTTGTAGATTCTTAGATACATTGAATTCCGACAATATGCGATCCTGTTAAACATGAATAGGCTATGCCCCGTCCCTTGTTCAGCTAATGGTGCAGATTTGTAGAAGAAAAACAAAAAGGAAACCACATTTTAGACATATCTAATTTGTGGTTTATTTTTATTTCAACTTTTTATGCATCCAACTTCCTAATTTTTTATTATCTTTAAATATTTACCAATTTAAATTGTTTTCATCACAACAATAGTGTATGATACATAGTATAAATCATATACTGTATGACATATAGTATCAAAAATGAGGTGGGTGAATGAGCAATTTATTGAATTCATTAACTACGGAGCTTAGGAGAGGAACGTTGACATTAGCGGTTTTAAGTCAATTACAAACCCCCCAGTATGGATATTCACTTGTTCAGTTATTGGAGGGATCAGGCATTGCCATGGATCAAAGTACCTTATACCCATTGCTTCGCCGATTGGAGAAGCAGGAGTTAGTGTCGAGTAGTTGGGATACATCTGAGAGCAGGCCCCGTAAGTACTATGTTTTAAGTGAATATGGGTTAGAAGTATTTTTGCAGTTAAAAAAGGAATGGATAAAGAGTTCGAAAGAGCTTTATAACTTATTACAAGGGGAGGAAAATGATGAACTTAATTGAGATTTATATTCAGGAAGTTGCTCAGAGGCTGCCCGAAAGGAGTCGTGAGGATATTATACTTGAGTTACGGTCAACCATAGAGGATATGCTGCCTGATGATTATAGTGAAGAAGATGTAAAGGCGGTTCTTGAAAAATTAGGGAGTCCAGTCACATTGGCTAGTGGTTATCGAGATCGGCCAATGCACTTGATTGGTCCACGCTATTTTGATGTCTATGTGACGCTGCTAAAAATGATTTTACCGATTGCCGCTGTCATTTCGTTAATCTCGATGATCGCCGAATATTTTATTGGGTATAGTGGAGAACAAGCGGTTATAAATATTGTTTTGAGTCTTATCGGTGAAGGAGTATGGAGAATCATTGAAGTAGGGATTCAAGTATTCTTTTGGCTAACACTTGTGTTTGCTACTTTAGAAAGAACAGATAAAGGAAAAGATGAGCAGCCATTAACAGCACGCCTTAAAAAATGGACTCCTGATGATTTGAAAAATATCCCTTATATCCCTAAGAAAAAAGCGATTTCAAAGTTTGAAGTATTTGGAGGTTTAATGTGGACTGCGATCTGGGCAACGCTTTATTTTTATGCGCACCGTCTTGTAGGTGTATATAGAGGAGATGGAAACGGACTTGAATTTGTGACTCCAACCTTCAGTCAAGATGTTTTGCTTCGGTATTGGCCAATCGTTGTTATTCTGATCGGTTTAGAAATAGCATTATCCCTTTATAAGTTAATAAAAGGACAATGGACGCAAAGAATGGCAATATGCAATGCTGTCCTCCAGCTAATTGGAACCATTGTATTTATTGTGATATTAGTAAATCCAAATGTGATGAGCGGAGATTTCATTATGTATATGACCGATTTATTTACTACTACCGCGAATCAATTTAAAACGTGGATAGTTGGCAGTGGCATTTTCATCTTTGTGCTATCTGCGGCAATCAATGTATTTGATGGCTTCTGTAAGGCTCGCATTCGTCAATCCAAATCAAACGGGTGCTCGAGTTGAAGAGGAAAATAAAGAAACGGATCATCAAATAATCCCTGATAAAACAATCTTATAGCACCTTTTGATAAAGAAAACTCGCCAATTTTGGCGAGTTTTCTTTATATCATGCTGAAGCCTTTTAGAACTCTAAAGCTAGCTCAGAGGTTTCTTTCCATCTTTTATTCTAATCCCTATTTTAGAACATACGCTGCTAAAACACTTTGCAGCTCATAAATGTTTAAGCTTTTGTTGAATTGCTTTTGAAGCGGTGTCTGGCTTCCAGACAGCCAAATCTTCAACTCTGCGTCTAGGTCAAAGTTCCCAGCTGTTTCAATGCTAAAATGCGTAATGCTACGGTAAGGGACAGAATGATACTCCGTTTTCTTCCCTGTTATCCCTTGTTTATCTACCAAAATCAAGCGCTTATCTGTGAATAAGAACATATCGCGAATCAGCCGATATGCTTTTTCGATTTTCTCGCTGGGAGCCAAAATTTTTTGGAATTCAGCTCGAACTTCTTCAATGTCTACTTCTGCTGCATTCCCCATTAACCCATCTAAAAATCCCATTTTCTATCTCCTCCCTATTCTGTACATTTTATATTATATCGTTATTTCCATATTTTTACAATTTCTTCATAGTCCACTTATAGATGTTCTGAATTATCATCAAACTGATATGAACGAAACTGTCAACAATCAACAGCTACACCCCAAATGTTTTTGTTTGGATTATGGATCCATTGATGGACAGAGTCATCCTTTTTTTAGCTTACCTACCCTAGATCCCTTCACGCTGTGGTAGCTTGGACGTATAGTTATTGAACGTATTCGGCTCGATCCCTAGAACGTTTACTAGCCCTTTCCCCACGTATTGCGTTTACTTGCGGTGAACTACCCACCACTTATCCGCTGCGCGTCTTGAAGTGGGGGCTTCGAAAGACAAACAACATCTTTCTCTTTTATTGCTACTTCACTCACAAACCTAACGGTTCATGTCCATAGCCTTAAATTTGCGGCGTCCCTACCGCTATTTGGAAACTGATACACATTATGCAGACAACACGCCCATTTCTTTCAAAACATGAGTACCGTATTGCTTGAGGTTAAGTGCTGCATTATAATCTCTATCAGTTTTTGTACCACATTCGGTACATCTGTATATCCTTTCGGATAATGTAAGTTTATCTTTCTTATGGCCACAACAATTACAGATTTTACTAGATGCAAAATACTTGTCAGCAATAATGTAATATTTTCCTTTTCTTTCACATTTATATTTTAGCATCGTACGGAACAGCCCAAATCCGTTGTCATGTAACTTTTTCCCTAAACGTAAGCATTGTGCCAGGTTTCGTAAATCGATATCTTCTACCACAACAGCCTGATAATCATTGGTTATCTGATTCGTCATCTTGTGGAGAGTATCTCTTCTTTTATTTTTTACCTTTGCCATAACCTTTTGGTATTTACGTACTTGTTTTTGATAATTCTTACTATATAGGATATTACCGTTTTCATCTGTTTTCGCATGGTTCTTCTTACGAGCAAAGGATTGATTCATACGCCGTTGACGCTTTTCAATGATCTTATGGTATCTTGTATAACCGGCAATGTGACCATTGCTATCTACATAGAGGTGTTCCTGACTATAATCTAAACCTATTACATCATCAGGAGATAGATCCCCTTGAGGTTGAGGTACCTTGAACGGATAATCGATGGACAAGGAGACCATATATCGAGTTCCCTCACGTTTTACCGTCGCCTTTTTAATGACACCATCAGCTGGAACATCTCGATGTAGAATCATAGAAATTCCTTCTTTGAATTTTGGAATACATAAGAAACATTCTCCGTTTTCTTGTCTTATTTTTATATTTCCGTTTGTTTGGTTTGTCGTGTAGCTTAACTTACCTTGCTTTTTACTATGGAATTTAGGTACACCTTTGATGTCTCGAAAAGTAGGAATATAACCCATGGTTTTCACTTTTTTACGTACAAACTTTTTATACTGCATAGGCTTTTTTGCATATTCCTCATTGTATTTCTGAATCGCTGCTTGAAACCTCATTTTTGCATCATTGTAGACAAAAGAATCATTGCTTGTATCTAAATAATCATACTGGGCAGTAATTGTTGTATAAGAAGGAACTTTATAACGAATAAAACCACCTGCAAATCCAATCCCTTCCAAATGTTCATACAAACCAGCTATATATATATTGTAAACCTTTCTCTCACACCCAAATGCTCGTTCTAGGCGTATCGCTTGTTCTTCAGTAGGAACAATAGAAAAACGAAAACCAGAAGTGATCCAACCATCTGGTAAGGATTTTTTTGTTCCTTTTATATGGGTTCCATCTTCCCTAGTTGCCATTTTCAACACCACCTTCCATGTCTTGGTAATCCTATTATAACAAACATGTGTTCGGTCTTCAATAACCAACTACAAAGAAGAGAAAAAAATAGGCTTACGCCTACTGAAAATTCATCCCCCACCTACTCATTTGGGCTACGCCCTTCGCATTCCTTGAGGAAGGGGACTTCTTTTCAGAAAATCTGTTAAATTCTCTTCATGCGGATTTTCTACAAGCACGTATACTTTGTAATGGATATACGATAGGCATCGAAAGATTACGCCTGCTTCGCTATCTGTTAGGCGTTTAAATAACTTTGTCGCTGTGCCCTTATAGATTTTCGTAAAATCCCCCTCTCCTTCACCCGCAGAGCTGCAAGGGATACAGCAATTTTTTGTATATCCTGGCTTCTGTTATCTGTGTTCCTTTCGTTCTTCTACACAGGAAATAACATGTCTTTTCAAATTGACGCTTGTACTAGCGGGCAAGCCCGACACTTGCCTAACGGCTTCGTGTATTTACATTCCCTAAATTTAATCGCTAATACTCGGCGCAGCAAATAGTAATGATCTATGAGCCGATGCGAATAAATCAAGGCAGCACTCCTTATAATATAGGTGCTTTCTCTCTTTTCTTATAGCGCTATGCGGTGCGCTTTTTTACATAATTCTTACGAAATCTTTACATTTAGATGCTAAAATTAGTTAACAGATTAAAAATATCGGGAGGGCTTTGTTTGAAATGTGGAGATATTGTTATTTACAAAGCAAAATGGTATCGGATTCTTTTCGTCTATCGTAACGGTTTGGCGGAAATAGAAGATATGAGCCGTAGGTTTACTGTCGAGCTTGTGTCGCTTTCATCCCTTGAGCCGTTAATGGGTACGCCCTGAGTTAAAGTAATAATGTGGCCGTCCGACTGCCCTTGTTTGGGAATCTCAACTTTTAACAATCCAATAACGCTCATGTATCTAGCTACTCTTTATGATCGATCCTCATTCGCCGCTTGCTTCGTTTCATTCATGATAAGAGAAAGAAGGACCGCTTCTCCATTTATTCTCTTCGCTAGCTTTGTAGCTTCTTCGTATTGTCTTTCGATTACACTTCGTATTGATCCTTGCACAGATTCGTAGACCAAAAGAAAGAAGAGCATGCTTAACTCTCGTATTCTTTACGACCCTACATGCTGTCGCTAGCTACTGCTGTATAACGCTAGGTTCCCGTAGTTCTTTCTGCATACCGCTAGATATGCGCCCCCCTGTTCCGTTGTACATGCGTTATTGTCAAGCGAATTAACTCCTGCTATCAATCAGCGTATGCTTATGTAAGCTTGTATACCGCTTTATATCTGATTACAAGTAATATTGTTTCAAAATATTCAAATTACTATTTATAATGGAAATATGTACACAACTTGGAAACTTGCATTAGGGGGAAGCGCTTATGACCATTATGAAAACTAAAACATTTTGGACAATATTTTGGATTTGTATTGGGGTCGTAATCCTTGGAAGTTTTTACGGGATAACGACTTTATCAAATAGCAAGGACACGGTGGCAGAAGCAACAACGCAAGAAGGAGCATATAAAGACACTCCGACTCAAACAAAGTCAACACCAACGATCGAAGCGGATATGCCAACGGGCTTTGTTTCTTCGAATCATAGTTCGTTGAATGACTTGACGGGTTGGGGTGCTATTGATTCGCCCGATTGGAAAGCCGTTCATGAAAGAGCAAAAGATATTGTTTTAGAACTAAATCAAATGAATTACAACGGGGACGCCGATTTGGTAGCGGATTTCAAAGACATTCGGAAATTGGCGGAAAATCTTAAAACCAACGAAGACAAAGGCGACCTTCGGAAACTTCACCGATATTTCCACGACCTTGACGTTGTAATGAACAATGCTGACGGTGACGGGGCATTTTACGGAATAACGGAATGGGGCGACGCCAACGATTAAAGGATGGAAAAATCCGTTCCTTTTCGTTTTTGATTTCATGAAAAGAAACGGCCTTTGTCCTTGCTTAACAAAAAGCGATATTCGCATATTAGAAGCGCTGCGAATCCTTACGCAAATCTATGTAATTAAGGACGTAGTTTAAGGAAAAATATTAAGGGGCTCCTTCCAAAAGCAAAGGAACCCCTTGGTGGTATTACTCGATACGGAGAGCTTGAATGTCTCGGCAATCTACAAAAATAATAGTACCTGGTTCTTCCTCTTCGTCTCTAAATCTAGCGCAACAAGTATTGTTGTTGAAGTTCTGGAAGATAACATCTTCCAGTACTCTTCCGCCTGATAAAAAAACGTCTACTTCTGTTCCGCGATCTAAATTTCTCAAAACATTACATGCACATTTATTACATCTGCTGCTAGAACCTGAAGAGGCACTATTTTGAGAGCCCCATGAATTATTGTTATACATTATCAAATCCCCCTTTCATATTAATAGAATATGAAAAGGAATATTAAAAAGATTGGACAAGGTGTTTAGGCTATAGCACATTTTTAACTGAAGCAAGTCTTTTATTAATAAAATAAAGGAGGTTCTTATAGCATGGTCAATTGAACTACCTCCACCTACTCGCTAATGCTCCTTGAGGTGGGGGATTCTGTATTTTCTTCCTAGGAAGCGAAATACAGAGCCGTTCAACAGGCTTCTCATAGGGCAAATAGGGAGAGCTCACACTTCCTTGTACGTGACAAAGCCACCAAGGCGACCTTGTCTCACACAAGTAGTTGATAGTTGCTTCTCTTTTTTCACCCTATACGTGTTGCGATGTTCTTGCACCAATGCACCCACCATTCTGGAGCTCAATCCTTCTGGCTTTTGCGGCAAAATGATGGTGATGCAAGAACAGATGATGCCATTCCAAACGAAGTCAGGCTTCCCTTTCTTCTAACCAAACTTTTGGTACATACTTCTGCAAAACATCACGTTCTGCTTGTGTCAGCCCATAATTACAAATCTCTTTGTTGAATAATGGATAAGATTGGCCCGATACATGATAGAATACGTGCGGACGAAGCGCTTTGAATGCTTTTGTCAACACACTCCATTGTTTCCAGTGATGCTTCCCATCCTTATATTCTGTATAAGCTTGCAGCACCTTTGGCACCTGTTCCTTCAGGTTCATGCCGCGTCTGCCAATGACATAAGAAGCTGCTTGATGGATGGAAATATGCATCTGTTTCATATACTTCATCTTCCCAATCTGGCTTGTGAAGGCAGGATTCACCTCAAACACAGCGACTCCCATTTTAGCAGCTCGGCTGTGAATGCTACCCTGCATCTTTTTATAGGCAAACAGGCTCATTCTTCGGTTTTGCTTCCGATTGCGGTAACGGCCGGCAGACTTTGATAGAGTTGTATCTAATACTTCTAAAACAATCGGTTTATTTCTTTGAACCGCGATATCCACCAAACGAATCGCTTCTGCTTCTAGGATTTTTGTCATTTGTCCGCTTCGTTTTCCTTCTAAGGAGAAATAGAGACAAGAGGAGGAAAGTAATTGTCCTTGTCCATTCACATGGGAGAAAGCAATATGATTGTAGTTGAGATCTACACCAATGACACCGTCTGCTTTTGAATAATTGATATGAGGATGTTCTGGTTCTTCTATCATGCATTTGATGATGTAGTACGTACCATGGTCTTCGATGGACCAACCCATTGACTGGCCATCCTTCTTTTTGTTCTGACAGGAAATCTGCGTGGCGATAGATTCTTGCACCTGATCTTGCCCATAAGGAAAATACACATAGGGAAGTACAAGCGCTTGTCCCGTAATACTTTTGACGTGTAAGGTTTGGCTTTGTTCATCATATTGGAACACAAAGTTCCCATACTTCGCATCCTTCCGTCCAGAGAGCGTCATCCTGGCGTTTCTTTTGTAACGGAATGCATGTCTCCACGCCACATGACTCTTTTGATCCTTACACATTGTATATTGCTTACGAAAGAAGGAACGAGAGCCGAACAAAGCCGAAGGAATCTCTCGTCTTAGTTTCTCCTTTTTCTGCTCCTGCCGAAGGAGACGGTGCCGGAGTTGTCCGATTCTTGCCTTGAGACGTTTGAGTTCTTTATCTATATGCCGATGTTCAAACAGGTAGAGGGAGAACCAAACCTGTGTCTCGTTCTTACGATGAAGCGCATATACCGCACCGGAAGCTGTTTGATGCACCCGATACCCCATTCTCTTATGCAATTTCGGTTTTCTATCCACAATCGTTTGCTTCATGTTTCGCAATGCCGTCAGCTTGCCGCGTTCATTTTTTAATTTCTTTTGAATCGATTGCATGACACTGTCTACCTGTTTGACATACAATGCTTGTAGTTCTTTTTGCGATGTACGAAGGGCGTTTGCTTGTTGGACTGCACTATTCGCATAATAGTCGTCCATTTGAAATTGTTTCTTAATCGCAAGATGAAGACTGCCTTCATACGATTTGTTCCCCGTGCGTAGATGTTTTGTCTGCCAAGCATAAGCCGTGCGCATGGCTCCGTTATAGAGACGGAGAGAATGAAAGAGTTCCCGATTCAAATCGTGGGGGATCGTGTGTTTATAGATTCGATTGGAAAAATAACACTTCTTCATTCCTTCCTCCTCCCTTCTGGTTCATTTTGGTAATTATATATTATCAAAGGAACATACGTTTGTCTAGTGGGGTTTTCCTATTCAAACATGCTAGGTGAATCGCCTAGCCGACATTCATCCTCCACTTACCACTGGGCTATGCCCATCACGTGCTTGAAGTGGGGGTCTTCTGTCGGAAAATGATAAAGAGAAACACAAGCTCTACACCTGCGCCGCTTTTTCCGTTCTATTCTTCTTCAATCTCTAAATCCCGCTCGCCTAGTACGTACATTACTCGGCTTTCGATTGTCTGCATCATTCCCGCATGATCCATTAGCGTTTGCAGCTCTTGGTGCGTGATTGTGTAGCCGTCCTTTATCTTCGCATTTATCACCTTAACTGCTACTCTTAATTCGTGAAAATTCTTCTTCATTGTCTCGCTCTCTTATCGTAAGCTACTCGGCTTTTATCCACTTTTTAGCTGGCGTACATCGTATTCGCTAATAGTTTTTCGCTCTTTATCGTCTCTATCGTGGAAGCCTATCGACGCATTGAATGATAAAGGGAATGCGGACTTGGAACAGGATTTAGAGGACATTCGCAAACTAGCGGGCGAACTATCTGAAGTAAACGATATGCAAAAACTTCGGGAACTTCACGAATACTTTCACGACATTGATGTTGTCATGAATGGAAATTACGGTGAAGGGGATTTTTTCGGAATTACAAAATGGGTGACCCCTAACAAATAAAGGACGGAAAAATCCGTTCCTTTTTGTTTTTGATTTCATGAAAAGAAACGGCTTTTGTCCTTGCTTATAGTTCGTCTAGCAGATTTTACTGAAAGAGTATCCCTGCTTCAATTTCCCTTCACATGATTGAGGAAGGGGTGTTCTCGCCTATTTTTTGATAAAACTTCACTCTAGGAGGCTTTTCCTATACGCTTCAGGGTCCCTCCCCGCTTCTTGTAATAGTACCTTCCGTCTTCCTGATCCTTAAAAACGGATATACCAAACCATTTTAGTGGAGTCCACACCGGTTTCAAGTACATGGTTGGCACTTTGATCACCCTTTCGTTCTTCTTTATCCAAAACTGTAATTCTATACTAACTACCTTCTGTGAACACGGTGTGTCTTTCCTGTAAATTTCTTTCAAAACTAGCAGATTGGTGAAGACAGAGGCGTAGTTGCACTTACACTGCTTCCGATTCCGTCGAGTAACCTTCTAGCTGGAAATTTATGCTTTCCTACAGTGTAAAAGAAAAAGAGCCCGATAATAATCGGACTCCTTCTTTTAAGCTGTGATACTCTGGGGCCTTGTCCCCCTCTTTGACTGCCATAAGAATATAATCGAAAGAAGCACGAAGGCTGCAGTCGAATCCAATACCACATCATGCACAGCCGCACCACGGCCTGGAACAAAAGATTGATGCCATTCATCTGAAGCTGCATACACAGCTACAAAAAGCCATGACAGGATGTATCGATTTTTCTTAAAACGAAGTGTGTTCCAGGTTAAGCAAGCTAACATCCCAAATAACACAACATGTGCTGATTTTCTCATAATCTGATTCAGATCATCTGTTGTTAGATAGAACTTCGTATCATTCGTATCTTTATGAGGTGCATGATACGAAGTCTGAACAGTCTCTTGAACTACATCTTTAGTATTTTTACTAGTAAATGATGGTGTAGCAGTAAACAAATAAATCGCCACACACCACAGTATGGTCATTAGCAGCCAAAATCTATTAACCATATAGATTCCCTCCTCTTTACCTTTAAGTTTCATAGCCTAGGCAGAGAAATGTAGTAAATTGTTAAGTGATCCACTTCCACTAAAGCTGTACTCTGTTCAGCTTTAGAACGCTGTCACCGATTGGAGAGCTCTGCCCTTGGAAGAAGACAGAGGCGTAGTTGCCTTATACTTTATTCCTAAAATTTCTCGCTATGTCGAAGTGTCTTTCTGCTAGAAATGTATACTTGCTGAAAGTGTGAAAAAAGCGCTCCTCCCATATTTAGTCACCGATGGCTTGGAACTTTTTATGATAATAAATGATCTTATTTTGAATTTTCTTCCTCAAATTATCATCCAAACACCCTTGTAGGATCAACTCGTTGTGGGCAAGGAGAACTCCGTAATAAATCTTCTTCCATTTCTTGAAATACTTCACGTTATCATCCCCCTAACTCAATGGTAGCATATTGTTTTCTATATAAGGAGGAGACCTTTCAAAAAAAGATTTACAGTTCCTTAACCTTTGTTACAAACCTATATCAGTGTCTTTTGACATCAAAACTCCTCCGCACGCTGATATTTCGGTTGGTGAACCAGAAATGTTCTGGCATCATGGGAGGGCTTTTTTAATACCACGCCCTAGCATAGGGCATAATAAAGCCTCTCTGTCGATAAGTTACAGAGAGGCTTTATGGATCATTAAAACCAAAACCATCTATTAAAAGGCGGGATACTTTGAGGGAATTTAAACACATTAAATGGATCATATTCAGTTTTCACTTCTCGAAGTCTATGAAAATTTTCTCCATAGTACGCTGTTGGCCAATCTCTAATGCACTGATCTGGCCAATTCACGTAATCACCCGTTGTATATGGCGACAAAGCATCCCTTAATGCTTCTATCCAGCGGACATTTTGCCGTTCCTCTGAAGGTTCGTTCCATGTAGCGAGGTATTCCTGGGCGATAATGGCATCTCGGTAATAGAAAGCTGTTTCATTTGGAGCGATCCGGCCTGCCACTCCTCCAAGAGATTGGTGCCAAATGCCAGACTTTTCATTTGGAGCGTTTGCTAAAAAGTCCTTCATTGTTAAGATCGCTTTCATTGGAAAAGGTTTATTCACAAAAGAGCCTGATCGCTTGCGGGGGGCTGGTATGTTTCCACTCGGATCATCAAAGAATCGCACAGCTTCAATGTATGGGACTTCCCTTATCAATATACTTGTTGGCGAACCGGTTGTCGTTAAAGGCCATAGAAGCTGTTCTAATCTTGATGACGTTCCAACAAATTCACCTTGAGCGATAATTTGGTTTGCTTCCTTTGATTTTAGTTCAATTTCTGAAGTAAGGAGTGCTTCCGTTTCAGGTGCCCAATGCTGCCATGCATCAAAGGCAGCTTCGAAATCCTCCCACTCCCATGTAATGGAGAAGATGGATACCGTCGAGATAGGATGAATCCTGAATGTAAAGGATGTAACAACGCCAAAGTTTCCGCCTCCGCCTCCGCGGCAAGCCCAAAATAGATCACTATTGAGATGTTTGTTGGCTTTAATCAGCTTAGCATCTCTATCTCCACACGCTCTTACCATTTCAATTTCAAGCAGATTGTCACAAGTCAGTCCAAACAATCGAGTTAACATACCGATTCCCCCGCCGAGCGTAAGGCCTGCAAGCCCAACGCTGCTTTCGGTTCCTGCAGGGATAGTCGTCCCGTATTCCCATAATATATTATATACCTGCCCCAAATTAGCGCCAGCTTCTATTTTGGCAGTCATTGTTTCAAGATCGACTTTGATTTTGTACATTTCACTGATATCAATTACAAGACCATCATTTACTAATGAAAAATTTTCATAGCTATGCCGGCCGCTCCTTACCCGAAATGGGACATGATTTTCCCTTGCCCATTTCAATGCATTTAATACATCCTCGATCTCCTGACAAAATACAATGATCCTTGGGAACTTTGGGCTGCTTAAGTCATTATTGATTCTTGCCAGCTCATATTCACGATCGTCAGGTGTAACGATTCTCCCGGTAAGCTTTGTCCTTTCCAAAATATAACCCCTTTCTCAGACGATGTAGAGAAGATGTTATATACTATGAAAAACCTTTCGAAAAGACACATGCTGTATAGGGGAGAAATAAGGGATTCGAAATGTCCCGAAGGTTTTGCGGCAGAAGTAATATCCCATGTGTATTTATCATTTGTCGTATGGTTCACCATAACAGGACTAACAGCACAGTTTATCTCCCAGAACAATTCTTCAAACATTTCAGTTGTTACCACTACTTTCTTGAACAGCAAGCACTGTAACTTTAGACAGTCCTACAATTCACCTTCACAAGGATTCTTTGCTTCTGCAAAATCAGGGCTTTGAAACAGTAAGTTACATGATAAAAACCAACATTTTTGTAGCAGGTATTCAAAAGTTAATAAGGTTTAGGCTGATAAAAATAGTTGGGTTTTATAATTTTATTATGATAGGGCTTATGAAAAATATGGGTTGTAGCTGGTGATAAGGGTGGGATGAGCCAAGTCCAATCACCTGAAACGGCCCTTTTATTTTCTATTTCTTTCTCTTCAAATTTTTTAAATTGTTGAGCTGCCGTGTGATGGTCGACGATACTAACACCATCTTCCTTAAAAGAATGCAAAACGGCTGTATTCAGTTCTAAGAGTGCTCTATCCTTCCACAAGGATGTATTAGTTTTCATATCCAATTCCATTAAATTTCCTATTTGGGGAAGCAGATTATATCGCAATTCATCTGCTAGGTTTCTTGCTCCTATCTCAGTGCCCATATACCAGCCATTGAAGGGGGCCGCTGTATATGTAATGCCGCCAATTTCTAGAATCATATCCGAAATCATCGGTACTGCATACCATTTCAAGTTTAAATCTTCAAACCATGTATAATGAGGATGACGAATGGAAACCTCAAGCAGAAGTTTTTCTGGAATCTCGACCAATTTTGGAGGATTCTCATTTATTTGAATGACTAACGGTAAGACATCAAATTTTCCATACTTCGGTTCCCAGCCTAACTTTATACATGTCTCGGTAAAGGCTAAGGAGTGAGGATCTCCTAAAACACCTTGTTCCGTTTGATAGCCTGCATAACGAACTAATTGGTGATTCCAGATACGCACCGTTTTATTAGGCGTTTTCTGTGAAAAAATTGTTATTGTCGGTCGTATACGACCTTGATTAGTTGCAGATTCGATGTGCTCAAATAAAGCTTCAATCATTTCCTCTTCTGAGTGTAAGTGCCTCTTATCAATAACATTTAAATGATCCCAAAATAACCTTCCGATACAACGGTTGCTATTACGCCAAGCTACTTTGGCACCATATTCTAGTTCTGCAGTTGTGTGTTCATAAAAGCCTTGGCTGAGTATCTGGTTATTAATTTCATTCAATCTAGCCTCTTGTTCCTGTTCCGTTTTATTCAATTCCTGATAACAAGAACTAATAAATTCTTTTGCTTCCTGAAGTAAATCGTTAATCAAAATAAATCCTCCTATGATAGATTATGTACTAATAGTATCTATCATAGAGGGATTGCATAAAATTAAACCCTATTTGTTGAAAATATGTTGATAAATTCATTCAACTCAAGTTCTAAATTAGACAAGAAGCCTCTGCGAGAAGGCTTCTTTCTTTTATCTCCAGTCTGCAGCTTCCTCCGGTGTTAGCAGTTTGTTGTAATGGCCATGACTATCTAAAAATGCTTTGCAATCTGCATAATTCTCCATGCCTGTATCGAAGGGACCAATCAGGAAAATGAGAGATCCGTCAGGGCCGCGTTTCACATCAAAATGATGCCCGGTTGTAAACAGATAATTATGCACTTCGCCAAGTGCAGCGCCAGCGAAGCCGCCTGTATAGATATAACGACTCTCTCCAGTTGGCTTGCCGCTAGTTCCGATAAACCATGCAAGAGTTTTATTTCCGACTAGCATATTTAGGTCTACATCTCCACTTACCCCAGCAAGCCTTCCCTTTGCAGTATATTGCCAAAGATCACAAGGCATGTCAGGCTTAAGTCCTGTAGGTTGTCCAATATCATTTGCAGCAAAACGAGGAATCCATAAAAAATCGGCTCTTACTCGATTCATTCCGTATTGTTGGTAAAAGGAATGACCTGTATATAATCCAACCTTCCAACCTGCGGCCTTGCAGGTATCAATGAAGGCTTGTGTAGCAGGGATAAGGTCTGCTGGATTCCTTGTTGTCATTTCTTCGACATCCGCTACTAAAAATTTTGCAGCTTTATCTGCACGAGATATAAAATCCTTCGCTTCTACAATCGCATCATTGATGCTCACGAATCGGCAATATGCATAGTGTCCAAAAGGAATATTATATGTCTTGCAGCCAGCTACAAACTCCTTATATTTTGTATCAATTGTGGTAGATCCGTACTGTACGCGAATAATGGCAAGATCTAGCTCATCCTTTGCCTTGCTCCAATCAACTGAATTATGGTGTGAGAAATCAGCTATTTTTCCCATTATGCAGCATCTCCTCTCGTTGTTTCATGATCAGTCCATACTCCTAACATGATACCTAATATATATACAATATCCTGAAGCTGCCCAAGTTGTCTCTCAAACTCCGCATAACCAAGAGATTTCGCAATCATCCCAACCAACGCAAATAGCGCAACCCATATTTTCCAGTTGCGAAGACGTTTGAACATATTTTCTTTTGTAAGTTTCATGGCAGTCCCCCTGTTTTTATTAGCTGTACATTAACGAAAGAAATGTACTAGCTTGTCCTATACTATGCAAGACAAGGCTAATAAGTTACAGGATAACCGCCCAAGTTCTATGATTAATAACCTTCCTTATTTGGCATAATTAAGTTATTCAAGTAAAGGGCAGGTAGATAGTAGATGCACTTTATATACACTATGTTATTTTTGGCTGCAGCAATAAAATGGGGGGATTGGCGGAACTGGAGAGCTTACTATCCAACAATCCTGTTCTTTATTGGCGGCGACCTCTTAAAGAATGCTGTCCTGTACACTCATCGTATGTGGGAGTATCAGGAAACCGTAATTGGAGAACACATTTTCTTTGGACATCTCGTCATTAACCTCATGGTTATGGCGATTGTATATCCAGCTACAATCTTAATATATCTCGGGAAATACCCGCATATTTGGTGGAAGAGGCTGTTGTGGCAGGCTTTCTGGATCCTTCTTTATGCTACGATCGAATGTATCGATCTTCACTTTGACTTGCTACATCATTATCACGGATGGAATATGTGGTGGTCATTAGCATTTGATGCTGTAATGTTTTCCATGCTGCGGCTTCATCATAAAAACCCGCTTTTAGCTTGGGGCCTTTCAATGATTTGGATGATTGTTTTATGGAATGTCTTTGATGTACCTATGAAAACATTGAAATAGGGTGAACGAAATGGTCTTCCCAATTTTTATAGCCATAACCTTACTACTTATGATTTCTTTTTGTGTTACTTCGAAACGAATGCATATATTTGAGATTTTTTTCCTTTGGATGATCTCTTGGTTAATTACTCACAGCATCGCTTGGATGGTTTTTGTCAATCTTAAATGGTTAAAGCTTTCAACGGATTTAGGAAACTTTTGGACCGAGACTCTTGGCCTGCTTATCCTTTATCCTTTACTCGTTATTTGGTTCTTTGATATTTCAATGCTTATTCATCATAAAGTAAAAAAGTACGCTCTCCTTTTATTAGCCATACTTATAATAGCTTCAGTTGAATTTTGTTTTATTTTGTTAGATACCATTATTGAAAAAAATTGGAATTTTTCTTATTCACTTATCAAGTGGTCTTTTATCGTATCTATGTCATACCTTTTATGGCAGTGGTATCGAAAAACATTATGTAAAGAGGGGCTCATTTAATCCATGTTTATTTTTCCAAAACACTTCGATGAAAATGAATGGTTTATAATCATTATCCTCCTTTTGAGTAGTATTTTATTTAAATTACCTAAAAGATTCCCTGCATCGATGACTATTCTTATCCTATTATTAAGTGTAGCAATCCCTAAGGTTCTTGATCACAGCATCGCTGCTATCTCACCTTATGACTTTTATCGTTTAAATGATTCGGAGAAATATGAAGTATTTGATTTACTGTTAGATGGAGTTTATCTTCCTTTTGGTTATTTATGCGTCTATTTTTATGATATTCTTCTTCCAAGAGGCGTTCAAATTGTCTTTTATATTGTAGTCTGGGCTATATTTGCGGTGTTTTTTGAATACATCAACATAAAATTAGGTGTATTTACCTACCATGGCTGGAAACTGATTTACTCATTCCCGACGTATATAACGGTTATCTCGCTATTCCTCTCCTTTTATGAATGTATCGATTACTGCTATAAGAAGACTAAGAAAACGATCGAGGCTTAATGTTGTTGTTTACAGCAGCTTGTTTCTTCCATCCCTTTCTAAACCAAAAGAGGACACTGAAACAAAAAGCAACTATCCTTTCTGAATCAACGCCCTCATGCTTTCGCTTTTGGCCTATATTAACATGTAAATCTTTCTTGAGAAATAGCTGGTAATGATGCCTTAAGCACCAGCTAACGCATTGAGAATGACTGCTACTCGCGCGTCCTTTATCTCGTAGTAAATCTCCAAGCCTTTACGCGTTCCTGATACGACATTAACAGCCTTTAATTTTGCTAGATGCTGGCTAATTGTACTTTGAGGCATGCCAAATTCTTCATAAAGAGAAGTTACATTTAATGGTCCTTTTTCAATCATAACTTTTATAAGTGCAAGGCGGGTAGGATGAGCTACTACTTTTAACATCTCTGCACTATCCCTAAATTCTTCAATGTTCATCTCGTTACCTCACTTCCCTTTTCATACCTTTCTATCATGATACAACAATATCAAAAAATAATTAAGCGTGTAAATGTTTCCAAACACTTTTTCTAAATATAGAGAAGATTCACTGATTGTCTTCGCCCTTTTCCCCGGACGAAGACAGAGGTGTAGATGCCCTCTAAAACAATAATCTATGAAAAAATAAGAAAAGGCCGCTCTAAAAGGCGGCTTCGCTTAGTTCACTTTAAGTATAACTTTTTGGGATATTTTCTCGCTCCCCCGGTTTGCCTCAGTCTCCAGAATAATCTTCGACACAAAAGGCAAAAAGCGACTTTTGTGTCGAAGAACACACGGAAAGCTTCCATGAATGGGCTTCGTCCGGACCGTGACCGCCTTTCTTATCGCCAGTCTGCAGCTTCTTCAGGCGACAGAAGTTTGTTGTAGTGTCCTTTTGAATCTAAGAAATTTTTGCAGTCCTTAAAATTCTGTTGCGACGTATCAAACGGACCGATTAAGAAGATAATGGAACCGTCTTCCCCGCGCTTGCAATCGAAGCCATCCCCTGTACGGAGCAAGTAATCATGCACTTCTACAAGTGCATTTCCAGCGTATCCCCCAGTATAAATATATACGATTTGAGGCTGTGTGGTTTTCTTCTTCAATCCGAAAAATGCTGCTACTCCCTCTGCGTGAGCACGGGCTGCCCCGATAAGGAAATTCAAATCATTAAACTTTGTAATCTCCACATTATCCATAAATAAGTTTTCTGTCAAAACAGCAATCATGTTTGTTTCACGAAGAACAGCATAGTTAGCAGACTTCTTGCCGCGGTCTACAATGCCATGTTGGCTGTAAAATCCCATCACATGATCGTGTACTGTATTTTGAAAAGCAATTGTACGTGAATCAGATGCACCGCTATAACGGTAAGACTCAAATCCTTTCCCGCCGCCACTATTACAGTGAATGGAAATAAAGGCATCCGCTCCCCATGCGTTCGCGCGACTTGCACGGTCTGATAAGGATACAAACGTATCATCCATGCGTGTCATAGCTGTTTGCACGTTTTCGTATTCTTTCACTAAAATTTGATTCATTTGGCGCGCGATTTCTAGCACAATATTCTTTTCCTGCAATCCATTTCCTACCGCTCCGCTATCTTGTCCTCCATGACCTGCATCGATATAAATCTTAACTATTGACACCATCTCCTATTCTCTTGTTTTACCAGCAATATGAAAAAAGCTCATAGACTGGCTTGTCTTATACTATGTAAAAGACAGCTAACGCGTGATAGGACAGATGGCCAAGTTTTCCAAACTACCAGCATTCATCTCATTTTAATGCGCCGGAAGCATGATAGAGTGTGTAGGATTGCTCTACACTAAAAGAGGACACCAAAGCAGAGAGCAAATATGCTCCCTGAATCAGTGCCCTACGCTTTCAAGCTTGAATTCTATTCATTTCCCGTAGCAAAATTACAGAGCTTTTGTTTCATTGTCTTCCTAAAATTTCCGACTGCATCGAATCATTTCTAGCTGGAAGTTTATCCTTTTCGATAGTGTAAGCACCTTATACCAATTTCTGTACTAAGAAATTCGCATCCTGAACTGCCCACTGTTGTGCAAACTGATTTTCTAGCTTCCAATAGCTGATACCCCGAAGGCCATATTGTCTAACTGTATCAAATTTAGCTTGTATGCTGCGTGCATCCTCAAACCATACTTCATGTTGTTGCCCTGTTTCGTCAGTATATTGAAAGTAGGGAGATTGATAGGTTTCATGGTAATAGATGGTGGCGCCGTACTTTGCGGCCAAGCGAATTGCTTCTTGATGACTAACTACCTTTGCTTGTGTTCCCTTCACCCACGGAATTTTCCAGTCTCTTCCGTATAGAGGGACCCCCATGAGGATTTTATTACGCGGAATGACTGTAATCGCAAAATTTAATATCCGTTGTACCTCGTTAATTGGAGCGATTGCTAATGGCGGCCCGCCAGCCCAGCCCCATTCATAAGTCATGAGGGTCACAAAGTCTAAGATATTCCCTTGAGAAGCATAGTTCTGTGCTTCGTATAGTAATCCCGTTTGCTGATCACTAAGTTTGGGCGGCATTGCTGCGGAAAGGAAGAGTCCTGCTTTGTGTAGTTCAGTTGCCATTTTTTTTAAGAAATCCTCATAGTTTTTACGATCTTCTGGATATACATTTTCAAAATCAAAGCTTAAACCCTTGTAGCCTTTAGCCTTTATTGTTTTAACTATATTTGTAATGAGCGTTTTTTGTAAGTTGGGCTTACGAAGGATCGTTGCTGCAAGATCAGAGCTGAATTTTCCACCTGTAAGATTTGCGAGAACAAGAAGAGGTGCTACATGTTGAGCTTTGGAAGCTGCTAAAATAGATGTATCTTTTATTGTGACAATAGTTCCGTTATCTGTAAAAGCATACGTAAATGGAGAAATATACGTAAGATACCGTCCTACATTTTTGATGTCTTTTCCTGTTTGATCACTAATACTAGTAGTATAAGCATTTACCTCAATCTTTGTCTGGATCCTTTTAGGAATAAGCAAGGTTTGCCCTATATAAATCGGCGAGTAGATAGTAAGGCTGTTTGTTTGTAAAATAGCTTGCACCGTGACCCCGTATCGCTGGGCGATTGCTGGAAGGGTATCGCCCACTTTAATGGTATATTGTATTAAACCAGGCGTAGGAATGACCAGTGATTGACCGACCACTAAATTCCCAGAGCTTCCTAGTTGATTTACCGCAAGTATTTGTTTTATATCAACATTGTAATACTTTGAAAGTGCCCATAAGGTATCTCCCTTTTGTACTACATGTATTTGCACGGACGCTCCTCCTGACATTTTGCTTTTATATACTTTATGATATCCGTAATATAGATATTTTGAATTCCTGCTAAATTCTTGCTTGCATCATTCCCATTATCCTTTTCTCTGTTAACATGAAAGCTGCCTAGGTTTATGGGAAATTCATAAAGAAAAACTCACCGATTGGCAAGCTCTGCCCTCTGGGCGAAGACAGAGACGTAGCTGCACTTACACTGTATTCCTAAAATGCAAGAAAAAGCCCTGCAAGATGCATTCCTTGCAGGGCTGAACAATTAGTTTTCTTCTATTTCTTTACGGTTTTTCTTGAATAGCTTAGATAAAACTTCATAAACGATAGGTACAATAATTAATGTTAATAACGTCGAACTTGTTAAACCACCAATTACTGTAATACCAAGACCTTTCGAGATTAAACCGCCACCGCCTGAGCCCGCTGCTAATGGGATTAACGCGCCAACCGTTGCGATTGCTGTCATTAGAATTGGACGTAGACGCGTTGCGCCAGCTTCCAGAATTGCTTCACGCATGCTCATTCCGTCACGCTCCATATGAATAATGCGGTCTACAAGGACAATGGCATTTGTTACGACAATACCAATTAACATTAATAGACCCATCATGACGGAGACAGAGATTGTTTCACGACCGATTAATAAGCCGACAAATGAACCAATAACCGCAAATGGTAACGAGAACAGGATCGCAAACGGAGCGACACCTTCACGGAATGTGACAACAAGGATAAAGTACACGATTGCCACAGCGGCAGCCATAGCTATACCAAGCTGTGTAAATGTTTCCTTCATGTCTGCCGTTACACCGGCAACATCAACTGTAACACCTTTAGGCAAGTCTAATTTATCGATTGCTTTATCTATCTTCGGTGTGACCTTTGAAACATCATTACCAATGATTGTTCCTGAAACAGTTGCGTAGTATTCACCTTTACTGCGTGCAAGTGTATTTAACGTTGTACCTTTTTCAACCTTCACAAGCTCCGAAAGCGGCATTGTTGCACCAGTTGCTGTCGGTACCTGTGTTGCTAACATATCATCAATTGATTTTGGCTGTGCAGATTGGTCCTGCTGTACAATGACATTTAATGTGTCGCCGTCTTTCTTAACCGTTGTTAACACATTTTGTGTTTTTGCAGGGCTTAACATCGCGGCGATTTGTCCTGTTGTTAAACCATACTTCAGCAATTCAGCTTGTGCTACTTTGAATGTATACTCAACGTAGGCATCTTCTACGCTAGAGGAAACATCTTTTAAACCTTTAACCTTCTTCATTTCTTTTTCTACCGTTTTTACAGATTGATTCAGTTTATCTAAATCTTCACTGTAAAATGTGTACTTAACCTCATTTGAAGAAGCGGACGTAGAAGAGAAGTTTTGGCTCTTCCATTCACCTGTTTGTCCTATGTTTTTTACATACTTTTCAATTTTATCACGAACTTCTGGGAAGTTTTTCATGTCAGGGTCAAAGATGAGATACATCAATGCACCGCCGCCTGCTCCGCCACCCATCATGGCCGCCGTCGAATCGCCATTTTTCGTTACGGATAATTGAACGATATCAATATCATCACGTTTTAGCATCTTTTCTTCGACCACTTTAATATTAGCTAATGTATCCTCCGGCAGCTCACCTGCTTTTGGTGTGTACGTTAAGTACATCACTTTTTCTTCTTCGCTTCCCATAAAGCTAAAACCGATTAATGGTGTTAATGCCAAACTGCCGACTAATAAAACAACAGCAAGCAATGAAGTAATGATTTTATGGTTAAGTGCCTTCTCTAGGACCCCTTTATACCAATTAGATAATGCACCAGCCTCTTTATGGCTGTTTGCTGCTTTTTCGCCGTATAACTTCTTCTTAAATAAGAAGTGAGACAATGCAGGAACAATCGTAATCGCAACAATTAACGAAGCTCCAAGTGCAAACGTCATTGTTAACGCGAATGGTGTGAATAGCTCACCGACCATACCGCCAACGAACATAAGCGGTGCGAATACGGCCACCGTTACTAATGTTGATGAGAGAATCGGCTTGAACATTTCAATTGTCGCTTCGCGTACAAGTGCTCGTCCTGTTAATTTCTCTTCTTTTAAATGCAAACGTCGGTAAATATTTTCAACTACTACGATGGAGTCATCAATTACACGACCAATGGCAACTGTAACCGCCCCGAGCGTCATAATATTTAGCGTAATATTCATCCAGTTTAACAGCATAAATGCCATGAAAATGGAAACTGGAATAGAGATAATGGAAATAATTGTTGATTTAAGATCGCGTAAGAATAGCAGAATAATTAATACAGCGATTAAACCGCCAAATACTGCTTTTTCCACCATCGTTGAAACGGATTTTTCAATTGGTGCACCTTGATCAAGTGTTACATCGATAACAAGATCATCATATTTTGCCTTTTCTTCTTTAACGAGCTTCTTCACTTTGTTTACAACATCAACAGTGTTAGCCTGCTGAGCTTTGACAATTTGAATCGCAATGGCTTCTTTACCATTTGTACGTGAAACCGATTCTACTTTACCAACCACATCAATTGTAGCGATGTCACTTAGCTTCACAAATGGTGATGGATTTGCTGCTGATGGTGTTACAGGAATAAGCATATTCTTTAATTCATCAGCCGTCATGAACTTACCATCGATAGCTACAGCTTGTTCACCTTCTTTAAATTTGTAAAGCCCTAACGAAACAGAGAGGTCACTCGCTTGAATCATTTGCTTTACTTTATCCTCGGTTAAGCCAAGCTCAGCCATTTTGGCTTTGTTATAAGTAAGATCCACTTCCTCAACATGCTGACCTGTCATAGTCGCAGACGCAACACCATCGATTTTCTCGATTTTTGGAAGTAAGCTTTCCTCTACGGTTGACGTTAATTCAACAATATCCTCTTTTGAACTGCTTACACTTAAGGCAACAACCGGCATCATGTTCATGCTAACTGCTGTAGTTTTCGGCTTTTGTGCTCCTTCTGGCAATTCCACGGCATCTAACGCAGATTGCAATGCGCGTTTTGCTTCATCCATATCTACGCCGTATTCATATTCCACTTGAATACTTGCCATGTTAGAATAGGAATTTGAATTAACTGATTTTACGTGTTCAAGATTCTCTGCTGCTTTCTCTAAGGGGATGGACACATCTTCCATTACCTTCCTAGGAGTTGCTCCTGGATAGACATCCGTCACAATTAAGTAAGGGATTGAAATATCCGGAATTGTTTCCATCTTCATGCGTGTACCTGAATAAATACCAGATACAGTGATAATGATTGTAAGTAACCAAACAGCTAGTTTATTCCTTAAGACAAAATTAACTAAGCCTTTCACTGCTACACCTACCTTTAATTGACTTATCTAGATCATTCATTTATAGTAATGACTAATCAGTCATTTGTCAACAATATAACCTGGGAGCGAGAAGATGATTAAAAAACAATTAATTATGGAAAAGGCGCTAGAGCTTTTTGCAAAGCAAGGCTTCGAAGCCACATCCGTTCAACAAATAACTGAGTATTGCGGTATTTCTAAAGGTGCTTTTTATTTATCTTTTAAGTCAAAGGATGAATTGATTTTAGCCCTAATCGATCATTTCATGATCCAACTCACAGCTGATATTGACTATGTGGTCAGAGATACGAGTGATGATCAAAAACTTTTATATGAGTTCTATTACACAGCATTTAATTCTTTTTATAAACATTCTGATTTCGCGAAAATTCTCATTAAAGAGCAAGCACAATCATTTAACCAAGAACTCATCCTCAAATTTCATTACTACGACAGATTGATTGAAAAAAATATCTTAGCGATGATTGAACGTTTATATAGTAAAGAGGCCGATCAGACAAAATATGATATTATGTATTGTATTAAAGGCTTCATGAGTATTTATTCCCATCTATTTTTATTCTATAACGTACCATTGGATTTGGAGCTATTGGCTCGATCGCTTGTGGAAAAAACAAATGTACTGGCAAGACATACAACGATACCATTCATTTCACAAGAGCTGCTCCAAATGTGTAAGCAACCGATGAATGAAGAGGTAACAAAGGAGCAAATTCTTGAAATTATGGAGCAAAAAATAGCAGAAATCGAAGAGGGTATTGAAAAAGAATCGGTAATCCTGCTCAAGCAACAGCTGCTTGAACCGAGCTTTGGACCCGCAATCGTGAAAGGGTTACTAGAAAATATTCGCAATCACCCCCATTGTAAATGGATTGCTTATTTACTTCGTAACCATTATGAATTGTAAGGAGCACTCTGCACATAGGTTGAGGTAGAATAAAGAAAACTCGCCGACTGGCGAGCCCTGCTCTTGGGCGAAGACAGAGGCGTAGTTGCCCTTATACTGTAGTGCTAAAATTTCCGACTACGCCGAATTCACTTCTAGCTGGAAATTTATACTTTCTTACAGTGTCAAAAAGCCCTTCCGTTTGAGGAAAGGGCTTCATTTCTTTATTTCGTTTACCGCATGCTATGGTTCTTTGGTTCTACGATAAATTTGCTTTGCTCTGCATGGCCTTAAGAGCAACTTCTTCATCCTTGAATACCTTTACTCTCAAATTCTTCAAGAGCCTTTGCTTATCAAAAAGCAGTGCTGGAAAGAATGGCTTTGTATAAGGTACTGCCATTAGCTCCCTAGCGGCGCACCAGTAAACCATTCGAGTGGTTTGTCTCCAATAAGTAAATTTAAGTCTACATTCCCGTTTACACCAGCGAGCCTTCCTTTTTCTGTATATTGCCATACATCGCATGCCATATCTGGCTTAGCTCCTGTAGGTTGTCCAATATCAATCGAGGAGTAACGAGGAATCCATAAAAAGTCAGCTATTACTTGGCTCATACCATACTTTTTATAAAAGAAATGTCCTGTATATAAGCCGACCTTCCAGCCGGCAGCCTTGCAAGTGTCAATGAATGCTTGCGTAGCAGGGATAAGATCTGTTGGATTTTTTACTCTCACTTCCTCTACATCTGCTACTAAGAACTTAGCGGCCTTATCTGCACGAGCTATAAAATCTTTCGCCTCTACCACTGCATCATTTACACTCACAAAGCGGCAATATGCATAATGCCCAAATGGTATATTGTAGCTTTTGCATCCAGCTACGAATTGTTTATATTTTGTATCAATGAAAGAAGAGCCATATTGCACACGAATAATAGCAAGATCTAGCTCGTCCTTTGCTTTGCTCCAATCAATCGAATTGTGATGTGAAAAATCAGCTATTTTTCCCATCAAGTATCCTCTCCCTGCACTGTTTCATGGTCAGTCCATAAACCCAGTATAACACCTACCGTATAGATAACCTCCTGAATTTGCCCAAGCTGCCCCTCAAAATCCGCATAGCCAAGGGACTTTGCAATCATCCCAATTAACGCAAATAGCGCAACCCATGCTTTCCAGTTGCGAAGACGTTTAAAAATATTTTCTTTTGTAAGTTTCATAGTGATCCTCCTATTTTGATTAGCGGCACGTTTGTGATATTAAAAAACGTACTAGCTTTGTTCTATATACTATGTCGCATAGGACTAGTGAGAGATAGGACAATCACCTAAGTTTACGATCCTCTTGTTATTTGAGCATGAGCATGTTATTTGTTAATTTCCTATTGAGCGGACGGAGCATATAGTGAATATAAACATATAATTTATAGATAGATACAGAAAGTTGGACAAAGGGGAGAACAAATATGGATTTCTTCTTGGTAGCTATTCTTTATTGGGTCTTGATTGGAGCTTCATTATTTTTACTGTTTTGGGGTGTATGGAAAAAATCGTGGAAGGCATTATTAGCGAGCGGCATTGCGCTTTTATTGCCAGCCCTATCTTTGTATTTCGGAAGTGCAGAGGGGTGGTTTAGATTGGCAGCACTTCCTCCTGTAATTATTGTTATACTTGCTTATTACACAAAAATAACATCAGGCACTGAATAAATATATTTTTAAAATGTCTACTAACGCCAAAACAGCTGTTACAATGCAGCTGTTTTTCCTTTAATAGTTATACTCAACTAAAAAAATTGGGAAGTATAAATATAATCGCTGATTTAGAAGTTAGGGGGAGCTATGATGGGGATTACAATGAAGAAATTATTATATTATCTAGTGAAGTCAAGGAACAAAATCTTTTTGCTTTTTGTCATCTTATACATATTAGTTGCTGCGTATATTGCTCTCTGGCTAGAGCCGCAAACATTCAAATCGTATTTAACCGCTGTTTACTGGGTCTTTACAACGCTTGCTACAGTTGGTTTTGGTGATTATGCCCCGGTTACTCATCTTGGAAAATTATTTACAATCCTTCTTTACATCACTGGTATTGCACTTGTTAGTTCTATTATTGGAAAAATCATTGAATCTGTATATCTTATCGAAAAACTTAAGGTTGGTGGAAATATGAAATATACAGGTAAAAACCATATCATTTTGATTGGATGGAGTGATAAATCTAAATTAGCTATCCAAGAAATTTTAAACTCTGATAAAACAACTGATATTGTGATCATCGATAATATAGAGAAAGCTCCTATAATAGAGGAGCGTCTATTTTATGTTCGAGGGGACGCCACCGATCAAGAAACCTTACTCCGCGCCAATTTCCCTAAGGCAAAAGGCGTTATCATTTTCGCAGATCAAACTACACAGGATAGCTATGCTACCAAAGACCCGTTGCTTGTCGATGGAAAAACATTATTAATCGCCACTGCGATGACCTCGATCGAAGAAAAAAATGGATCTATCAATTCATGTCACTGCCGAGGTAATCAATCAAAAGCATATCGATTTATTCAAGCACGTAAAGGTGGACGAATTTATCCCTACACAAGAAATGATTTCCCATGCAGCAGTAAGCTCTTTGTTTTTCCATGGAGTTACCCGCATGTATTCAGAGCTCATGAGCAGGCAGTGTAGGGAAGGGATGTATGAAGTTCCTAGACAAGCTGAATGGAGAACATATCGTGAGGCTTTCCTGGATCTTCTTAACAAAGGAGCTACACTAGTAGCGGATCACGGTGACCTCCATATAAACCAAAAATTAGATGAACAAATTCCTGATAACGCACAACTTTTTGTTATTTGTGATAAGGAGACCCTTTCTCGACTAAGCTCGTCTCATCCAAAGTAGGAGTTTGCTTTTAAATGTTAGAATCAAAACATACATGAAAAAATGAATTCGTCCAGCTGTCTTCACTTATCAAGAGTGGAGGTCTTTTTGTTGGAACAGATAATCCCACTCGCTTTCGCAGACATAGAATACGTGTGCTATGCAATGAAAAAAACCGCAAAACACAAGCAGAATGCAAGTGTTTTGCGGCTATGAGGCAACGACAGTGCAAGTTTTGTAAAAAACATTATCTTTTCCTTGGAACAGTATTATTGAGTAAAGGTAATCCTTCCATTAAAGTAATGATGTAACAAGGATTTATAATCATATCCTTCAGTTAAAATATGATCAATGAGCTCTCTCACTGCGCCTTCTCCTCCATTTGCTTTTGAAATGAAGCGAGCACTCTCCTTAACCAAAGGTACTGCGTTTTGCGGCGCTGCGGGGTATCCGACGATTTGAAGGATAGGAAGATCATTCAAATCATCTCCCATATAGCATACATTCTCCAAATTTATATTGAAGTCAGCCATAATTTCATTTAATACCTGCACCTTGTCATGAATACCTTGATAAAAAACATCTATTTTCAATTCTTCTGCTCGCTTCTTAACAGCATTGGAGCTTCTGCCGCTAATTAATGCAATCTTTATTCCGCTATGACGAGCAAGATTAATCCCTAACCCGTCCTGTGTATGAAAAGACTTATATTCTTCTCCAGAGCTGCCGTAGTAAAGCTTCCCATCAGTCAGGACACCATCTACATCTAAAACAAGTAATTTTACTTTTTTCATGGGATATCCTCCTACAATTATTATGTCGTTTCTTAGCATGAATTTCAGCATTTCCAGCTACGCAATTGAACTACCCCCACCTACTCACTAACGCTCCTTGAGGTGGGAGATTCTGTATTTTCTTCCTAGGAAGCGAAATACAGAGCCGTTCAACAAGCTTCTCATAGAGCAAATAGGGAGAGCTCACACTTTCTTGTACGTGACAAAATCACCGAGGTTGACCTTGTCTCATACAAGTAGTGATAGCTGCTGCTCTTTTTTCACCCTATACGTGTTGCGATGTTCTTGCACCAATGCACCCACCATTCTGGAGCTGGGTCCTCTGGCCTTTGCGGCAAAATGGTAGTGATACAAGAACAGGCTGTGCCATTCCAAACGAGGTCAGATTTCTGTTTCTTCTAACCAAACTTTTGGTACATACTTCTGCAAAACGTCACGTTCTACTTGGGTCAAGCCATACGCGCAAATTTCTTTGCTGAATAGTGGATCGGATTGGTCTGATACATGATAGAACAAATGCGGGCGAAGTGCTTTGAATCTCCTTGTTAACACACTCCATTGCTTCCAGTGGTGCTCCCCATCCTTACGTTCTGTATAGGCCCGCAATACCTTTGGCACTTGTTCCTTCAGGTTCATACCGCGTCTGCCAATGACATAGGATGCCGCTTGATGGATGGAAACATGCATTTGTTTCATATACTTCATCTTCCCGATCTGGCTTGTGAAGGCAGGATTCACCTCAAACACAGCGACTCCCATTTTGGCAGCCCGGCTGTGAATGCTATCCTGCATCTTTTTATAGGCAAACATGCTCATCCTTCGGTTTTGCTTCCGATTGCGGTAACGTCCCGCAGACTTGGAGAGGGTTGTATCCAATGCCTCTAACACAATCGGCTTATTCCTTTGAACCGCAATATCCACCAAACGAATTGCTTCTGCTTCTAGAAGTTTTGTAATTTGTCCGCTTCGTTTTCCTTCTAAGGAGAAATAGAGACAGGAGGAGGAAAGTAATTGTCCTTGTCCATTCACGTTGGAGAAGGCAATATGATTGTAGTTGACGTCCATACCGATGACACCGTCTACTTTTGAGTGATTGAGATGAGGATGTTCTGGCTCTTCTACGATACATTTGATGATATAGTATGTACCATGGTCCTCGATTGACCAACCCATTGACTGACCATACTTCTTTTTATTTTGACAGGAAAGCTGCGCAGCGATGGATTCCTGCACCCGGTCCTGTCCATAAGGAAAATACACATACGGAAGTACGAGCGCTTGTCCGTTGATGCTTCTCATATGTAAGGTTTTGCTCTGTGCATCATATTGGAACACTTCTGGTTCATTTTGGTAATTACATATTACCAAAAGAACGTACGTTTGTCTAGTTGCATTTCCCTATTCACCAAATATGCTAGGCGATTGCCTAGCCGACATTCATCCCCCACTTACCACTGGGCTACACCCATCACGTGCTTGAAGTGGGGGTCTTCTGTCGGAAAATGATAAAACAAACTCCGCCTATTACCGAATGGTATGAAAAGGCTTAGCGAAGCTTCGTGATCTGTTCAATCCCATTCAACATAGAAATCAGTACCGTATCTTTATGAACAAAGGCATATCACTTGTTCCAAATGATATGCCTTTGTGCCAATGAGAATTACATCAAATGCTCCTGTTTGACCACTGCGGATTGTCTTTGGCTGCAGGGTTACATCTCCATGTGCGCTGTGAACAACTAGCCCTCTTGCACGTAGTTGATCTTCTCTATTTTTTCGAACAAGAAACGTCACATCTTCTCCCTTTTCTGCTAATCTTGCGCCAAAATAGCCCCCTACCGCTCCAGCTCCCACAACTAAGAATTTCATGTGCTTATCACCTCTCCAGTATGTATCCAAATACTACTTATTCTTAAATATATCTTTATCAACTATTTCAGCTACCTTTACCGGCTTCGCAAGTACACCTTCATCCATAAACACATCTGCTACTTTCTGCACCGCGGTAATATCCTGATCTGTCACGTCTCTAACCTCAGCATTTACTCTTCCATTAATTGTTTCTGAGACATCTTTAGGCAATTTTGTTATGTCGGAGTAGATATTGATATATTCTTTTTTATGTTTATTTTCCCATTCCCATGCTTTAGAGATTCTTTTGATCACATCTTCTAAAGCGGCTCTTTTTCCAGGATCCTGTAAGGCTGCATCAGAAGCAGTAATAAATCCTAATCCAGTATTAATATTTTTCCCGCTGCGTAACAGTCTTCCGCCATTTTTCTCTGCAATTGCTAAGTAAGGGTCAAACGTAGCCCACACTTCGATTTCACCAGCCTGAAACGCTGCGGCCGCATCTGTTGGAAGAACAAATTTCACGTTAACATCCTTGGTGGATAGGCCAGCTTCTTTTAAAGCTTCAATGAGCAGATATTGCGCAATACTCCCTTTAGCAGAAGAAACAACAACTGTTTTTCCTTTTAAATCTTCGACCTTTTTAATTGAGGAACCTTTTTGTACTAGTATTCCGACTGCCTCTGGTGAAGACACACTTGTTGCAATAATTTTAATGGGAACATCTGAGGCCGCTGCAGCTAATACTGGTGTATCTCCAGCCGGTGCTGTGTCCACTGATCCTGCTTTCACAGCCTCAAATAAAGGTGCAGCACCTTGAAAACTAGCCCACCTAACCTTATAGGGTGTTCCTTCAAGGACTTTAGAAGCCTCTACTTTTGCTTTCGTCATGCCAGCTTGATCTCCTAACACTAAAGTTACCTTTGAAAGATCCACTGATTCTGTCTTAGCCGTTGTTTGATCAGCAGATCCACAACCAGCTAGTATCGCGATACTCCCGATTGAAGCAATACCGAGCAGCAAAGAACGCTGAACTATGTTTTTGCGCAAAAATTCTCCTAGCCAATGTAGCTTTTGCATATGTACCTTCCCCCTCCTACTACATTAATAGATTTATTGTTTCCTAATCACCGCTTAACTTAGGCATGAATAGGTTCGTATTCATGCCCAAGTTTCTCATATATCGTGTTCAATAAACGTTTTATTGTAAAACATCCGGCTCTTCTTCCAGCAATTTATACCATAATTGTTGGAAATTAAACCATCCGCTGTATGGGCTGCTAACTTGAGAGTGTGTCAATAGAGCCGTTTCATGATCAATGGCAATCGGTTTACCTGCAGCTTCTGCAAGCAATTGTGCATGGCACGCCCGGTCCATGGCGATAAACCAATAAGCGGCCTCATCTACACTATGTCCAACTGTTAGAAGGCCATGATTCCGTAATATGACCCCTTTGTACTGCTGAAGAGCATCTGCAATACGTTCTCCTTCAGTTTTATCAAGTACAACTCCTGTGAAATCATCGAATAATCCATGATCTTGATAAAATACGCATGAATCCTGAGTAAGCGGATCTAAAAGCCTTCCTAAAGCTGACCATGCTTTTCCGTAAAGGGAATGGGAATGAGCCGCTGCAATGACATCCGGTCTCGCTTGGTGTATTTGCGAGTGGATGGCGATAGCTGCTTTGTTAATTGGCCGATCACCAATTACGACATCCCCTTCATGATTTACCAAGTGAAGATCACTTACCTTCATTTTTCCAAAATGTACTCCTAATGGATTGACCCAATAGTGATCCGTCTTCTCCGGATCACGAACAGTAATATGTCCTGCGATACCTTCATTAAATCCAAACTGATTAAATATTCTAAATGCCCCTGCTAATCGCTCCTTGCGATGTTGACGTTCTTCCTCTACAGTATGAAATACTGGCTCTTGGTAAATCGAACTTGTTTTTGTTGGCATGCTTTTTTCCCCTTTTTTATAAGTTTAGTAGTTATCACAATTAAAGATTGAATATTCTGTATTCTTTAGTTATTGTTTTGTTATTTTTCTTACATCCTCGCTTGTATACTCCAAAAGCTTCTTCACACTTTAAGAAAGTATATATTTCTAGCCAGAAGCAAACTCGACGTAGCGGGAAATTTTAGGAACAAGGTGTAAGTGCAACTACGCCTCTGTCTTCGCTCAAAGGCAGGGCTCGCCAATCGGCGAGCTTTCTTTATCAATCCATTAAGTTTCACCTCCTTACATAGATTGTGTTAATATACAACTGCTTCTTATTTAGTTGGAGTCCAAGCAGATTTTGCAACTTGGATTTTCGTGTCAATTAACTTCATTTCAAGTAGATCATCAGCCTGAGTCTGAAGATCACGCACTGCCTGTTCATCCATAAACTGAATATCAGCCGGTTTTTTACTTAATATTTCTTTCCAGGTTGAAACTGGTATTTTTGTCGCTTCAGAAACTAGCTCTGCTGCTTCAGATGGATTTTCATTAATTTCCTTGCCAATCTTTTGAAGCTCTAATACTACTTGTTTAATAGCTTTTGGATGCTCCTTTGTAAAGGCATTACTGCTTATATAAAACGAACGTAACGATACAAAATTTGTTCCAGTCACTAAAACCCGGCCACCTTGGTTTGCGGTTGTTGTGAAATATGGTTCCCATGTAACCCATGCATCTACTTGTCCTTGAGAAAAAGCTATGCTGGCCTCTGGCGGATTGAGGTAAACAGGCTCAACGTCATCAATAGTCATTCCTTCAGATTTTAAAGCTTTTAATAGCAAGTATTGGGAAATTGAGGCTTTGTTGAAGGCTACCTTTTTTCCCTTCAAATCCTTAATTGTTTGTATGGAGGAGCTGTCTTTCACCAAAATCCCTTCAGATTGTGGGACAGAGGGCTCACTTGCAACATAGACAAAGTCCAAGCCTCTAGCTTTACCGAATAAAGAGGGAGAATCTCCTAGCCCTCCGAAATCGATACTTCCGGTACTTAATGCCTCTGCTACAGCAATGCCGGTATTAAATTCATACCACTTCACTTCATAACCTAATTTACCCAGATTTGTTTCTAAGAGCTTTTTCTTCTTTAATAGCAGCATTGGTGCAGATTTTTGATACCCAATCCGTAATACCCCTTTTTCAGCGGTATTACTTGCTCCAGCTGTTTGTTTACTCTCCCCGCAGCCACTTACCACTAGTACAAGAAGAATAAGAGTTGTTAATATATACACTACTCGTTTTTTTATCATCTCACTTTTCACCCTAACTCTTTTTTTTCGCTGTCTGTGTTATGTACGCATTGAATCGCCTATTAAAATCTCCTTCTAGAACGGATTCTCTGGTTAAATCGGTAGCTTCTTTTGGCTGTTCATTGCAAATCTTTTTCAATAATTGAACTGCATGTACTGGAACAGTCAGTACTGTTTCTGCTAGTTTTAGAGCATTTTCTTTTGCCGTTGCTTCATTTTCATACACCTCATGCACAAGTCCGTATTCATACGCTCTTTGCCCATCAATTCTGCTTCCTGATAAAGTTAAAAATCGAGCTCTAGAAGGTCCAATTTCGTGGATTAAACGTTGTGTACCTAGAATCAAACCAAATTGGGGGCCTGGAAATCGAAAGGTTGTTGACTTGCTAGCAATACGAAAATCACATGAAATGGCAAGATCGGCTCCAGCCCCAAATGTATACCCACTCAATACTGAGATTGTAGGAATGGGCAAATGTACAACTTTCTCTAATAAACTAGATATCTTGCTGAAAAATTCACTAGCCTCTTGATTGGTTAGATTTTGAACAAACTTCACATCTACACCAGCACTAAATGAGGTTGCCAATTCACTGCTGAAAATAAGAGCACCTACTTCTTTATCTGTAGAAATTGCATCTAAATAACCAGTTAATTCTTCATATAACTCTAAATGAATCGCGTTAAGATTATGAGGAGAGTTTAAAGATATATTGACAATTTTTTCAACTGAACGTTCGTTGTGAATTGTAACTTTTAAATATTTCATAGTCTCTCCTTAGCAAATGTGGATTGCATATATACCAAATAGATTCACTTTATTGCTTGGCTGGTGCTATAACACTTGGTTCAATTTCATTTAGCGGCAACGCTGCCACTAATTCCAAGCCGTTTTCCTTAATAAGACTTTGCAGTGCTGAAAAGCTTGTATGAGGTTTTACTCGGTAGTACTGAAACTGCTCTTGTCTTGCTAAATCATAGGATAATTCACACAGCATACTCGGCGGGGAGCATAATACTTTCACTCCCTTATTATTGGCCCACTTAATAACAGCGCTCCTTTTTCCAGTAGTTAAGTTATTAGCAGGATTTTCAAAGTCACTTACATGCTCCGTTTCTGTATCGTATAAACGAATAGTTTCTCCTTCAATAATAGGTACAATTGTTTCCTGGTCTCCTGTGATTGCCATTGCAATGATCATCTCGCTCTTCTCCTTTTCATTAAGAAATTTTAGTTTTTATACTGTAGTAACGTCTTCTAAAAGCGGCTGTTGATTTTTTTTCATAACTTGAGATAGTACCTTGCTTTCTAATTTCCCAAAAGCGTTACTTCCTCTTTCACGCGGTCTTGGTAACGTAACACGCATGTCCATAGACACCTGCCCATCCTCAATTAAGATAACGCGATCAGCAAGTGTAATTGCTTCTGCAACATCGTGTGTTACTAGCACAGCTGTAAATTGCTGCTCTTTCCATATTGTTTCTATTAATTCCTGCATCTCAATCCGTGTTAACGCATCAAGCGCACCTAGTGGTTCATCTAATAATAAAAGTTTAGGTTTAGTAGCTAGAGCTCTTGCAAGTGCTACGCGCTGGCGTTGTCCACCTGACAATACCGAAGGCCAATCACTCGCTCTTTCTTCAAGATGAACTTGCTTTAAAGATAATAAAGCTTGTTCCTTCCAGTTATCCTTTAAACCTAAGCCTACCCCGATATTCTCCAAAACCCTTTCCCAAGGAAGGAGACGGGCATCTTGAAACATAAATCGTGCATGTTTATTAATGGAACCTAATCTCTCGCCATTTTGAAATATTTCCCCATCACTTTCTTTTTCTAATCCGGCAATATGTCTTAGTAACGTGCTTTTTCCGCACCCGCTCTTCCCAACAATTGCTACAAATTCGCCGGAGGGTATACTTAAATTGATCCCTTTTAACACTTCAACATTCCCAAATGCTTTTTTTAAGTTTTTTATTTTTAGGTGAATTCCTTTGTCACTAGATTTCAATTTCTTCACCCCTCAGATTAGGATTTTCGATAATTTGGATTCCACTTTAACAACTTAAATTCTAATAACTTCGCCAAAGAGTCAGCGAGTTTTCCTAAAATGGCATATAACAAGATTGCTACAATAATAATGTCGGTCTGCATAAATTCTCGAGCATTCATTGCCATATATCCAATACCTGAATCAGCTGCCACTGTTTCTGCAACAATTAAAGTGAGCCACATAATGCCGAGGGAATAGCGAACTCCCACTAGAACAGAGGGAAGAGCTCCTTTAAAAATGACTCTTAATAGTAATTTATCTCTGCTTAATCCATACACTTTTCCCATTTCAATTAATGATTTGTCTACTGAGATAATACCGTGATAGGTATTTACGTAGATAGGAAAGAAAACGCCAATTGCAACGAGAAAGATTTTAGCTTCTTCTCCTATCCCCAGCCATAGGATTACAAGCGGGATTAAAGCTAAGTGCGGAATATTCCGAAACATCTGAATAGTGGTATCTAAATGCTTTTCGGCAACGGGGGATACCCCATTCACAATACCAAGTATGAGCCCCATGCTCCCTCCGATTGCAAAGCCTATAAATGCTCGATGGAAGCTTACTTTAATGTGTTCTAGTAATTCACCAGTTTGGATCAACTGAATCGCACTATATAAAATATCCACTGGTGCCGGTAAGGTTTTTTTGGAAATAAGTCCAACAGACGAGAACAATTGCCAAAGGACTATTAGTAGTACTGGTAACATCCAGGGTGCTATTCGGTTTTTATAGATATTGGTATTAGCCTTATCCATTCTCTGTCCCTCCCTTTTACTTTTTCATATCGCAGCAAAGCTCTACACCTGAACATGTGCATGACTTTCTTTCAACCTGCTTTGCACCCTTGGGATTACTTCCTTCCCGATTGATTCAATTACTTCTAAATGAGGAAAGCCCCTTAAAAGCACTTTTTCAAACCCTAAATTCACATATTCAACGATTCGATCTGCAATTTGGTCTGGTGTTCCTACTAACGCAATAGAATTGCCGCTTAGTACTTGTGTCAATCCTGCCCAAAGATTAGGTCCAATAACAAAATTATTATCTTTGGCATCCTTCATTAGCGTTTCTAACCTTTTATGTCCAACTGATTCATCTTTTACTCTATATCTTTCTCTTTGTGCGATACTCTCTTGACTTACTTTACTAATTAAACGATGAGCGCGCTCCCAGGCTAGCTCTTCTGTTTCTCCAAGGATGACTTGAAAGGATACAGAATATTTTAAGGTTCTTCCTTCCTCTGCAGCCAATTGATTCATTTCATCAATACGAGCTTTCGTATTTTCAAGCGTTTCTCCCCACAGCATATATATGTCTGCCAATTTTGCAGCAACCCTTTTACCGGCTGTAGATGCTCCTCCCATAAAAATTTCTGGTCGCGGCTGTTGAACTGGTTTAGGGAATAGTGATGTGTTTGTAAAAGAATAGTAGTCTCCTTTATGAGTGACAATTTCTTCAGTAAATAAGCGTTTTAGAATATGGACAAACTCTTCTGTTCTCTTATACCGCAAGTGATGAGGCAAGCTATCTCCATCTTTTCCTAAATCCTCTAATGAACCGCCCGTTACAACATTAATCATAGCGCGGCCGTTTGACAAATAATCCAATGTAGCAAATTGCTTGGCAAAGACAGTAGGACTAATAAAGCCAGGTCTTGCTGCATATAAAAACTTAAGCTTTTCAGTTGATTGAATTAAGGATGCCGCAACGATTGAAGCATCTAAGCATTCAGCTCCTACCGGCAATAGTAAAGATGAAAATCCTGTCTGTTCCGCTACCCTTGCAATTTGATGGTTATAGTGAAAAGAAGGCTCTATCTCCCATGGAACTCCAACATATTTCCCATCTCCAGCTGTAGGCGACATGGTAAGAAACTCAACCATTTAAACTCCTCCAATATTAATTATTTTTATCGAAATACTTGGTTTTAATCTAATATTTTCTACAATTGCAGCTGCATGAGCTGTTCAACTATTAATTGCAGGTTTTTCCAACCATTCTTGTAGCACTTCCTCATTATGTTCACCAATTAAAGGCGGTGTACGATATATTTCAAATTCATATCCTTCTATTTTCACAGGAAAGCCTACTGTTTTTAATTGTGTTCCATTAGGTAAAGGTAACTCCTTTACAACATCCAGCGATTGAGTGATAGGACTTGCCAAAGCTTCCTGGAAGTCATGGATTGGGGCTGATGGCACTCCTCTTCGATCAAATTCCTGAATCCAAGCTTCGGCAGTTTTTGTAACAAAAACCTTCTGTAAAATAGCTGCTAATTCCTTCTGATTTTTGGCACGCAGCGTCTGGGTAACAAACCTGGAGTCTATAAATAATTCTGCTAATCCGGTTGCTTCACACACCTCCTTCCACAATTTATCATTTCCTGCGGCAATGACAAAAGGTTTGTCACTCCCATAAAAGCCTTGATAAGGAGCGTTGCGAGGATGGGCAGTTCCTAAACGTTTAGGCGCTTTGTCATTACCAAAGTATTCGCTAGTTTGTAATGCTGAGATCCCTAGTACACTCCCTAACATGGAGCAGTCAATATATGTTCCCTTGCCATCCTGCTGAACCTTATGAATAGCTGCTGCAATTGTATATGCTGCATATAATCCAACAGAAAAATCAGCTACAGGAACACCGCACTTCACAGGTGAGCCTTCCTCTTCTCCAGTTACGCTCATTAACCCGCTAATGGCTTGAACAGTTACATCAAAGGCCCCTTTTTTTGCATATGGTCCTTGCTGGCCATAACCCGAGATCGAACAATAGACAAGTTTAGCATTCTCCTCAGCAAGGCTATGATAATCCAATCCAAATTTTCCTAAGACACCTGGTCTGAAATTTTCAATAATCACATCTGCTTCTAAACAAAGTTGCTTTAGTATTTGTAATTCATCCCTATTCTTAAAATCAATCACAACACTTCTCTTATTACGATTTAAAGACGAAAAATTAGCACTATAGCCTTCGTTTTCATTGTTGTAAATAAATGGCGGCCAAAGTCTCATGCCATCCCCGCCGTTGGGCCTTTCAATCTTTACCACATCTGCCCCTAAATCCGCCAACAGCATACCAGTGTAAGGTCCAGCTGCAATTTGGCCAAACTCTAGAACACGTATGCCAGTTAGTGGTCGTATATTGCTTTGATTCATCCTAACGCTCCTTCCTCTTACCTACAGCCATTCTTTTAGCAACTTTAGATAGTAATACCATCTAGTCAAGTGAACTAATCGGAATTCTATGTTTTAATACACTATAGCTTACTTTATCTAATTTGTATAATTGATAAATATGAATGAGAAATTCAAAAATATTGAATTCTACTTTAAAGCAAATGATTCCTTTATAGAAGTAATTAACCGGTCAATAGATGTCCCGCTTGTAATCGTAGCATTTGCCTTTCTTAAAATACCCGTCATTACCCCAACATTTAAGTCTGCTATCTTCCTTGCAATTGTCCCGCTAGGCGGAGAAGCAACCATAATATCGGGTACCACAGCAATCCCTAGACCAGCTTGGACGTACTCTTTCAAAGCAGCCATGCTATTTATCTCCAATCCTATATTAGGATTAACCCCAGCTTCTAGTAATGATTTTTCTAAACTAATTCGATAATTACAAACAAAAGCGCTTAATAACAGCTGCTCCTCTTTAAAATCAGACAAGTACACTCTGTCTTTATGTGCTAGCCTGTGATTCTCCGGTAGTAATAGGGACACTTCCTCAAGCAAAAGAGGCTCGAATAGAGTTGTATGATCCAAAATAGGAGTATTGCAAATTGCGATATCAATTTCACCTTCTTTAATCATTTTGGTTAAGGTTTGTGTATTGTTTACTTGAATACTTATTTGCACCTTTGGATAACGTTTACTGAAAGGCGCTAGTATGTTAGGCAATCGGTAAATAGCCATTGGCTCAATTGCCCCTATCCTAACCTTGCCAGCCTCACCGTGCAGCCATTCATGCATTGTATCTTTTACATAATCTAAATGTCTTAATAACACATCTGCCTTTTCATAGAATAGTCTACCGGCTTCTGTTAAATGAATTTTCTTGCCTCTTTCTATTAGTTTAATCCCGAGATCCGACTCAAGCTTTTGAATTTGCATTGTGACTGTTGATTGGACATACTTCAATTCTTCAGCTGCCTGCTGAAAACTTCCGAGCCGGGCGATCGTTTGAAATGTTTTAACTGTTCTTAAATCCATCTGCTCACCCCAATTATTCTATTATGAAATGCACGTAAAAAAGCCGATGATCCTTAGAATGAAAAGATCATAGGCTTTAGCAGCTTCTAAAAGAAGCTAGATAATCCTCCTAGACAAAGCCGGTGATACTTTTCACTGCTTTAAGGCCTCCAGTTGTCTAGTCAGCTTATATATTCTCTTACTTCAAAATGTTATTACCATTTTTCCGATAAGTCAAGTAAGAATTGGTAATTTTATTCTTAGATTAGATGCTCTCGAAATAATGAGTGCTTTATAGTCAGTTCAATTTAAATGAATTTACAGTTCCTTTTTTTCAATTATACAAAATAAATATTTGCCTTTATGATATTTATGAGCCCTCTATAACAAACTATTCTGATTGATTAACTTTAATTTAAGGAGGAAATAATATGGTTGAATTTATCACTGTCTTACCAACTCACGGTGACTCACAATCCATTTTTAGTAATACGGCACATTCCAATCGAGTAGATCCATGGAAAACAATCTCCGATAGAGAGCCTTCACTCGAATACTTAAAAACTGTTATTCAACAAGCTGAGAAAAAAGGGTTTGATACCGTTCTTTTGCCAACTGGCAATACATGCATCGATTCTATCGTTACTGCCTCTGCTTTGATTACAGCAACTGAAAAGATTAAATTTCTATTTGCTGCAAGACCTGGGTTTATTTCCCCGACGACCTTTGCTCGTCAATTCGCTTCGCTGGATTATTATTCTAACAAAAGAGCGCTAGTGAATATTGTGACAGGAGGATCCCCCCAAGAGTTAAATGCTGATGGCGACTTCTTAGACCATAGTACACGTTATAAACGAACCCAAGAGTTTATTCACGTTCTAAAACGGTTGTTTACAGAAGATAACTTTGATCATGACGGAGATTTTTATACTTTAAAGAATGCATCTTTATTTTATAAACCGTTGCAGCAGCCTCACCCAAAAATATTTTTCGGGGGATCTTCGGCAGCAGCAAAAAAAACAGCTGCCAAAGAAGCCGATGTGTATATGCTTTGGGGAGAGACACTAGAACTTACGCAGCAACAGCTCGAGGAGATCAAAGTTCTAGCTGTACAAGAAAAACGCCACTTGGATTATAGTGTCTCGCTGCAAGTTATTTTAGGTGATACTGAAGAAGAGGCTTGGGCAAAAGCCGATAAACTATTAAAAAGTGTAAGTCAAAACCATTTTGCTTATAAAGAAAAACAAACGAAATCCGGTGAATCCGAAGGGAATAAACGCTTGCAAAAACTTGTAAGCGCCTCTAGGGATAATGGTTTTCGTATCGGTCCAAACTTATGGGCAGGCGTAGCAAGTGTTGTAGGTGGAAATGGTATCTCATTAGTAGGGACACCTGACCAAGTAGCTGATCGCATTATAGAGTATGTTGATTTAGGATTCAGTAAGATTCTACTTCGTGGTTATCCGTTTCTTGAAACAATTCAGGAGGTTGGAGATTACGTAATACCAAGAGTGCATCAGAAGTTATCCGCTAGACAGTATTCTAGATAACCTTTCAAGAATTGGAGCTAAGGCTTATCCCTAGAATTAATTTCAACATAGTATATGAACGGTCTCACTTGCTACGCCAATTGAGGGATTAAGAGATTCAAAGTATCGAAAATGAACCTAATTTAAGGAGGAACCGCCATGGCAATCCGTGATCAGTTAATCAAATTTGAGGATTCAGTAAGAGAAATACTAAAGGATGCAATAACGGAAAAAGAGATCGTAGAACGTCTCAAGCCCCATTTCCAAACGCTTTTGCAAACAAAAGACCTACTGCCTGCAGAGTATAAAAAGCCCAGCTCAGATAAATATAGTCAATTTCTGTTATATAAGCCTGAAGATGAAGTATTTTCGATTGTTGGATTTGTTTGGGGCCCCGGACAAACAGCCCCTATTCACGACCATTTAGTTTGGGGACTTGTGGGGATATATGAGGGTGCTATTGAAGAAACCAGATATCGTAAAGTTCCTAGTGCAGCAGGTGAACAAGACTATACATTAGAAATAATTGACGTAGTACATGTAAACCGTAATGATATTTCATTTGTATACCCGCCTAATGCGGATATACATAGTGTCCGTAATCTATCCGAACAGCCCGCTATTACTATTCATGTTTATGGAACAGATATAGGCAAACAACAAAGGCATATTTATCATCAGGACACCCACGCAACGAGCGATGTGATTACAGTACATAAAAACAGTAGCCCGATTTACAGCTAAATCGTTCATAATAATCATAACATCATGTCATCTCCCCCCTAAGTGCACTTAGATCATAAGCATAAAACACTCCCCAAGATCCATAGATGGGGAGTATTTTATGCTTTTTTCGCACTTTAAGAAAGCGTAAATTTCTAGCTGGAAGACTATTCGACGTAGTGAGAAATTTTAGGAATACAGTATAAGTGCAACTACGCTTCTGTCTTCGCCTAAGGGCAGCTTTATTCTATCCACTGAAAATACTCCGCGCTCACAACCATTGGAGTACAGTCAGTAAAATTAGAAGATCTTAAATCAACTTCAAAAATAAAATCTTTATCGTTCACGTAAGGTTTAACCATTCTCCAGTTAATTCGGCCTGTACCTAACGGCAGTGCATCATGAATGATTCCCATACTATCTGCAAGATGAAAGTATGTCGCAAAAACATGAAATTTCTCTAGGTGTCTTTCTAAACCTTGATTATCTCCTTGTAATGCTATAAAAGAGTGACTGACATCAATAGTTAAAGGTAAATTCAATGGTTCCACTATTTCTGAGAATAGGAATGGATTTTCAGCCGAGAAAATGCCTTTTACCGAGTCTTCCCAAAGAAAAGCTGTATGACAAATATGTAATACCTCTTCAATTCGTTTTCTAGTTTCCTTCCTTTTCATTGCATTCTGATAATCCGTGTTTTCTGATGCTGTATAGTGACAGTGAATGACGCATTGAATATCCTCCTGATTACAAATGGCTGCTAGTGCTTTGCAGGACCAGTTATAATGATCGCGCATATCTTGGTTTGAGCTGATAATATCCAAGTACTGTCCCTTATAGGTCATTGGTTGGTGCAGGTACACACGAATTCCTTGAGATTTTAATAATTGTATACGTTGTGTAATGATTTCCGGCTCATATAAATCATGCTCTGTTAAATGCAGCTCGATAATTTCTGGATTGTATTGTACTCTATCTTCAATATCCTGAATATTAAGTCCTGTCTTCAAACGAATATAATTCATTATTGCACACTCCCCCTTATTCAGACCTATCTCAATAGTTTACTCGTCCTTTTTCTCTCGTTAGAACCAAGATTTTTAATTGCTTCAGTCATACTTTCTTAAAAGCGCAAAAAATACTGTAGGATTATCTCACAAAAATCCTGTCAGAAATTCTCATCACGTTTATACTAAATAAAATCCTACATTTACCATTTTAGGGGTTTTTCAATGTTTTTCCACTTTTAAATCCGCTACACTAATCAAAATTTTGATAAGGGGGGATACTTATGGTGAAACAAACCATATTGTTGCAAGGAGACTATCACCATCTAAAGCGAATTTCAGAAATTGTCCGAGAGGCAAGTAAATTCCAAAGTGAAATGACCTTATACACCCCTGTCTATAACAAAACGATTAATTTAAAAAGTATACTCAGGTTATTATCTCTACCGTTACAAAAAGGAGCAGAGGTAACAGTAGTAGCTATGGGGACCGATGAGCAAGAAGCGATTACAGCTGTTGTTAACAAATTATAAGCTAAAATCTAAGATCGATAACACATCCAATATATCAAAGAAACGCTCTAGAAACTAACAAAGCCACCCCAAAAGGAGCGGCTTTGTTAGTTGATAACATCTAGCAGAAATAAAAAACAAGACTGAGATGTTTTATAAACTATATAATAATCTTTACTTAAATAATACGAGCTGTAACGATACCTGCAATTTGTTTGATTTTGTTTTCCAAGCTAGGAAGGATATCGCTGTTTACTTCGTTATCAATGTCAATCATTGTATATGCATAGTCTCCGCGGCTTCTGTTAACCATATCAGCAATGTTCAAATCATAGCTTGAGATAGCTGATGTAATCTGTCCTACCATGTTAGGAACATTTTTATGGAAAGCTGCCACACGTTGCTTTCCTACATAAGGAAGGGAAGCGTTAGGGAAATTCACTGAGTTTTTAATATTTCCTGTTTCTAAGAATTCCTTTACTTGACGAGCTGCCATAATCGCGCAGTTTTCCTCTGATTCTGCTGTAGAAGCACCAAGATGCGGAACTGGAATTGTATTTTTCATTTTCAATACTGCTTCATTCGGGAAATCTGTAATATACTTACCAACTTTTCCGTTCTCAAGCGCCAATTCCATATCTGCCTCATTCACAAGCTCACCGCGTGAGAAGTTCAAAATATAAACATCTTGCTTCATGATGCCAAATGTTTCTTGATTAAACATTGCTTTTGTATCAGCAGTTAATGGAACGTGTACAGTAATATAATCAGCATTAGCAAACAATTGTTCAATCTTCATAGCACGTTGTACATTACGGGATAAGTTCCAAGCTACGTCAACAGAGATAAACGGATCGAACGCAATTACATCCATGCCTAAATCAAGCGCGCTATTTGCTACAAGAGCACCGATCGCTCCTAAACCAACGACACCTAAAGTTTTTCCTTTAATTTCTTTTCCGACGAATTGTTTTTTTCCTGCTTCTACAAGCTTTGGAATTTGTTCGCCTTCTACTTCCAGCGTCTTTGTCCATGCCACACCGTCAAAAAGGTTACGGGATGCCGCCAGCATTGAAGCTAATACCATTTCTTTTACAGCATTAGCATTAGCACCAGGTGTATTAAAAACAACGATACCTTGCTCTGTGCATTTATCAAGCGGAATATTATTAACACCTGCTCCAGCCCGTGCAATTGCTTTTAAATCATTACCGAACTCTATTGCATGCATATTAAAGCTGCGGACAAGAATAGCATCTGGATTGTCACTGTCATTGTCGATAGCGAAGCCATCTTGAAATACATTTAATCCGCTCTCGGCAATATTATTCAAAGTTTTAATTGTTTTTACCTTTTCTAAAGTAAGTGTGCTCATATTGTTCTCTCCTCTGTTTAACAAATAATAGTTTGTAAATCCCTAAATTAACAAACAAGATTTTAAGCAAAGAAACTTATCACTATTCAAAGCTGCTGAAACCTGAATCCTGAAGCTTAAAAATTACAATTGCTGTCAATATCCTCCCCTTATAAGCAGAAAGAGGCAAGGGATATTTCCCTTACCTCTGCCCAGGCGAACGGCTACGATACTATGTGCTCCCCCACGGTTCTCCGCGTTTCGCCAGTTACACATAGCCCTTTAATTTCTTTTATCTTAGCAAATTCTTCAGCAATCCTCAACCTTTTATTTAAAAATTGTTTTCTTTCCAAATACTACCTGAATCAGTCTCCTCTCTTAGCGCCTTTAAGAAGAGGCTCATTTATTTGGATAAGAAACATTTACAGACCGTCAGTCGGTATGTTAAGATGCGTATAATATACTAAAGGTCAGTTTACATACTGTAGGGAGGAAAAAGTACATGACAGCTGCCAACACGAGTTTTCAAATTATCTTGGATGCCACCGAGGCGCTTATTCAAGAAAAGGGCTGCAGACAGACGACTCTGCAGGATATCATTCGGAGCACAGGATTATCCAAGGGTGCTATTTACCATTATGTATCAGGGAAAGACGAACTTCTCGGCTTAGTGCTCAAATCACGTGTTGAAAAAATGAATGCACGCTTTACTGACGTGGTAACGAGTCCGAACACATCGGGACTGGATGATCCACTGCGGCTTATTTCCGAAGGTATGCTCCAATCGACGAATCACCAAGATGTTACGAATAAAATTTTCATTTACCTGCTGAGCCAAATGGATAACCCGAAGGTAGCAGCAATGGTTCAGGATGCGTACAAGTTCACCTTGGAGACGTGCACGAGATGGATCGATGTTGGAAAGATGCACAAAGTGATTCCCGCAGAGGTTCACAGCGCGAAGGTTGCAGAAACTCTTGTTATGTTCATGTATGGGATGCGGGTACAAAACACGATCATGCAAGAGCCAAGCCAAATGACAGTGCAGGATTTAATTGCATTTATGACACGTTCGTTAGGATGAGGGGTCATTTATTATACTCATTGAGATTCGATCTTAAAACATTCAGTTGATAAGTTGTAACCTCATATATCCAAACTCATACTTTTTTAATCAAAAAAGAACACTGATTCAAGGAACAGATATATCTTCTGAATCAGTGTCTTCACGCTTTTCATTCTGTAATATATAAAGCTAAAAACGCTTGTTTGGCCAATTGCTGCATATGCGCAGAAATGGCTTGTCCGCCTGCTGTGAATGTATGAGTTGAATGCAATACATGAGACGCATCTGCTTGCACCTAGCTTTGGCTAACAGCTAACTCCTTTGACAGAAAAAGGGGAATTATGAAACGCTCTTCAAAAACATAAGTATCAAAATTACCCTATAAGGCTTTTCCAAAACGCTTTAGATTCCCACCCTGTTTTTTGTAATAATACCTTCCGTCTTCTTGGTCCTTAAAAAAGGATATACCAAACCATTCTAAAGGCGTCCAAATCCGTTTTAGGTACATAGCTGGCACTTTCATCACCACCCGCTGGGAACTTTTAAAATTTAAACCTTTCCCCTTTTCAATACCTTTAGAATAATTGGCCTTTATTAAAAATGGGTGTGTGTTTTATAAGATTAAAATGAAAACAATATAAAATTTTTATCATACATTCCTATCTATACATTTGTTGCATGAAAGAGTACGCTATTATATTTTTAACTAAAAAAGATGTGATAAAAATCCTCTCGAAAAACTTTGCAAAACATACCTAAAAAAGTTTCTGATCTTGAATAGGAAGAATCAATATCTATCTCAAAAGAGGTTCTGCTGCATGCCCACCAAGCTAAGGATAAGGCGGAAGAGCCTCTTTTGGCATTTTTACGAAAATGTTTTCAACGGAAATCATATATAGGTGGATAGTTACGAGGTAAATTTGCGTGTGCAACTGTGTTCTGTTCTTTCATATATAAATTTAATAGCTGATCTAGCTCTTGGCTGCATTGAATTGTCTTACGATGATTGAGTCCATAGCGTTCACCTATATTTAAGAGCTGGGCCTTTTTCTCTTTAATTAAGTTTTCGAGTGTGAAAATATCCATGTCATTGTCACATCCCCTTTTGCAAGTCAAAGGTTGTTAACGATTAAGAGAAAATGGAAATGAAATCCACGAATATTGTATGAATAAGTACTATTAAAAGATTATGGAACTGGATAAATTCAAAACTAAGAAAAAATGGATTATTTCTCATATATATAAGTAAGCGACCTTGATCATCCACCTAGGAGTCACAAGGTCGCTTATACTATTTCGTCTTCCATTAATCTGAAACCCTTTCAGTTATTTTCATTTTATCACGTATTCGGACAGGGGATTGTGGGATAAAAGAGATTCTTCACAAAATCCTATGATTTCTTGTACTTAATGTTACCTTATACACCTCCGCCTCATGTAAGCAGTTGAACGCACCGTGTCTTTAAATAATTTTAGTCTTGTCCCATGCACATGCTTATGTACATTTCGCCTTTCTCTATCCCATTGGAATCACCTCCCTTTCTAATGTTTTTGATGTGTATCTATTTCTTGTTCTTATAATACAAAGAAAGTCGAATCTTGTAAATACTAAAAATTATAAATTTTTAAAAAAGTCTAAACAATCTGAAATATAACAAAAAAAGGAAAGTTTTTTACATAATGAACGGCTTCTTTCCTTATTTTTATAAGGCACTATTTTGATGCTGCACTCTCGTTTTTTATTTTATTTTTTTGTGTCGTTTTCACTAATACACCTTGTAAAAAACTAAAGCAGCCCCTCTCGCTCTCTCGGCAAGCTGGACTGCTTTAGTTTTCCTTATGTATCTACACTCCTTATAAACGAAGCAATCTTTTGGCATTGATAGGGGAAATCGATTGAGAACATGATACGTTCTGTAACTTCATTTGTCAGGTATATTCTTTACATTCGAGCTCGAGGACGAACCATATACAGTCCCTTTCGTAAGCTGCTTTAATAACTCTCTTAAAGCAAATGAATGATAGGAGTCTTTTTTTGTTATAATCCCAACTTCCCAAATTAGAGTTGGATTTCTTAATGGAATAATCCTAATGTTAGGATTGTTTTGTTTGTAATAAATAGATTTAGGAAGAATGGCAATCCCCAATTGTGAGGCGACAAGCTCAATAATCAAATCCCATTGTGAGCTTTGATAAGAGACGGTGGGTGTAAAACCAGAGGCTATGCACTCTCGCCTAATATAGTCATGTAACGCAAATTCCCGTGAAAAAAGGATAAATTTTTCATCCTGTAGTTGATGGAGAGATACAAAAGGCTGCTGTGCTAGATCGTGGTCTTTATGAATGTATAAAACGAATTCATCTTTTACAAAAGGACTGATATTAAATTTGGATTTGTCGCTTGGCAAGACGATAATCCCTACGTCTATTTGCCCTTCCTCCACTAAATCCTCGATAAGCTTTGCCCCAAGCTCCACTAATTCTAAGACGACCTTTGGGTACTGCTCACTGAAGCTTCTAGCAATCGAAGGGAAAAATAAGGTTCCGATCAAGGGGGGAATACCAATTTTGATTTCGCCCGCCTCTATGTTTATTAACTCATCTAAAAGCGTTGTTAATTCAGACAAGGATGATAATGCTTTTATTCCTTGTTGGTACACAATTTTACCGGCATCGGTTAATTTTAATTGTCGCCTAGACCGATCAAACAGTTCTACATGAAGCTCCTCTTCCAGCTTCTTAACCGCTTTGCTTAATGCAGGCTGAGACAAATAGGAATGCGATGCAGCTTTCGTAAAACTTTTGTAGTTTGCTACCTCAATAAAGGACTTTAAATCTCTTAACTCCATCTTCATCTCCTGTTTATTCGAATTAGTCATACAAAGTATTCTTTTTATTCATTTTACTTATAGAAACACCAAATGTAAACTCTTACATATAGAAGAGTTTGAACTTTCAGAAAAAGTAACAGCCGTATGAAATACGATTTGTATATCCCATTACTACCCTTCTGCTTCAGCTTAAGCAACTATGGATGCCTCATTGTAAAACGAACATATTTAAAGTACAAAGCTGTTGAGGATCATATATTTAAAAACGAAATTCTCGCTGCTCAATCATAATTCGAAAGGAAGATTGTTTAATGAAGAAAGGTAAAGTTATGACTTCTTTTACTGAAGCTGTTCAGGATATTCAGGATGGAGCAACCTTAATTGTTGGAGGATTTGGTCTTTCCGGCATTCCGGAAAAGTTAATTCACGTACTAAAAGAACGAGGAACAAAGGATTTAACAGTCGTCAGCAACAACTGCGGGGTCGATGACTGGGGACTTGGTCTGCTGTTAGCTAACAACCAAATTAAAAAAATGGTATCTTCCTATGTAGGAGAGAATAAAATTTTTGAACAGCAGTTTCTGAGCGGGGAATTAGAGGTTGAATTGGTTCCTCAAGGTACGTTAGCTGAACGAATTCGTGCAGGCGGAGCTGGAATTCCTGGTTTTTACACAGCAACAGGGGTTGGAACTCCTATTGCTGAGGGAAAAGAACATAAAGAATTTAATGGTAAAACATATATTTTGGAAGAGGGCATTGTAGGAGATTTTGCTTTTGTAAAGGCATGGAAGGCTGATAAGCTGGGAAACCTCATATACCGCAAAACAGCAAGAAATTTCAATCCCCTAGCTGCAATGTCAGGGAAAATTACCATCGCAGAGGTGGAAGAAATTGTGGAAGTGGGAGAACTGGATCCTGATGAAATTCATACTCCAGGGATTTATGTTCAACGTATCTTACTTGGTTCAAATTACAACAAACGAATTGAACGCCGTACGGTTAGAGCGCTTTAAGTTTTTTGATGCTTCATATTAGCTAATTAAGTTCAGGATTAAAAATGACTGTAACTGGAGGAAAATGTATGAACGACATTCGTTTAAAAATTGTGACACGCGCTGTACAAGAGATTCAGGATGGAATGAATGTTAACTTAGGTATAGGAATGCCAACCCTTGTAGCAAATGAAATTCCAAGTGATTTTAATGTACTGCTTCAATCAGAAAATGGATTGCTAGGAATAGGCCCTTACCCTGTAGAGGGACAGGAAGATCCAGACTTAATTAATGCAGGAAAAGAAACGATCACTACAGTTCCCGGTTCCTCCTTCTTTGATAGCGCAGAATCCTTTGCCATGATTCGCGGCGGACATATTGATCTTGCTATCCTTGGCGGGATGGAGGTTTCCGAAAAAGGAGATTTGGCGAATTGGATGATTCCCGGAAAAATGGTTAAAGGCATGGGCGGAGCTATGGATCTTGTAAATGGAGCAAAACGAGTTGTTGTCATTATGGAGCATGTCAACAAGCATGGAGAATCCAAGATCAAAAAAGAATGTACCCTTCCGTTAACAGGAAAGCAGGTTGTACATCGTTTAATTACAGACTTAGCGGTCTTTGACTTTACAGCTGCCGGCATGGTTCTTGTAGAAACGCAGGAAGGGATTACAGTAGAGGAAGTACAGGAAAAAACGGAAGCATCCTTTACTGTTTTACCAGAATTGTTACTAGCAAACTAATTGATAGACATTCGAAACCCGCACTAGACAGCATGCAGTGGAAACAAAGATCTATATGAGAGGAAGATTATAGATGTTTCAAAAAGGCTTAAAAAATGTAGTCGCCGCGGAAACTGCCATAAGCTTAGTCGATGGAGAACAAGGAAGATTAATTTACAGGGGTTATGCTGCGAAGGAACTAGCTTTAAATTTTTCCTTTGAAGAAATAGCATATTTAATATGGTACGGATACTTGCCAGGAGATCATGAGAAGCAACGTATTTCTGAGCTATTAAAAAACAATCGCGCTTTACCATCACACGTCTCTGAATGCATTCAACTACTTCCGTGTAATATGGAGATGATGAGTCAAATTCGCACAGCTATATCGGCTTTAGGAACGGAGGAATTTGGCTGGAAGCCTACTGTTGAGCAAGCCATTCGATTAACAGCTGCGATTCCTACGATTACAGCTATGATTTATCGGAAAATAAATGGTGAAGAGATGATTGAACCGAACATGGAATTCAGTCATGTTGAAAACTATTTATATATGTTAACAGGGAAGCGCCCTTCTCCCTCTCATACAAAAGCGCTTGAAGCGTATATGATTTTAACGATGGAGCATGGAATGAACGCCTCTACATTTGCAGCAAGGGTAGTAGCCTCTACAGAGTCCGATATGGTATCTGCGGTAACAGGAGCGATCGGGGCTATGAAAGGACCTTTGCATGGCGGCGCACCTACAGGAGTCATCGATATGTTAAATGGGATTACCAAAAAGGAAGAAGCAGAAACATGGATTCGGCAAAAATTAGAGAAAAAAGAATATCTCATGGGCTTTGGACACCGTGTCTACAGAACACGAGACCCACGGGCCGAGGCACTTAGTGAGATTACGAAACGGATTGGGGCAGATGATCCATGGCTTGAGCTAGCAAGCTATGTTGAAACACTTGCTGTTCAATTGCTTGATGAATATAAACCTGGGAGAAGGCTCAATACAAATGTTGAATTTTATGCAGCTGCTGTAATGAGAGCTGTTAATATGGCTCCTTCCTTGTTTACACCTACCTTTACTGTAAGCAGAATGGTGGGCTGGACCGCACATACAATAGAACAGTCCATGGACAATACTATTTTTCGCCCGGAAGCAAAATATGTTGGCAAGCAACCGACGGAGAATGAAGGCTCTCTTAAAGCATGAAAAAAGTTTGAACTGCATTTCGCAAGCAGTGTTTAAGTAGGAGATTCAAATAATCAGGAGTGACAACGTCTTGAATATAATAGGCGAGGTATTTAAGAAACGATTATATCAGGATTGGGAAAATGGAACAATCAATTTCATTTTCTTTATGAATGTCTATGAAGGGGTTATGATAAAAGGAGATCGTGTTAGCACAATTCCAATGCTTATTGCAGATGAAATAATCGATTATAAGATTGGTGATAAAATTAAAATAAAGGGAATAGTTGAATTTCGGCGCATTATTACTCCTTCGGGGAAATTGAGCTTTTCTCCCCTGCCTATTATTATTCCATATTCCCACTATCAATTAAGCTACCAGTAAGACCACGGTGAGACAGCAGCATGTTCTCCCCGTGGTTTTCGTTTATACTTTAAGAAAGTATAAATCTCTAGCTGGATGCCAATTCGAAGTAGCGAGACATTTTAGGAATATGGCTATTCCAGCAATCACATTTGCTACCATTGAAACATTCTTTAGACAGTATCTAAATGATACCAATCTGTAAGCTGTAACCCGTTTGAAGTTTCGTAACATCTTAGACATAAGAGTGTAACTTCTATAAAATCTCCCTCCTTTTGACATTTAGATAGACTTTTCCTATATTTATATAAGTCGGTCTTCATAACAATTAGGGGGAATAGTTTTAATGACAAATAAAGTGGATTCACGTGAAAAAATTCTACAAACCGCCTCACGCCTTTTCCAATTGCAAGGCTTTAGAAATAAAAAACGCAACGCTTCAGCTCAATCCCTTTTTACTTAAGCACGAAAGCCTGAATTACAGCAATATTTATGCGGCGTTAGCTATTCTGATAGTAATCGTATTTATTATTTATTCAAGCAATTTTAAAAAGCGCCCTATTTAAAAAACTGCTTTACCTACTAGAGCTAGCTAACAAAAAGCAGTACCGATTGTCGGTACTGCTAGGCAATATCACGCTTTTGAAATGCAAAAAACGCAATAAGAAAGAACAGTGCGGTATAAAAAAGCAGAACTGCAATAGAAAACATTGTTTCAGTCAGTCCCCCAAGTCCTCCTATGTTCATTCTAAGATTTGTATGCATAACAAACACATATTTACTCCACTCGTACTTGCTTAATAACTGCGCTAACGATCCTTTCGATAGAAACAAAAGCAGAGTTGTAATCAAAGCTGGTCCGCTAGAACGCAGCAAAACAGATAGGCATAAAGCAATTGCAGCAAACAACAACATTGGTAGAAAATCAAGCATATATGCCTTTATCGTTGCCATCATCATGCTTTCTGTAACTGCTATGTTACCTACGGCAGTTACCACTACCGAGTCAAAAGCAATCTTTCCATATAAAAATACTCCTTGTATAAACGAATAAAGCATAAGAACTGCACTGAGTATCACATATAGCATGGCAAGTGCCGCAAATTTAGCCCATAGAATACTAGTTCGGGATACCGAGCGCACTAAGAGAAAGTGGATTGTTCCCATACTGTACTCCTTTGAAACAATAGAGCTTGCGTAAAAAATCAACAAAACACCAATGATGCTTGTTAAAGCCACAGCACTATTCATAAAACCAAATACACTGTGTTCACTGTACGGCGAGATGTTGTGCGCTAATTGATATTCACCCACGGCAATTTCTTGACGCAATATGTCCGCTGTCGGACTATCTGCCTGTCCAAACGCCCTCAGCTCCTCCTGCTTGCGGGCGATATCAAGTTTCATATTTTCTTTCCAGTCCCCTGTCTGTAACGCCTGCTGATATTCAATATAATCCCAGTTTCCCAGAATAAGCACCGGCACAAAAAGCAGAAGGAGCGGCACGAGAAATCCTTTGCGTTTCACAATCTTTAATAGCTCGTTATATACAAGCAACCCCCATTTAAACAATAATATTCCCTCCTGTCATCTCTAGGAACATATCCTCCAGATTTTTTTTGACAGGCATAATGCCATACACATTTATCTCATGCTGTACAAGCAGCCGGACGATTGCCGGGATTTGCTCCTCTGACACAGGCACTATCAATGTTCTCTCTTCTATGTGGAGATCTTCCGATTTTAACTGAAACGATTCTGCCAATATAGCGGACGCCCGCTCTGCATTTTGCACCTGAAAGGCAGTGTATTTTGGCATATCAGATAGACTATACTGCTCAATGCAGGTCCCGTTCTGAATAATGATAACCCGCTCACACATCAGTTCAATTTCTGCCAACAAGTGACTGGAAACGAGGATAGCAGTCCCTTCCTCTTTTGCAATATGCTTTACATAATTTCGCATCTCCCGAATTCCGGCTGGATCTAATCCGTTTGTCGGTTCATCTAAAATAAGAACAGACGGCTTATGCAGGAGCGCTTGTGCAATGCCAAGACGCTGCTTCATTCCGAGAGAATACGTTTTCACCCTTTTATGAATAGCCTGTGTTAGTCCAACAAGATGTACTACCTCATCAATGCGAGCTGCGTCAACATCTTCTGCCATCCGGGCGTAATAGGCTAAATTATCATAGCCGCTGAAGAATGGATAAAATGAGGGGGCCTCCACCATCACACCAGCTCTCGCAAGTGCCTGCTGCAGCTCGCTTTTCACACTATAGCCTGCTATAAAAGCATCTCCCTCTGTTATATGCATCAAGCCCACAAGCATCTTCATCGTAGTTGTTTTCCCCGCTCCGTTTGGTCCGAGTAATCCAACAATCTCACCCTTCTTCATCTGAAACGATAAATTTTGAACAAGCACATCATTCTTTATTTTCTTTGTTATGCCCCGGACATCAAGCACAATTTCTGGTTCCATCTGATAATCCCCCCTTTTTTCTATCATACCTTGTCTATGCAAACTCGTCTAATACACAAAATTCACTCGGCTCTTCGCCATAAAGAAAAATGTAAATAGCGTTAACTCAGAAGCGGGCAAAGTATGCCACTGCTGAGTTAACGCTCCTTAATCCATTTCTATGATCATGTAATCTTGCAAAGCCAAGAGTGTATTTGAAATCATGAAACCTAGTCCAGGCTCACAAGATCGATTACACAAAATCCCTTGTATGATTATTTCTTCCGAATTTATAGATGGCAATTAAGAAAAAAGCAATGGCAAAAGCAAATAAAATGATCACATTCAAATATAAGCTTCCCACATGCTTACCTTCCTGCAGCTTAGTTAATATATCTAGCGCCCATCTCTGTGGAAGGAAATCAGCGATCCTTTGAACAGCTTTTGGCATAATCTCGATCGGAAAGAAACAGCCTGCAAGCAAGCAGGTTGGAGTAACAAATAAATTCTGCATAGCTCCTGCCGCACTAGAACTACTTGCAAAGGCTACTATCATCAATGACAATCCAATTGCTACTAACGCAAAGATCATCAATACAGCTGCCATTTGCCAAAAGGAAACATACATGTTTATGTGAAATACTTGTGTGATTAATATTAAAGTAAGGATGATTTGACTTGTCATTACAATCATGTTGACTATTATATTGGATAACACATAGGTTTTCGCATCAATCGGTGTGGATAATAACCTAAAATACGTTTTTCTTTCTTTTTCTTTAATAATAATTTCTGATAAATTCCCGGCAGATAAAAGCATAATCATAAGCAAATATCCGATTGTTCCATATGTTATTCCTTTGTTTTTTGATGTATCTTTTAATACAGCCTCTGATAACTGAAAATGAGCCTGTTGGTAATTCGTATACATTGTGTCAAAAGCGTCCTTATCACCTTTTGTAATTTTACTGATTGAAATAAGATTGTCTATATAATTATATAAATAAGATTTGATAAATCCTGTTGTTTCTGCACCTTTAATAGAGGTAATCTCAATATGATTCGGTTTTCCCTCTTGAATGCTTTGAGAAAATCCAGCGTCAAAGGTAATAACACAATCTAGCTTGCCTGCTGTGATAGCCTCATCTATTTCAGATTTGCTAATTTTGCTTACTTTGACATTTTTTAAGCCTTCGATAAATTTTATCGTGTCTGTTGTAATATAGCTGCTGTCATTATTGACAATCCCCACCTGCAACATCGTTTGCCCGGAACCCCCATAGGATAGAAATGAAATAAAGATCCCGATTAGAGGTGTGCAAAGGTACAAAAGTATATTTTTCTTATTTTTGAAGGTAATACGTAAAGTGTTCCGTATTAACCAAATGACATCCTTCATTTTACAGCCCCTCCCGCCTTTGGAATGATATAATTGCAATCAGTAAAAATATCCCGGCGCCTCCAATATTCAAAAGTACAGCAGGCATAACTGCCGATACATCGTTTGCGTAAATCATTTTGGTAATGGCGGCGTTTTCCCATGTAAGCGGAGAAAGCTTTGTAATGATATGCAGGATTCCTTCACCAGTATTCTCTATTTTAAAATAAGCTCCCCCGAAGAAAGAAGCGAACTGTACGACAACCATGACAATCGTTCTTGAGGCTTCCCCTGTCTTCGCCATATAACTAATGCCGAGTCCAAAACTAATTGCTAACAGAACTTCTGTCAGTAATACAAGGAACATAAACCCAAGATGATTTCCCCAGTTTACTTTAAAAACAAATTTACTAAATAGGATAACTGCTAATACACAAAGAGAATTACGTACAGTGCTCCCTAGTATTTTTCCAAGGAAAATTTCTCCCTTTCTGATAGGAGAGGCAACTAATCTGTCGGCTGTTCCTCTTATTCTTTCACCGCGTATTAAATAACTGGCACCCATAGCTCCATAAAGAACAATCATCGTTGTCATGGTGATGGCATAATAATCCATAGCACTAGGCTGTTTAGCAGAATGCAAAGACGTTTCTTTAATATAGTCGTCATGCTGACCGCTTGCAATTACAGTGCTTACTTGCTCAGGATCTACTTTTGCTACCTCAGCTGCAACATTATACTTACTTACAAAAGAGGTCAGCATCCCTTCCATAATATTATTTTCAATACCGCTTCTATCACTTTCATACAGCTTGATTCCATCATTGTTTATCTCAACATATCCATCATAATGATTTTGCTTAACTTCTTCTTTCCCATCTGTATGATTAGAAATCTTTTTAAAATGAATGCCCGACTTACTCACTTCTTTTGTGAATGCCTCAAAATATTGAGACAGCGTATCAGTTGTTGTATCCTTATATAAGACTTGAATATCAGGAATGGAAGTTTTAGTATTAAATGCGTTAGAAAGTGCCGTTCCGAGCACTAACATCAAAACGATAGGAAATGCCAGCATAAAAATCAATGTTCTCACATCTCGAAAATCTCGTTTGATTTCATTTATAGCAATGCTCAGTATATTCAATTGATTGTACCCTCCCTTTTCATCAGGCTCTGAGAAACCAAAGCGAATTTGCCGTCAATTACGTGATTCGTGTTAATCTCGCAAGTTTCTTCCTGTTAATGTGAGGAATACGGTTTCTAAATTTGGCTCCTGTTCCTCTAATGAACGAATTTCAATATCATTGGAAATGAAATAATGAATCACTTTATTTAGATTATTGACCCCTGTATCCGAGTTGATTTTAACTATGTTATCTTCAAAATGAATGGCCTGCACGCCGCTAATTTCTTTTATTTTGCTTATCTCAATATCCTCTGTAGATTTGACCTCAATCCAAATATCTTTCGTGTTTGTGATGATGGATTTTAATTCTTCCTTTGTGCCTTCTGCAATTACTTTTCCATGGTCCATAATAGCGATTCTAGAACAAATTTCTTCAACTTCCTCCATATAGTGACTCGTATAAATGATAGTGCTTCCCATTTCATTCAGCTTTCTAACAGATGTAAGGATATAGTTTCTGGACTGCGGATCGATTCCTACTGTCGGTTCATCCATGATGATAAGCTTAGGTCTATGCGCGATCGCACAGGCGATATTTAATCTTCTTTTCATTCCACCTGAAAAATCCCTTGGATAATTCTTATGTTTATCACCAAGTCCGACAAACTGCAGCGCTTCTTCCACTTGTTCATTCAGCTTAGTACCGCGCAGCCCATATAGACCCGCAAAGAACTTCACGTTTTCATATGCTGTTAAATCGTCGTATATTGCTAGATCTTGAGGAACAATTCCAATATTCATTTTTGCAAACCTTCTGTTTTTGATACTGTTCTTGCCGAGTATGTTGATCTCACCATCATTGCTCCGCAAAAGTCCAGCAATTATATTAATAGTCGTGCTTTTGCCAGCACCGTTTGCTCCTAAAAATCCAAATATCTCTCCATCTTGAATGGATAAAGAGATATTATCTACAGCGATAAAGTCCCCAAACTTCTTCGTCAAGTTTTTAATTTCTAATACGTTCATGGTTTCACCCCTAAACTATCTTGATGTCGTTATTGTAAGCAAAAAGGATGAACTTTGTTAGTGCATAAGTTCATCCTTTTTGCATGAGAATATTCATTTTTTTGCGCATGAGATCATTCACTCATTGTATCGGCAATAACGTTGTAACAGAAAAACCATTTGTGCCATCAGCAATAATTGTACCGTTCATAGACGCTGTTCGTTCCTCCATTCCGGTAATTCCAAGCCCCTTTCTAATTCTTTGTGAGCCTTTTCCATTATCCTTTACCTCGACTTTAATAAATGTGTTTAGTACATGTATTTCAATAGAAACAACAGTTGCATTGGCATATTTCATCGTATTGGTCAGAGCTTCTGTTACATTCTGATGAATGATTGTCCAATGGATAGGCGAAATCACCTCTAAATTTCCTTTGTGCCGGAAAATGGTTTTCATATCATGTTTAGCAGCAAACTCATCTACCAGTAATTTGATGCGGTTCATACCCATTTGTTCAGTTGGCGGTTTGATGTTTTTTAAAGTGATTCTTATTTTTTCTATTCCTTCTTTTAGGATATTAATGGCATTTTGCAGCAATTCCTTTGCTTTATCCGTATCTTTTTCCACCAATCGCTTTGCTGCTTCCATTTGAATTAATGCACCTGTCATGGAATGCCCAATTTGATCGTGGATTGTTTGCGACAGCCGATTCCGTTCCTCTAATTTAAAGGTGTACTCGGACTGTCGCATGTATTCGTTGTTTTCGTTCAAGCTTCTTGTTAGTTTCTGGATATCCTTTCTCATTTCATCCATGTGATTTTCAAGCTTCCTCAACTTACTCGTGTATATACTTGCCATCGTAAAAATGGTAAAGCTAAACGCAGCAACTAAGATATATAAGGAATATACGCTTTCCATGATGAATAGGACAGGAAAAAAGGCCATAGTAAATATTAGCCATTTTTTATCTATGTAATAAGAAACCAATTCATACAGGTTCAGGGGGAAAAACAAGATAAATAAAGAATCGGCATCATAATAAAAAAGGATTGTAAGTATGATGGATAGAAGCAGACCAGATTTTTTTGCTGCAGCTTGTTTCACGATGTAAATACTAATATTCAGACAAAGGTATAAAAGAAGAGCGAATACAATCCAGGGCTTATGTATATTGCCATGAACATAATGGAGCACAAGATAGATTAGTATAATAAGCTTATTTATGATAATCCACGATTCCATCTCTTTCGCTCCACTTAGTTTACTTTTCCCGTTAAATAGTAAATCGCTATTTGCGTTCGGTGCCCTAATCCTGTCTTCCCTAAGATAGAAGTAATATAGTTGGCAATTGTTCCTTCTGATATAAAAAGTTGCTTTGAAATTTCTTTATTAGAAAACCCTCTTGCAATGAAGGACATGATGTCAAGCTCTCTTTCTGTGAAACGACTCGTATCTATCTTCATTTCTATCGCTTTGTTTTCTTTCAAGTTTGATTTTAGTTTATCCATTACAACATCCTGCATAACATTGTTCCCATTGTATACACTTTTTATAGCATCTCGTATTCGTTCCGGGTCATTGTTTTTTAATAAATATCCTTTTGCTCCATTTTTGATTGCATCAAGAACATATTCGTCATCATCAAACGTTGTTAAGATTAACGGCTTTGCCTTTGTTTGTTCGGATATAAGCTTCGTTGCTTCGACACCGTTCATGTTCGGCATACGCACATCTAAAAGCACTACGTCCACCTCGTAATGCTTGCAATAATCAAACGCTTCTTTTCCATCACTTACTGTTTCCAATACTTCAAATTCATCATACGTGCTTAAGATAATTTTCATACCTTCCCTAATAAATGAATTATCGTCGGCAATCAGTACTTTTATTTTCATGCTTCTTTAGTGAGAAAAGAATCTATTTCCCTCACCTAAGTTCACATCCTTCCGTCTCTCTATCGTGCTATATAATGCCTTTATAGAAATATTATACATGATATATTCCAAAGACATTCAATTTTTCCATTATTATCCTTACTTGAAAGGATTTCTGAACTTCCTCTGTAAACATAAAAATCAAACAGTCGCAAAGCTTCTCTAAACAGTCCTTGCGGCTTTCTGATTGCTACGGAACTTGCACGCTATCAGTTTGTTCTAAGACATTTCAAATCTTGGGAAGAATAGTCACGCAAAAAGGCAGGTGGAATACACCTGCTCTTGTATCAATCTTTGCCCTGTCCGCCATTATCTAGTTACTTAAATAGCATTTAAAGCTTGGTTTGTACGTTAACGTAAAGCTCTTTGTTGAACCGTTTTTGGTGCTGTTGTTGAAGAAAGCAAAACACCAAAAATAACAATTATTCCACCAATAATTTGGTACCATAATAAGGACTCGTTTGTAAATACTGTAGCAAAGATAGTCGCGAAGACGGGTAGTAGATTTAAGAAAATGCCTGACTTCGCCGCTCCCACTCTCGGTACACCTGTATTCCATGAGAGAAAAGCAATGATAGAAGCTAAAATCCCTACATAGAACAAGATAAAAATAGACACCGGAGTAAATATAACATGGACATCCGGTCGATTTAACTCGAGCATACTGAATGGAAGCAACATGACAGCTCCCATAAAAGAGGTAACATACAATGTTGTCTGAGCTGGCAGTATCATTGCATACTTTTTAACTACAACCGAGTACAAACTCCAGCAAACAACAGCGATTAAGACAAATAAGTCTCCTATATTAAACGAGAAAGCTTGTAATGCTCCTAGAGATCCTTTTGATAGGATAAAAATAATACCCGTAATAGATAAACTGATTCCTATTACTTGTACAAGTGTAAGTCGCTCCTTAAGAACAAAAATCGAAAAAATAGCAATAAACAATGGAGTGATCGAATTCACAACAGCTGCATTAATAGACGTTGTAAAATGCAAAGAAAAATAAATGATAGTATTATACCCTGCAATACCTGTAACCGTTAAAAGAAGCAGGATCCACTTGTGACTCCATAAAATGGGCCAATCTGCTTTTAGACGCTTCACCATAAATGGTGTCAATATAAGGAAAGCAACTAACCATCTTAGTAATGAAAATGTAAATGGCGGAAAATAGTCTGCTCCAATCCGTCCTATTACAAAATTACCACCCCATATCATATTCGCTAAAATCAAAAGGAAATATGCATATCTAGTTTTTGCTATAGTTGCCATAGAAATAAAGCTAACCTCTTTTCTTTTATTATCTTGTAATCTCTTACTTCAGTCTAATCCGATGTCCATTTTACACTATAGGAAAGCATAAATTTCCCCTTATTTTCCATCTTCTCCATGCTCATGATAGCAAACTAAATGAACCAAAAGCAATACATTATGTAATTTTAATAAAGTTTATTAAATATATCATAATCTAGATTACTTTATTCTAAAAATCTACTCAGCGATTATTCATATCAAACTCCCCCCTCTATTTATCCCTTTTTGTTCATATCGACTGATTTTTTACGTTATTTAAGCATGAATCTTATAAATTTTCAAAATTTTACTTGTAATTAGATTCTATAATTGTTATTATGGTGAACATTGAAAGTTATTTAATAATATTAATTATTCAGATAATAAGTCTCCTAGAATAATTATTCTATTATTAAATCCAAGTATTTATCAAGCAGGAGGTTTTGAAATGAGTAAAAAATTTGCAGTATTTCTATTGGCGATTATTCCCCTTATTTCCCAGTTAGTGGTATTGCCCTTTGTAAATCGGATCGATCCTATTGTGTTAGGATTACCCTTTCTTCAATTTTGGTTATTTTTATGGATTATTTTAACACCTTTATGCACATTTGGAATTTATCGAATTCAAAAATCGGAAGGGAGCATTGACTAATGCAAGGAAATTTGACAGCTTTGTTGATTACTGTATGTATTGTCCTGATGGTCGTTTTCATTGGATTTTTAGCAGGACGAGATAAATCTGCGAGAAGTTCTGTAGAAGAATGGTCTGTCGGCGGAAGACGCTTTGGCGGATTGCTAGTTTGGTTCTTGGTAGGGGCTGATTTATATACCGCTTATACATTTTTAGGGTTAACAAGCTCAGCCTATGCAGGTGGGAGTCTTGCGTTCTTTGCAATTCCTTACTGCATCATCGCTTATTCTGTTTCTTACTTTTATCTTCCGAAACTATGGAAAGTAGCTAACCGATATAAACTAACAACACTGGCTGATTATGCGAGAGAACGTTTTAATAGTAAACTCCTTTCCTCTCTGGTCGCTATTGTCGGTGTATTAATGCTTATCCCTTATATTGATTTACAGCTAGCTGGGATTCAAGATACGCTTCAAGTAGCTGGAACAGGTTATATTAATGTCAAAGTAGTCGTTATTACTTCATTCCTGTTAGTTGCACTTTATACATTTTTCAGTGGAATCAAAGGCCCTACCTATACAGCAATTATTAAAGATGTTCTCGTTTGGGTGATTATGTTATTCCTAGTAATTTCTTTGCCGAGTATCCATTTTGGCGGCTGGAGTCCGATGATTGATACATTTGTTAAGGAATCACCGCAATTGCTGACGATCCCTGAATCGGGTCCAAAAGGTATTCCGTGGTTTATCACAGCATCTCTTATTTCTGCTTTGGCATTATTTATGTGGGCACATGGAGCAACAGGGGTATTTACAGCCAAAAGTGCTGATGCAGTTCGCAAAAATGCCATGTTCCTGCCGTTATACAATATAGTTCTAATTTTGGTTATTTTCCTTGGATTCGTGGCTTACCATGTATTGCCTCAAGGAAGCGACCCGCGTTTTGCGTTATTAAATCTCATTCAAGTTTCCTACGGGGGTGTAGCACAAGGGTTAGCTTATGCAACAATTGCTTTGGCCTCCTTGATCCCTTGCTCCATTATGGCGATTGGTGCTTCCAACTTGTTTGCAAACAACATTTATCGTGATCTCATAAATCCAAGCGTAAATGGTACTAAATTAACGCTCGTAACTCGTTCTATGGTATTTGTCGTAATCGGACTTGCGTTATTGTTTGGACTATTATTCCCTTCAGCTCTAGTATCCTTGCAGCTTTTAGGCGTGTCAGGAATGGTTCAGATTTTCCCTGCTATTGTTGTTAGCTTGTTCTGGAAAAACCAAACGAAGGAAGCAACAATAATTGGACTGCTTATTGGCTTGACAACAACATTTACTGTATACGGAACAGGCAGTTCATTTGGTATTTATGAAGGCTTCTGGGGATTAGCCGCAAACATGTTAACGATTATTATTTTGAATCCTTTCTTCGCGGCAAAAGCAAAATATCAAACGAATGCTGTTAAAGAGTATCTTTTTAGCACATCAAAAAGCATGAAAACCAAAATCGGAAAGGGAGCATAACTACGTGTTTGCTCCCTCTAATAGACACCTCCGTGAATAAGGTTGAAAATAAATGGAAACATAATACAAAAAATGAGGAGGGCAAGGATACATATGGGAAGAGAAGCTTCCATTGCACCAAACTATAAAATTGTGGCTTACTTAACAGCAAATGAAAATCGAAAGGTTACAGGAGCTCCTTTGTTTATGACTTTAAAGGATGAGGAAGAACTTAAGGAAACAACTGCAGATCTTGCACATGCATTAAAAGCTGATGTCGTTAAATTAAAAAACAATGACTACTTGATTATCCAAGCTTGAGGGCGGTGATTCAGAAAAAGAAGCCCACATATTCTTGTATCCTGTCTCATAAAATGGACAAGGAAGGCAAGCATTTAGGGAGGAATGAATGTGGAGGGTATACATGCTCAGCTGAGGAATCGTTTTAGTTTACTATGAAGAGAACCTTATTAACTTATGCTTGCACAGTATTTGGCGCCTTTTTACAAGGCATGTCCATGTCCCTATTTTTGTTTCCACACTCTATCCCTTCCGGAGGAGCAGCAGGCTTAGCACTTCTGATGAATCACTGGTTTCATTTATCCCTTGGTTTTTCGTTATGGTTAGCCAATATTGTGTTCTTATTTTTCGCTTTAAATTATTTTGGATATTCCTGGACGATTCGCACTATTATTTCAGTTGCAACTACCTCAACAACTATTAGTATCCTAACTCCCATGATTGCTCTTCCCCATGTACATATTGCGCTAGATATTTTGGGAGGAAGCATTCTGTTTGGTATTGGTGTAGGTTTACTCATTCGGGTGGGATCCTCAAGCGGCGGTATGGTCATCCCGGCACTCATGATTGCCTCCTATAAAAATTGGAGTCCTGGAAAGGTTATGATGGGCATCAATCTTTTAATTTTTCTATTAACCGCCCTTGTTATAGATTATAAAATTGTGATTTACGCGATAATTTGCCAGCTGTTATCGACTAATATCATCGATTTTATTTACGCCTTTAAATTTCAAAGAATCGGTCCCTTATCTGCAAATTTACGAAAAAAATGAGAAGACCCTGTTTAAAGGATCTTCTTTTCTCCTAGAAAGGATATTATTTTTGTTACGGACTGCTCAATTGTTACTTTATGGGTTTCGATGATTACTTCTGGTTTATACGGAATCTCATAGGGAGAATCAATTCCCGTAAAATCAGGAATTTCTCCTTTCCTTGCTTTTTTATATAAACCTTTCGGGTCTCGATTTTCACAAACTTGAATAGGACATTTTAAAAAGATCTCAATAAATTCATCTTTTTCAAACATGCTTCGTACTAGATCTCGATCCTCAACAAAAGGAGAGATAAAAGCTGAGGAAACAATTTGACCGCTATCCACAAATAACTTTGCCACTTCCCCGATTCTGCGGATATTTTCTTTTCGATCCTGGGCGCCAAAACGTAAATCGCTATTTAATCCATGGCGGATATTGTCCCCATCTAAAACATAACTCCTAAAGCCTCGCTTAAACAATTCATGGTCTACTGCATTTGCTAAGGTTGATTTCCCTGATCCCGATAGCCCTGTAAACCAAAGCACACAGCTTTTATGGCCATTCATAAGCTGGCGGCTTTTTTTGGTGATAGTTGAATGATGCCAAATAATGTTGCTCATTTCCCCACTTCCTATATCCTTTTAGTTGCTTGTATCGGTCTCTTTCATGCCTTGAATGAGAATTTCCACTACCTCTGGACGACTAAATTCTTTAGGAGGCTGTTCTCCGTTTTTCAACATTTCTCTCACTTTTGTTCCTGATAAAATAACATGATCCTCCGAATCATGAGGACACGTTTTGGAGGATGCCATATTTTCGCACTTGTTACAATAAAAGCTATGTTCAAAAAATAATGGTTTAATTCCTAATTCATCTTCTGTAAAATTGTCAAAGATTTTTTGGGCATCATAAGTTCCGTAATAATCGCCTACTCCCGCATGGTCCCTTCCGACAATAAAGTGCGTACACCCAAAATTTTTACGTACGATTGCATGGAAAATAGCCTCCCTAGGTCCCGCATAGCGCATGGCTGCTGGAAAAACAGATAAAAATACGCGGTCCTGCGGATAGTAATTTTTAAGCAAGGCCTGATAGCTTTTCATTCGAATGTCACTTGGAATATCATCTGATTTTGTTTCTCCTACGAGCGGATTTAAAAACAAACCGTCTACAATTTCTAGGGCTGCTTTTTGAATATATTCATGTGCCCGATGAACAGGATTGCGAGTTTGGAAACCAACGATTGTACTCCAACCTAATGTTTTAAACATTTCCCTTGTTTCATGAGGATCTAAGTAATAAGAGGCAAACTTGCTTTTTTTGGGTCTTTTTACAAGAGTAATAGGGCCGGCTACATACACATCAGATCGGCCAAATAGCTTGCTTACACCTGCGTGGTCCATATCCATCGTTCTATACACCATCTCAGCTTCTACACGCTTATCAGGCAAAAACTTTTCCTGTACATCCATTACACCATAGATTTTACCTTTGTGAACAAGATTGATCGTTTCACCTATATTAAGTTCTGTCGCTTTCTCGTGATCGACCGCCAATGTAATCGGTAAAGACCAAGGAAGTCCATTTGCCAGTCTCATATTTTGAACAACAGAGTCATAATCTGCTTTCCCCATAAATCCTTCTAATGGACTATAACCTCCATTTGCGATTAACTCTAAATCACTTAGCTCTGCATAATCTAGTTCAACTGTAGGTAGTGATAGAGAAAAATCTTCCATAGAATCCAAGCTCGCTCGATTCACTAATTTTCCGCCATGCGGCATATTTTGGCTCACAGTGTTTCCTCCCCAAACTAACTTTTCTTGGCTTGGTGGCGTCCATACTCTGTTTGAGAATAATTTGCCTATCAGCCTGTGCGAAAGTTTTCTTCTTTAAAAATACGATTGTTATAGAGAGTGCAACCGGTTTTCCCCATACGTTAACCTGTTACATCATGCTCCGTTCTCATCTCGATTCTTTTCTAGAAGCCATTGATAATGTAATACATTCATTGTTACCAACAGTAACTTTGTTCATATAGTTAACATGCCCGTATTGCGAATACGATAGAATCGCTCGGATCCATGAGCCATGCCCAAACACTAACAAATTCTCATAATCCTTATATTTATCTAAAAATAAAACAATTCGTTTTTCTAAGTTCTGAATGCTTTCTCCTAAAACCAACTCTTTTGGATTTTCTATCCATTTCTCTCCATATACTTCAATGAGTCTTTCCTTCGGCTGCCCTTCAAAGGGACCGAAATCTAATTCGTCCAATAAACCTTCTGTTTCTGCTTGATAACCATATAGCTGTGCAGTTTGATGGGTTCGTTTTAATGTACTCGCTAATACTAAATCAAATGGGAGCAACTTTTTTAGGAGCTGCTGATTCTCAGCAATGCCTTTATGAAAATCCTCTGTAAGCAGGGCCAATTCGATATTTCTTCTGCCTTGAAGCCATGTTTTCTGATTCCATTTTGTCGGAAGATGTCTAATTAAGGTAATTGGCATTCGTGCTCCTCCAAATAAAATGTTTCACTTCTCAATCCGCAGCGTTGAGCCTCTAACGCTAATACATCCTGTAATTTCACATTTGCTAAATTCACGTTTGGACCAACTTCTCTAATAAAATACATTTGGTGTTTAGAGGTAGGGGCTTCGAAGATGATTTTTTTACTATCGATTGCTTGGATTAATTGTTGGATCAAATCAGATTTAATACTGCCGCATTTTTCATAAATACCGGCAGTACCTGAATCCCTGCCTTCTGTAAGAACATAATCGCATCCTGCGTCTAAAAAAAGCTGTATCTCTTCCACCCATTCAGAAATGGACATTTCCTGATTTGGATCCTTTGAGCCAACCTCCCCTACCACATGAAAATCTTTTTTTAAATGAGAAACAAGCTGAAGGCGTTCCTGAAGAGGTATGTCTAACGTTCCATTTGAAATTTCCACCCATTCAATTCCCAGCTCGCGCAAATACGTTAGGTATTCGGGAATTTTATTTTGATAATAGCATTTTTCAAAAAGTGTTCCCCCGCAATATGGTGTAATATGATGTTCCTTGTACAAATCAATTTTTTTCTTTAAGTTGGGAGTCACATAGGCCGAGCCAATTGCGATTTTGGCAATATCAATAATATGACTGTAATCGGACAAAATATTTTTTAGTTCTCCCATAGATACTCCGAAATCGGCAACTGAAGTCAAGCCATATGTTCTAGTTCTTGTTGTCCTCTTCGGCAATCGTAAAAAATCCATCAAAAAACGCCTCCTTTTTTACACTGCAGGAAAGTGCAAATTTCCAGCTAGAGGCCATTCGACATAGCCGGAAATTTTGGAATACAGTGTAAGGGCAACTACGCCTCTGTCTTCGCCCAAGAGCAGGGCTCGCCAATCGGCGAGTTTTCTTTACACTGTAGGAAAGTATAAATTTCCGGCTAGAAGTGAATTCGACGTAGTCAGAAACTTTAGGAATACAGTGTAAGGGCAACTACACCTCTGTCTTCGCCCAAGAACAGGGCTCGCCAATCGGCGAGTTTTCTTTACGATACATTATTCAAAAATTGGGTGAATGTGTAAATATTAGGCATTTTTCTTATAAATTGGGTGTTTGCCTTGTATAAACTATTATCTTCCTTCAAACAATAGAAAAGCTAATTCCAACAGTTAGGGGGTACATGCATTGCCAAAGCAAAAACATAAAGGCATGACGATTTTTGCTATCGGTTCAATCCCGATGATCCTTGTTCTGGGTAATTCGATGTTGATTCCAGTTCTTCCGGAAATGAAAACAGAACTCGGTATTTCTCATTTCAAAGTCAGCCTAATTATTTCAGTATTTTCGATTGCCGCTGCGATATCCATTCCTGTTTTAGGATATTTATCTGACCGTTTTTCACGGAAGGCTGTGATTATCCCATCCCTCATTTTATATGGAAGCGGCGGGCTTCTGGCAGGTGCAGCCGCTGCATGGTTTTCTAATGCCTATATGTGGATTATTGTAGGTAGGGTTTTGCAAGGGGCTGGAGCTGCTGGAACAGCACCGATTGCAATGGCATTAACAGGAGATTTATTTAAGGGAGGAGAACAAAGCCGTGTTTTAGGCTTAGTTGAGGCTTCTAACGGCTTCGGAAAAGTTATTAGTCCCATTATCGGTTCTCTATTAGCTATTCTCTTCTGGTATGCTGCATTTTTTGCTTTCCCAATTTTCTGTTTAATTTCTGTCCTATTAACAATATTTTTTGTTAAGGAGAAAAAGGAAAAACACGCACCTCATACACCTGTAGGGAAATATACAAAAGGTCTTATATCTGTTTTTAAAACCGAAGGGCGTTGGTTATTTGCTGCTTATTTGACCGGTGCAACTTGCTTATTTACTTTATTTGGAATATTGTTTTATATTTCCAATATCCTTGAAAAGGATCATGGCATTAACGGTGTCTTAAAAGGGTGTATCTTGGCTATTCCTCTTTTATTTATGACAACTACTTCGTATATAACCGGCAGTAAAATTGGAAAAAGAATGTCCCTAATGAAAACCTTGATTATTTTGGGTTTGCTGCTTATGACTGCTTCTTTTTCCGCACTAGTGTTGTTTAAAAATTTAATTCCTTTTTTTAGCGTGCTTGTGATTAGCAGTATCGGCACCGGGCTTGTACTTCCTTGTATTAACAGCTTTATTACCGGTTCAGTTCCTGCTGATCGAAGAGGCTTCGTGACAGCTTTATACGGATCTGTTCGATTTTTAGGAGTTGCCATCGGTCCTCCTATTTACAGCGCTTTAATGGCATGGTCTCGCACAGGCATGTTCCTCGTAACGGCTGGCCTTACGTTATTTGCTGGCTTGCTCTGTATGATGCTCATCCATATAAAGAAGAAGGATCCATCGAAAGAAAGTGATACTCTGTTTGAGAAATTACAGCTTACATAAAGGAGTAGATCGAATTGCAAATTTATTTTTCACCAGAGGTAATAACTCCGGAATATCAGGTTTTAAATGTAGTAGATGCAACGAACAAAGGTGTAGGAAACGTAGCTTTTTTATTTGGTGAAAAAAAGCTGTATGTCTATGGAATTTTAGAAGCAGAGGAAGTAGGGGCAGATTTTAAAGATTTAGTTACCCCTTATTTGAAGGGATTAGCTAAAGCAAAGCCTGATGTAGATATTTTTTCTTGCTTGTATGTAGGCGGTAGAAAACTAAAGCTGCATGAGGAAGAAGAATAAATTCCTTTCTTGGAGTGAATCAATGAACGCACAATGGATTTCTCATGAACATATCGTCATGATTGTTACAGCTCTTATTGTTGGTACACTAGCTAGAATTCTTAATATTAAAGAGGATTTTCGGCAATACCCGAGTTATCCAAATGGCTATATGATTCATCTTGTAACGGGCTTTATCGCTGCTGCCCTAGGAGCAGTTGCGATCCCCGCTCTGATGACAAAGAACTTTATAGCTGTTACATTCTTATCCCTTGCAATCCAACAATTTAGAGATGTACGAAAAGCGGAAAGAGATAGTTTAAAGGATTTGGAAAAGAGTGAATACACGTATCGCGGGGAGGCCTACATTGACGGTATTGCGAAAACCTTCGAAGCCCGAAATTATCTCTCCTTAATTGTTTCGCTGGCGACCGCAATCACCATCCAATTGATAGATACGAATAACGATGGGCTGCATGTGTTAGCTGGAGTATTGGTGGGCTTCATCGTTTTGTATATTCTGAAGAGATTCTCCAAGGGGAAAACCATCGGAGATATTGCCGAAGTGGAACAAGGAACGATTGAAATTAAGGACACCGAACTTTTTGTAGATGGAGTCTTTGTATCAAATCTTTTAGGTACAGAACACACATCCAATAGATTTGAGAAGGAAGGACTAGCTGTTATTATTACTCCCCATGAGGAGCGTTTTCGGATAGCCTTGGATCATTTTGGTCAAAGACAGGCAGCTCTGTTTGAAGCAACGAAAGCAATAGGTCTGAAGCGATACCACTTTACAAGAAGAGATTTTGAAAAAGGAAGATTTATTATTGCTCTGATCCCTATTATAAAGGACCGAGATCGTCTAATTGAAGCAGTCAAGAAAACGCCATTGCTCGAAAGCGTCAAGAAAAGCAAATCTATCATGAATACGAACTTGGTGGGCAAAGCATAACTACAATGAAGGTCCGGTCAGCAGCCGGGCTTATTCACGCTTTTAGAAGGATAAAGTTCCAGCTAGAAGCGAATTCAACGTAGTCAGAAATTTTAGCAATACAGTATAAGTAGGGCTACGCCCCGGGGGGCAGAACTCGCCAATCGGCGAGTTTTCTGTAGCATAAATACGGTAGCAAACTGCATTCTTATACAATTAGCGAAGTTCGCCATACAAAAAGAAACGTGAAAGTGATTTGGAAAAATGGGCAAATAAAAATCAGCCTGCATCCTCCTGCTCACTGGGGGGATCTTTAAAGGAACTTATCCTTTCTGCGAATGATATGGATTACGGCAGCCTATTGATTTAGAGCATATATCCTTAGTGCAGTCTGTAACAAGGCGCATAACCATTTCATAAATTGTCGGTATGAATTCACTTTTTATAAAGCTATGTTTGGAGTGTGCATCGAATGAGCATTGGCATCATTGTCATGGGACTTTTAGTCGGTTTCTTAGTCGGACTAACAGGTGTGGGAGGTGCGTCTTTGTTAACTCCTGTTTTAGTATTAATCGGAATCAGTCCCTCTATTGCTGTGGGAACGGATCTTGTTTATAATTCCATCACAAAATTTTTCGGTTCTATGCAGCATTGGAGACAAAAAACGATTGATTTTACACTAGTAAAATATCTTGCAATCGGAAGTATTCCAAGTGCAATTTGTGCAGTTGGAGTTCTTCGTTTATTTGACTCTTTTTTTCATAATCAGGAGTTAATCATTAGACATGCATTAGGATACGTTTTGATTATAGTAGCCTTAATGACATTAGTTAAAACGTTCCTTAAGGAGCAATTTGAATGGAATGATGTTCAAATGAAGCCCATACATGAAAAAAAGCGGTTAACCATTGCAATTGGGGCAATTGGCGGATTTGTTGTCGGTTTGACCTCAATTGGTTCGGGCTCATTATTTGCTCTAGCTATGCTTTATCTTTATAAAATGAACCCTTCAAAATTAGTGGGAACAGATATTGCCCATGCTTTTCTGCTAGCCACTTCAGCAGGGATTGTACATGCTGGAATTGGTAATGTCGATTATGTATTAATGTTTAATCTGTTGTTAGGATCTATACCAGGTGTGATGCTAGGAAGCGCCTTATCATCAAAGCTCCCTACAAAGCCTTTAAGAGCCATAATGGCCGTAATTATCTTAATTAGCGGATTTAAGCTCATATATTGAGTGCACTTCATAAAAGGTTATCCGGCTGCAAAGAAGCTAGATTTCTTCGGATATAGAATGTAAGAAGATAGTATTATTTTTCACCTCGGTGTCAATTGTAAAAATAACCTATTGGAAATGTATGGGGATAATGTGGGCTGATTGTCTTCGAGGTGAGCTATGGAAAAAACAACAAGGAGGGGCAGGTGCCTTTACTTCTGCAATTTTTATTGATCGAAGTCGGAATAGACATGCTGCGGATGGCCACCATTCATACACCGACATCGCTTGCAACTGCACTTGGGCTTGTCGCGGCTTTCATGATTGGACAAGTTGCTGTCGAGGTTGGCTTATTTACAAACGAAGTAATCTTATACTTTTCAATTGCAGCAATTGGCACATTTGCTACACCAAGCTATGAATTAAGCCTGGCGAACCGACTTGCTCGCATTGCTTTATTACTGATAACCGCCGTATTCCATACATCTGGCTATGTGATTAGTGCCACTTTATTTATTATTATGCTGGCTAGGATGCAATCCTTTGGGGTTCCGTACCTTTGGCCATTTATTCCATTTAGTTACCGCCCATTTCGCGATGTGCTTGTGCGCGCACCTATTCCATTAAAAAACCGGCGCCCGCGTATTTTGCATTCTCAAGATCCAGATAGATAAAGAAAACTCATAAATAAGGGAGCAAACGAGAATGAATGTTACACACTTCTGGAACGATATATATATCATGTGAAAAAGGGGTGGATTTCGATTGTATACATACAGCTTATACGATTCAGGAGATTCTTTTGGTATCAATAAGTCTTATCACATCAAATGCGACATTCCTCCTCATAGATTTCGGTCCATTATGATGGAATTTCGCCGTAATGAAGAAGTAGGAGAAAGCATTAAAGAATTTGTTAGCTTCATGAAACAGGAGTTTGGTGAAGAGTTCCAGCTGTTTGAGTATGATGATATTGTGCAATACGATGCAGACCAAGAAAATAGCATGATACTGGAAAATTTGCTCGATCAGGCTGATAAGCATGTATAACACATCACGTCCCATACTATCATGTAAAGGACACAATTTATCCAAAGTAAAAAAAGGTCATGGATGACACCATGACCTCTTTTGCTTTTTACTTACTGTAAGAAAGCCAAAGAGCTGTCATTTTCATAGCAGCTAGAGAACATTCTTGCGCAAGAGGAGAGACAATTATATTTACTTTTCTTAATCCCAGTGATTTTATTGAAGCCGTTCAATAAAATCATGCAATTTATCAAGCGTAGTTAGGTTGTGGTTGCATGTATAGCTATCTTGGCAAATATAGTTCCCTCTTGTTGTAAAGGTGTCTATTCCGGAACCTTTTGTTTTAGACATAAACATCCCCACTTCCCCATGACGGTTGCACAATGCACAAATTCCTTTTTGATTAATAATGTTAAATGTGCCCTGTAAACCAATAAGCCTGTTATGATACGGGGCTACAAGATATTTTTTATTTGAACCTTGATCGTTCCAGCCCAAATAAGAAATCTCTCTCTCATCGATATGTTCTAATGAAGGCACTTTGAGCTTTTTCACTTTTGGAAAGAGCTTTTTGATTGTTTGTTCTGTTATCTCTTGAAACGGAATCACATACGGCTTTATTTGTGATAAAAACACTTCCGCATCTTCCTTATTTTTGATGTTCACAATCGGTTGCAGCAACTGGGTTTGCTCTTCGCTAACATCCACAAACAAATGTAGCACCTTCTCTTTCGCAAGAGATTTTAGCGCATTAAGAACACCTATGTCGTTCGCGGATGCATGACCATTAATAAGGATTTGTGTTTGTGCTTTTATAAAATGATACTGGTCACTTCTGATAAAGGGTTTCATTTCCATCACTCCTATTCATCCCGCATGAACGGGCACGGCTCGCCAATCGGCGAGTTTTCTTTACACTGTAAGAAGGTATAAACTTCCAGATAAAAGTCAATTCGACGTATTTGGAAATTTTAGGAATACAGTATAAGGGCAACTACGCCTCTGTCTTCGCCCAAATGTAGGGCTCGCCAATCGGTGAGTTTTCTTTAACAAACCATTCGTAGAGCGATCCTCACGATTTTACATTGTTTGTTTATCCCTTTTTATTGTAAAAGAGCATTCTGTTCTACACAATGTCGAAATTGATTCTGAATCAAACTCGGCATACAAAAAGCACTGATAATGTACATGATTATCAGTGCTATAGCTATCATTTTTATTTACTTGGAATACACAATTTTTTTAATTGTTTCCGTAGAGAGAAAATATTCTTCTGCCAATTGGCCGATGCTCTTGCCGCCTTGGAATTCGTTTTTAATGGAGTTATTTCTGCCCTTAATTAATGCTCTTGTTCCAGAACGTGCTCCCCATTTTTGATAGGATTGTTTAGGCTTAGGAATATAAATTGTTTCTCCTTGCACATACTTCTGAATTTCTGCGATAAGCTCCTCAGGCAAAATAGCCGTCGCTTTTACATATTTCACTTCTGCCAGCCCCTTATTTTTTAGTGAAAATGAAAATAAGGTGCAAAGCCAAGTAGTGTGAGGAGAGACAGAGACTCATTTGGGCGATTGTATCTTACAGTAAAGTCCACCCCATGCAAAGTATCGCCTCTCCTATACTAGGCTTTGCATGAGACGTTGCAGATTTTGGCAATACAATTGTATATGCCATTTTTACACCCCCAGAAAATGTTTTGAAATTGCATTCCCTAATGATTATACAATGATTGTGCTCTTCATACATCTCTCTGTTTTAACTACTTTACCCACAATATTATTCCTGTAGTAAATCAGCATAACGAGCAAGCTCTTGGCTTTCACTGTTCATATTCGATGAAGCAGCAGCTTTGTGGTGTTAAAGGGATATATTTAAAAAAATGTTTATTTTTGTAAATAACTATTCGGGTTATAACTTCCAAAATATTTAAAAATAAGGAAACTAATGAACATATTATGAATCTTTTTACAGAAATCCCAAAAAACTTTCGACAATTTCACAAAAAATAACTTATGTTTCAACAGTAATTAGTTTCAAACTACCCGATATCCCCTATAAGCGTTACTATTTTTGTCGATATTCACCTAAAAACGTCATACTGTTGTGACTAGTTAAATAAACATATTTTGTTAAAATAAAGCTTGTTACGTTATCGTACTTGAGACAACTTAGAGGAGGATTGTAATGGAAGAGATACTGAATTTCGTCAATTCTGAAGAAGATACTACAGAAGTCCCAATTTATACCGATGAGGAGCAGGAATATTTTTATAAGCTATGGGAAGAAGACCGGTTATAACACACCCCTATATACAAAACCCTATATCCAAAACCACGAAATCGCTTTCAGGAGGGAACATATTGAAAAAACAATGTATTGCTATGCTTTTGGCTGGCGGAAGAGGAACAAGATTACAAGCATTAACGGATAACTTGGCAAAACCTGCGGTGCCCTTTGGCGGAAAATATCGAATCATTGATTTCACATTAAGCAATTGCAGGAACTCAGGCATTGATACAGTTGGAATATTGACCCAATATCACCCTCATGTTTTACAAAACTATATTGGAGACGGAAAAGAATGGGATCTGAGCAGAAGAGATGGCGGTGTAAGCATTCTTCCTCCGTACCAATGCGAGAACGGTGCACGTTGGTATGATGGCACTGCACATGCGATTTACCAAAATGCCCATTTTATCGAACAATATGACCCTGAGTACGTGCTTGTCATTTCTGGAGATCATATTTATAAAATGGATTACGATAAAATGCTGCAGCAGCATATTCATTCATCAGCGGATGCTACTATTTCTGTCATCGAGGTTCCATGGAACGAAGCAAATAGATTCGGTATCATGGAGATTGATAAAGATACAAACCGAATCGTGAATTTTGAAGAAAAGCCAAAAAACCCTTCCTCCAATTTAGCCTCCATGGGAGTGTATATTTTTAACTGGAAAACTCTAAAACACTATTTAGAACAAGAAGAACAAAATGACGCTTCTTCCAAAGATTTTGGAAAAGACATTATACCTGCTATGCTACAGGACAAGCTTAACCTATTTGCTTATGAATTTAACGGGTATTGGAAGGATGTCGGAACCGTTGATAGCTTCTGGGAAGCAAATATGGATTTGCTTAAAAAAGAAACAAACGTTTTGTTAAATGACTCTGATTGGAAAGTATATACCGTTGAACAAACATACCCTCCCCAGTATCTTGATTATGATGCTACGGTAAAACAGTCCCTTATTAGTGAAGGCTGTGAAATCTACGGAACGGTTGAAAATTCTGTTCTTTTCAGCGGAGTAAAAGTGGGTAAAGGAACAGTGATAAAGGATTCTGTCATCTTACCGAATGCAGTAATTGGCGAGAATGCAATCATTGAAAAAGCGGTCGTTGGCCCTGGAATTTTTATAGGGGACCATGCTGTCGTTGCTTCTAAGGATTCATTTAAAGGTATTACGTTAGTAGGAGAGAACATCCAGGATCAGCCTAGAAAACCTGTGTTAACCAATGTTATTTAATAAATTTTAGAAGGATTGCCCCTTGGTATTCAAGGGGCAATCCTCTATGTATATTTTTTGGCGCCAACTGTCTACTGTTAAGCATGCAGCTTAATGTATTCCCTAGTTGTCCCAAGCATTCTTATTAACTATAGCAGCCTCATCCCTCAGAAGATTACAGCTTCTAGGGTATCCGTGAAATTGTATCTCCTAGCTTTAAAAAGGAACAGCGATTGAAAATGAATTAAGCTTTCCTCCTCTTGCACAATAATCTGTTTTAAGGTTTGCCGAACAGATAAAGAAGATCTCAACTCAGTCAAGCGCACCAGGCTCAGCAAAAATAACTAATCTTAATCATTCATTTTTCATGATATACAAAAAATATACACAATACTTCTTATATTTGATACATAAGGAGAGTGAACCAATGACGAAAACTTACGATATTATCATAATTGGGAGCGGTCATAATGCTCTGATTACGGCCGCCTACTTAACCCGTGCTGGTCGCAGCGTATTAGTGTTGGAGAAGAATGATCGCCCAGGAGGGTTTTTACGTACGGAGGAGTTAACTGTACCAGGGTTTAAGCATGATGTATATGCCGCAGCCCATCCGCTCTTTTTGACTGGGCAGGCCTATGTGGATCTCGGAAAATCTTTAGAAGCTCGTGGGTTACGCTATGTAAATACCGATTTGCCTACCGGCGTTTCTATGGAGGATGGACAAACAGCGATACTCCCTCGATCGTTTGAGGATTTCGTTGCAGAAGCCGAACGATTATCTCCAAATGACGGAGCCGCGGTGATGCAGATGTTTGAAGAGTTTAATCCTTATGCTAACGATGTTTTCACGTTATTCAATCAAGATCTGTCCCGCCCTCCCGCAAACGAAATAATTACAAAACTGCTTCATGAAAGCGGACGTCCGGGCTATTCGGAATTTGCCGCTTCATTGTTCTCAACGGCGCGAAATGCTGTAAAATCCTTTCAATCTCCGGTGTTGCGCGCGATGCTCGCATCTTGGGTTACTCATCTGGGGCGTACGCCAGATGAAATCGGCAGCGGGATTTGGGTTCCGCTCACTACGATGGCACTGATGGGCGGCGGGATGCCGATACCGGAAGGCGGCAGTGAAATGTTAGCACAAACATTAGCTCAATTAGTGCAAGATCAAGGTGGAGTGATTCGTGTACAAACACATGTACAACGTATTATAGTGAAGAACAATCGAGCTGTTGGAGTGCAAACATCAGATGGCGAAGAGTTTTGCGCTACGCAGGCTGTAGTTGCCTCTACTACTCCCGATCAACTGTATCTTTCACTTTTGGCGGAAGCGGATATTAGTGCTCCTTTACGCAAGCAAGCAAAGCAATATCGCTACGGGCGTGGCTGCGTACAAATTCATCTTGCGCTGAGTGAGCCGCCGCGATGGCCTGATGCACGTTTTTCCAAGGTTGGCCAACCGCATCTTACAGATGGATTGGATGGCTTTACACTGGCGATCGCACAAGGAATGGCAGATCTCCTGCCGGCTAAACCAACATTCACTGTGGACTGCTCGACCAATCTTGATCCTACGCGAGCACCGGCTGGTAAAGCTGTCATGCGAATTCAAGTGCTAGAGGTACCGTGCCGTCCTCGCGGCGATGCTGCCGGTCAGATTGAAGTCGGTGACGGCACTTGGACTCCTGATCTTACTCAGCGCTTTACTGAACGTGTACTTTCGGTCGTGAGTAAGCATATTCCTAATATCCCAAGTGCCATTATTGGACAAGCCGTTGTCACACCTAAGACCATTGCACAGTATAATCCAAATGCAGGTCCGGGTGATCCATACGGCGGGGCACATGATTTGTCACAGAGTTATTTGTTCCGCCCTCTTCCTGGACAACCGAGTCATCAAACAGCGGTGTCCAATCTTTATATGGTAGGTGCAGCGACTTGGCCAGGACACGGAATTAACGGCGGCTCGGGATATATTGTTGCACAGCAGCTTTTATCATAAGCTGATTCGTAAATCTTTTTGTGTGCTAACTAGCTAACGGTATTACATCTTAATCATTTTCTCTTACACGATCCTCACTTGCTGAATTTTTCACTTGAAGTGAGGATCATTCCTTGTCTAGATTACTCAACGGTCCCGACACTCTTCACTGTAGTTTTAACAGATACATCAAACTTCAAGTGGGGATAAATTTGTTTCCACTCTGCGTATGTATCCCTTGTGTGAAGGTGGGTTGCCTGATAGCGAAGACCAAACCCTAAGGGGTCTACCTGGTTTTTCTGAAGCATTTTCAAGAAAGCAGTAAGTCGCTTTTTGGATAATTCACCTGCATATTTACTGTAGGTATCCATGTTGCTAGGTGGAAGGCGATCTTTGGATTCCTCGACAATCCCTTCCATTTTAATGTCCATCTTCAGGACCGGTGTTTTGTTGGCCGGGGTTAAAATTTTATACTTTACCTTCACCGTATCTACAGACAATGCAAAGTCTAATCCCTTCTTTTTAACCTTCACATCTACCTTTTCAGCATTTCCAGAAAGTGTATTATAATCTTTTGTCTGATCAGCTGTTAACTCCACCTTTTCTTTATGATCTTTAAATACAACCGCTTTGTTGATAATAAACTTCGTTTTTTTCTTATTTGTCTCAATGATAGGTACAATTGCATCCATGCCCGGTTCTAACAATCTTCTTCTAAAATCAAATAGGTAGGTTGTTACAATATATCCGCTTTCTGTTCCGATTCCAGAAAAAATATTAAATAAGGCATTAGAGCCTGCCATTTCTGAGGAAGGTTCTGTTTTCAGTACCTTTTCCGCTGTCGGTCTGCCAATAGCCATCCATGAAATAAATTGAATATCCCTTCTTCTCAGGAAAAAATCAATATCTTTTTCCATATCCCGATGAAGCAAATTTTCACCTAACACAATCATTTTGGCCTGACCAAAATCCAATTCCTTATCAATATGTGTCTTCAAAATACGTACAGCCTCCGCTAAGGTTGCTGATTCCTTTGTTAAATATGTATAGCGTGGACCTGTAGAATCTTTAGCTGTACCAGATGGAATGGCTAATTTTAAAATAACACGATAGGGTTTTGTTTCGTTTTTTGTATAGTCAAGGCCAATCGCCACAATAAAGATCCGTTTATCAATATCCTTAAACCCGCAGCCTGCTGATAAAATAACAGAGCACAGCATGACCATGACAAAGAAAAGGATTTTTCCTCTTTTCAAGAATACCTTCATGTTTTTGCTCTCCTTTTTATAACCCAAAGCATTGTCAGCACAACTATAAAGAAGAATGGTAATGTGTTAAAAAAACTTATTGTATATGTGGTAACGTCTTGTTCCGTTACATATGGGATTATTATCAAACTGATAAACCAAAACAAACTAACAAACAGATAAGGTGTCAGATTACGCCCTTTCCATTGGAATCGTTTCAACCAAAACAAACTTTTTAAAAGTTCTACTGTCACATGCCAGTGAATTAAAATGCTAAGAAAGGAAATTGCCAAATATAAAACTAAGAAAATGAATAGAACTCGCTCGACGAAACCAAATTCAATCCGCATCGAATCACTTGTAAGAATCCAAGGATAAACTAGTCTGTCAATCTGATCAAATCCATTGTATCCAATAGGAATAAAATACGTGGTAGCTAGGTTACCTCCCGCAACAAAGAGTGTAATTCCTAATTGAAGCCAGCTCATCTTCTGTTTTTTCGTGAATACACGATTGAAAATAATTAAGTTGGCTGCACCTAAAAATACATATGAGCATGCAGAAAATGCAGGATAATCGGGAATATGATATATATACATAACTGACTTCTTCACAAAATCCCATTTCATCCCTTCACCCGTATATGCCTTTATCATGATTAAAACTACCAAAGGAATGTTAAAAACCACAATTGCTTCAATCGTATATAATACACTTTTAGTATTCATTAACACACCGAATGAAATAAAACATAGAAAAATGCAAACAATCCATGTGACCGGCATGTCTGGCGTCAAAAATCGTTTCAATAAGAAGGAATAGGTAATGAGCGTCACAAGTCCGGCTAAAAACCATGCAACTATAAGATACAGAATGAATGGAATATATATCCATTTGGAGATGTATTCCTTTAGCAATTCAGGTAGTCCCTTACCAGGAAATGAATGAAAAAATCTTGCCATTATATATATAAATGCACAACCAAGAAACAAGGCAAGAACCATAGAAGCAATGGCTCCTTTTGCTCTAGCCTCAATTAAAATTCTCGGGACGGATGCGACAATATTGGCAATCATATTTACAATTACTAAGTAATAAAAATATCGATTCACCTCTACATTCCTCTATTTTCATCAGGTTTTTTCTGAAGAAACAGCTTAAAATACGGTTCTCCAAAGCTGTTCATATGTGTCAAATACATAATGAATCCAATAAACGATAATATCAGCCCTGCGATTCCAGAAACAGACGCAAAGAACAATAGCAAGTATTTTGTCACTCGTACCGCGAAGCTCATCTCATTTATGGGAATAGCAAAGTTCGAAATGGCTACCGCGGATACAATAATAATCATAATATTAGATGCTAAGGCTGCCTCTGTTGCAGCAGTACCTAAAATCAAGCCGCCAACGGTTGTAGCTGTTCCGCTTATCGATTTGGGCAGCCGAATGCTTGCTTCAATTAACAATTCCATAATAAGCAGCAGAAATAATACTTCTAAATAGGAAGGATACGGAACACCGACACGGCTCCCTGCTACTGACAGCGCAAGCTGCACCCGAAATATCTCCGGATTAAAGGAAGTAACCGCGACATATGTTCCCGGTAAAATCAAGCTGATTAACAATCCTGTATAACGTAATATCTTTGTGGATTTCGTGATCCAATAGGAACGATAGTTATCCTCCATTGAATTCATAAAATCATAAAAAACACTAGGCGCCATAATCGCAAACGGATTGCCATCTAACAATAGAATAACTTTTCCGCCTGTTAGGTTATAAATAATTCGATCTGTCCGCTCTGTAACCATCATAGTAGGAAAGAGAGAATACTTCTTTCCGTTCATCATGCGCCCTAATTCCCCAGTGGATTGAATAATAGGTTCTCCTAATTTCTCGATTCTTTTTTTTATATCTTCAAGAACTGCTTGATTGACAAGCTCTCGATCATATAAAACAGCAAGTGATTGATGAGACTTCGTTCCTACTTCAAACATTTCTATCGAGAGGGAAGGTTGATGATAGCGTTGTCGAATTAAGTTCAGATTTGTTTGTATATCCTCACTTAATGAGGTTTGTGGCCCCTGAATGGTCGTTTCAACAGAAGTTTGTAATACGCTATTCGAACTTACCTTCTTGATATCGAACATAAGCAGACTGCCTCGAATCATGACCACAGCGCTTCCTTTTGTCAGCTCCAAAAGAACCTGCTCTCTTGATGTAATCTCCTGTTGATTAGGAAGTGACTGCAAGTATGCATCAAAATGCTGCTCGGTAGGCATTTCAAAGAAAGGCTTAATGATATTTTGTTGAAGCTGCGTACTATCCACTACTGTTTTGACAAACAAAAGCACAGCGGTTTTTTCATCAACTTGTAGCTTTTTATGGGTCATATCAAAACAGTTTTTCAATTGTTCAGTTAGCCAACACATGGTTTGAGTTGCATTTAACATCCTTTCACCTGCATTTTCTTGTATTTAGATTTCATCCATTCCCCCATCATAGCTTTCATTTTTGTTCCCCATTTCTTAAATAATTATGCTAACTTTTGCGACAGACAAGTCCTACAATGGATACTCACATCATCTTTCCTTTGTCTAGCTGTAAGCTCTTAATGTATAAACTTCCTACATATGTCATTTTTTATTCAAGCGAGCCTATTGTACGAATTTTTGCACACTCTGATACAAATAGATCCTTTTGATTCCCCAGCTCTTTCCTCAGCCTGTCCTATCTGATTGCAAAACAAAAAGGAGTAGATTCTCTACTCCTTTTTGTTTGACGAATTGATTTTACATATTAGGAATTTGAGAAACTAAACAGCTTCTCAAGCTGACGAACGATTTCATCGTTGTCCGCGTCAACAACTTCCTGATATTGCGGTTTATCGAATAATGCACTAATTTGCTCAGGGAATGTTTGCTCAATATCGCAGCGTTCAATCGATTCATTGAATTTTGCCGGGTGAGCTGTTGCCAGCGTTACGCAAACCTCACTCGGTTCATTACATGTTTCATATGCAGCAACACCGCATGCAGTGTGCGGATCAAGTAAATATTTGGATTCCGCATAGTATTTGCTGATTGTTTGCAAGCATTCTTCACCTGCTACTCCATGCGCTGCGAAATCCTTTTTCACTTGGCGAAGCTGCTCTTCATTCACGACAATTTTGCCTTCGGACTTAAATTGATCCATTAAAGCAGAAGCTGCGCTTGGATTTTCAGCAAGCAAATAGTATAGATAACGCTCAAAATTGCTTGCTACCTGGATGTCCATAGAAGGGCTGTATGTGCTGCGGAATTCACCAGGCTGGTACACTCCATCTTGGATAAAACGTTCTAGAATATTATTTTCGTTCGTTGCCACAATAAGCTTACCTACTGGAAGACCCATTTTCTTCGCAAGGTAGCCGGCAAAGATATCTCCAAAATTACCAGTCGGAACACTGAAGTTTACTTTCTGTTCTCCTGTCTCTTTCGTTACTTGGAAGTAGGCATAGAAATAGTAAACTGTTTGAGCTAAAATACGAACAAAGTTAATGGAATTAATTGCGCGCAGATGATATTTGTTTTTGAAATCTACATCAGCGAACAATTCCTTGATGATTCTTTGGCCATCGTCAAACGTTCCTCTGATTGCTAAGTTCAAGACATTCTCGTCATGTACAGTTGTCATTTGTAATTCTTGCACCTTACTTACTTTTCCATGCGGATGCAAAATACAAATGCGAATGCCTTCTTTTCCTCTTACGCCTTCAATAGCTGATGCACCTGTATCACCTGAAGTAGCGCCAAGAATATGAATTGTTTCACCTGTTTTCTTTGAGACATAGGAATATAAGTTTCCTAAGAATTGTAGGGCAATATCCTTAAACGCAAAGGTTGGGCCGTGGAACAGCTCCAGTACGTACATATTGTCCTTCACCTTTTGAACAGGAGTTACCTCTGGGTGGCGGAAAGTTGCATAGCTTTTCTCGATTAATTCCTTTAGCTCGTTGCCTGGAATCTCACCATCAACATAATAGGAAAAGATTTCGTATGCTAATTCCTGATACGTAAGCTGAGACATTGCTTGCAGCTTTTCTGCAGGGATTTGCGGAATTTTTTCTGGAACTAAAAGACCTCCATCATTCGCTAATCCCATTAAGACTGTATCAATAAAACCAATTTCACTTACATTTCCTCTTGTGCTAACAAAGTTCATAGTTATCCTCCAAGTAAAATTTAAATGTATTACTATCGTTACCTAAAATTAGATGTAAGTCAATATAATCAATATGGTAAATAGAGAAAAATTCAAAATTTTTAAACTGCTAAGGTCATATTTCCATTATTTACATCAATTTTGGTCGCCTCATTACTCATAAGAGTGTTGAAATTCAAACGGGCAATTCCTTCTTCATTTTATAATTATACTATAATATTCAATGCTAGGAACCAATTCATATAAAATAAAAAGCAGTTTTGATAAGGTTAAGAATCTTATATAATTTTTATTGCATCATAATTTTAACTGTGAGTATGCACTATGTTATTTTTCACACAAAATAGCAGAGAACAAAAAGTTAACTATCTGCTGCATCAAAGGAGAATGAATATGGAAAAGGTGAATTTTTGTCTTTCATGCGGACAAAGATTAGAAGTAAGAAGTATAGGGGGAGAAAATCGGAAAGCTTGCCCAAGCTGTGAATTTGTCCATTGGGGAGATTACAGCATCGGGGTAGGAGCTTGTGTATTTAAAGATGGAAAGGTATTACTAATAAGACGAGCGCAAAACCCTGGAAAAGGAAGATGGACTATACCTGGGGGCTATATTGAACAGTTCGAGCATATTGAGAAGACGATTGAAAGAGAAGTTGAGGAAGAAACAGGGATACACGCAAAAACGCAAAGAATGATTGCCCTATGTGACTTGCCGCGAGAAATCCACAATGTGTATATTGTGTTCTCAATGGATTATATCGATGGGGAGCCTCAAGCAGACGGGGTAGAAGTAGATGGTGCAGGCTTCTTTAGCTGGGAAGAAATGCAGGAGATGAATGTTGCTCCTTTAACGACATGGATTGTCAATGGTGCCCTGCATAACAAGAACTCGAATGGATTAGTGATCGATCAAAAGCCGATTGTACAGCTAGACAGGTACGGATTGTTTCATTCCGTTTAAGAAAGCTTCCCTACAAGCAATCAAACTGCAATTGTTCCTAAAATTTCCTCCTGCGTCGAATTCACTTCTAGCTGGAAATTTATTCTTCCTTAAAATGTAAGAAAATCTCTAAGGATACTTCCTTAGGGATTTTTGTGTAGAAAATAGCGTTTAGAATTTCATCACAAACTTAACCTCCAAAGCAAGTCCTGCCGCTACAATTATTGGTTCCCCGCTAGTCGAATCCATAACGATCTATAACATAAGCTCTTGTAAATGATCCTTTAAGATTTCTCTAATTTTAAAATACTGGTGTGTTAGGCTAGCTTCTTAAATATTTATAAATAGCGAAGTAATAAAAGCATTTTTGCTATGGAATTATATTTTTTCTTTTTCCCCTATTCGCTAATAAAAATAGGAAAAAAAGAAAAAAGCTACAGTAACAGGATCTTTATAAAATGAAGATCATTCCCATACGAGTACGAATGAAGCAATAGTCAGCTGGAGCATAACTACCTTCAATCGCTGCCACCTAGGAGGAACATACCATGAACAACAGGTTGAACAAAATGATCAGTTTGAGTATGATTGCCATTTTGCTGCTGATTATTAATACGAACGTCACAGCTGCAAATGGAACAGATCAGCCCCCAAAACTAGTAAATGAAGCTTCTATCGAAAAGGTACTAAAAGCTATGACACTGGATGAAAAAGCTCATCTCGTTATTGGGGCAGGTTACCCAGGACCAAATGGGATAGCTGGTGCCACCTATGCAATCCCGCGTTTAGGCATCCCGTCCATTACTCTTTCGGATGGTCCCGCGGGCGTGAGAATCGGTGGTTTGTTTGCTGGTGCTGCCCCGCGATATGCAACTGCATTCCCTATTCCATCATCGCTGTCTGCAACATGGGATACAGAGCAAGCTGCAAAGGTTGCAAAAGCTATGGGGAAAGAATCTAGAGAGTATGGAATTGATATTCTATTAGCACCTGCTGTTAATATTCAGCGTGACCCTTTAGGCGGAAGAAACTTTGAATACTACTCTGAAGATCCTTTCTTAGCTGGCACTATCGCTACAGCGTTTATCACTGGGGTTCAATCCGTTGGCGTCGGCACATCTATTAAGCACTTTGCTGTTAATAATCAGGAAACAAACCGAACAACAATGAATGCGGTTCTATCCGAACGGGCATTGAGGGAGATTTATCTTCCTGCTTTTGAAATGGCGGTCAAGCAAGTAAAGCCGTGGACAGTAATGAGTGCGTATAATGCGGTGAATGGTACGTTTGCTACTCAGAACAAATATCTTTTGACAAATATTCTAAGGAATGAATGGGACTTTGATGGATTTGTAATGTCAGATTGGTGGGCTGTAAAGGATCCTTTTGCTGCTTTGGCGGCCGGAAATGATTTAATCATGCCAGGCGCATACAATGGGCCTTTGCCTATGCCTCCTTTGATTAAAGATGTGTACGACCAGGCATCAGCATCTTCGCCAAGTGCCATTAAAGCCGCAGTGCAAAATGGTACTCTTAGTAAAAGGGCTCTTGATGAGTGCGTTCGCAATCTTTTGAGGATTATTGTTAAGACACCTACATTCAAGGGTGAATATAAAAATGTAGATTATAACCATAAAACGTCCCTGACGAAACAGGTCGCTGAAGAAGGTGCTCGGATAGATAGAGAAGCGGCTGCTGAAGGAATGGTTCTGCTGAAAAATGAAAATCATACCTTGCCGTTCAAGGGAATCCACACAATTGCGGTAGCGGGCCAAAACGCAGTTGTAGACCTTGCCCATAACAAACTAGGAATCATCATTGGCGGAGGCGGAAGCTCTCAAGTAAATGTGGAACCTAAGGATGTTGTTTCACTTATACAAGGATTACAAAACGCCAATTATACAGTAGTCAGCTCTATGGATGAAAACAAGCTGGTAGAGGGCTTACGCGCAGGTGATGCTGTTTACTTGGCGCAACATACAGATATCGGTTTAGTTTCAATAGGAAGAGCATCAACAGAAGGTGCAGATCGATCTGATATGGATATGAGGCCAGAAGAAGTGCAGCTCATAAAAGATTTGTCCAATGCCTATCATGCTGAAGGTAAAAAGTTAGTTGTTATCTTAAATATAGGTGCACCTATAGAGGTTGCGAGCTGGAGAGACTATGCGGACGCGATTCTGCTAGCCTGGCAGCCTGGACAAGAGGGAGGAAACGCAATCGCTGACGTCCTATCAGGGAAAACCAATCCTTCTGGAAAGCTTCCTGCAACCTTTCCATTACAGTACAGTGATGTTCCTTCCTACGGTAATTTTCCTGGTGATATTGCCGCCAACACAGTTCTTTATGCTGAAGGAATCTATGTTGGCTATCGTTACTACGATACAAAAGATATACAACCTGCGTATGCATTCGGTCACGGTCTTTCTTATACAAACTTTATGTACAAGAATCTTACTTTAAATTCCGCTCAGATGGACCTTAATCAGAATCAGCCAATCGTTGTATCAGTAGATGTTTCAAACACAGGGAACGTATCCGGCAAAGAAGTTGTCCAGCTTTATATTCGTAATAAGCAGACAACAATTGAAAGACCTTACAAAGAACTGAAAGGCTTCGAAAAGATTGCATTACAACCAGGGCAGACCAAAACAGTAACATTCACAGTAGATAAAAGAGCTATTTCGGCTTATGACGAAACGCTGAAGGACTGGGTTTCTAAAGCGGGCTTATTTCAAGTTCTCGTTGGAAGCTCTTCACGGGATATTAGGCAGCAAGGCGAATTTAGAGCGATCAGAAATGATACGCGGGCAAAATAACATTATTATCACCGTCTAACGTTAAGAAAAGCGGACAAGGCCCGCCTTTTATGGCAGCGTAGGGGTGGGCCGGAGTAAAAGTCGCTTTTTGCCTTTTGCGGAGGTTCAGCCCGGAGTCTGCCATTTTGAGCCTTGGGAGCTAGACATCCCCCCGAAAAGCTATCCTTTCTTACAGTGTAAAAAGAACAAGGGAGCAGGCCTACAGCCTCTCCCCTTATCTTATACCCATTCTGTATGGAATGTACCTTCTTTATCAATCCGTTTATACGTATGTGCCCCGAAATAATCCCGCTGCGCTTGCAGTAAGTTTGCAGGCAGGGTTGCCGTACGATAGCTATCATAATATGATAAAGCTGCTGAAAAAGCAGGAACTGGGATTCCTTGCTGTGCAGCTATTGCGATAATTTCTCGCAGCCCGCCCTGATAAGAACCTACAATTTCTGTAAAGTATGGGTCAAGCAGAAGGTTTGGTAAACTCGCATTACAGTCATACGCTTCCTTAATATTTTGTAAAAAGCCTGCACGTATAATGCATCCGCCTCTCCACAGCATGGCGATACTTCCTAAATCAAGGTTCCAATCATATGTTTCTGAAGCATCCTTCAATTGAGTAAGCCCTTGAGCATACGAACAAATTTTACTCATATATAAAGCCTGGCGTACCGCTTCAATCAATTGTTCCTTTTTAATTGCAAGTGCTGCTTTTCCTGTAGGACCAGATAATACCTCGCTTGCATACACCCGCTCTTCTTTTACTGCAGACATATAACGCGCAAAGACGGATTCTGTAATAATCGGAAGCGCGGCACCTAAGTCAAGTGCATTTTGACTTGTCCATTTTCCTGTTCCTTTTTGTTCTGCCGTATCCAAAATCAAATCTACTAAAGGCTTACCTGTTTCTTTATCCCTCTTTGTGAAAATGTCAGCTGTAATCTCAATGAGATAGCTTTCCAGCTCACCTTGATTCCACTCTGTAAAGATTTCATGAAACTCCGCTGCGCTTAAATCTAGGGTTTGTTTTAAGAAAAAGTACGCTTCGCAAATTAACTGCATATCTCCATACTCAATCCCGTTATGAACCATTTTTACATAGTGGCCTGCACCATCTGGCCCTACATAGGCACAGCATGGCTCGCCATCTACCTTTGCAGAAATGCCCTCAAGCATCTCCTTCACATGTTCATATGCTTCCTTCTGCCCCCCTGGCATAATTGACGGTCCCTTTAATGCGCCCTCCTGTCCACCGGAAACACCTGCACCGATAAAATGGATACCTTTTTCAGCAAGACGTTTGTTTCTGCGAACTGTATCGACAAAATACGTATTGCCGCCATCAATTAAAATATCTCCTTTATCTAGGTAAGGAAATAAGGAATCAATTGCTTTGTCTGTAATTTCTCCTGCATTTACCATAAGGAGGATTTTACGAGGGGACTCAAGGGAGTTGATGAAATCTTCAATGTTATGAGTGCCGATAAGGTTTTTATCATGATGTTCCTGGATGATTTCATTTACTTTTTCTTCTGAAATATCATAGAGAGCAACGGAATGCCCCTTACTCTCAAAATTTAGTGCAAGGCTTTTTCCCATTACGCCTACACCTACGACTCCAATTTGTTGCTTCGGCATATATAATCCTTCCTTCTGATAGCTCGATTTAAATTTTCTTATCGTTAGAAATATAGGAGAGCGTTAGTACTGCACGCAGAACCTAACGCTCTCTGAAGAATAGTGAGATGGTTTCTCTTAATTTTTAGGAGCTGCCAGCCAATCAGCAGCAAATTTTTCTATACCCTGATCTGTTAGCGGATGCTTAGAAATTTGCTCAATTACCGTATAAGGAATTGTTGCAATATGAGCACCTGCCATAGCTACGCGAGTCACATGATCTGGATGACGAACAGACGCGGCAATAATTTGTGTATCAAAATTATGAATACGGAATAGTTCAGCTACTTTTGACACTAGTTGTACGCCGTCCTCAGAAATATCATCTAAACGGCCTAAGAATGGAGATACATACGTTGCCCCTGCACGAGCTGCCAACAATGCTTGATTCACTGTAAAGATAAGGGTAACGTTCGTTTTCACACCTTTATCTGCCAGATAACGACAAGCCTCCAAACCAGCTAATGTCATAGGAAGCTTGATTGTAACCTTGTCATCCCCACCGTTAATTTTAATCAGCTCTTCAGCTTGTGCGATCATTTCATCAGCAGTAATCGCATCTGGCGTTACCTCAGCTGATACAGACTCCACACGTGGAACTGCTTGGCAGATTTCTGCAATGCGATCTTCAAATTTAACGCCTTCTTTAGCTACTAAGGAAGGGTTTGTCGTTACCCCAGCTAGCACTCCTAGCTTATATGCCTTTTTGATGTCTTCTAGGTTTGCAGTATCGATAAAAAATTTCATAATCCATTTCCCCCATTTTATGAATGTAGTACACTTTTTGCCGTTTGAAGTAGACCTTTTGCAGTTTGAACAACATTTGCTGTTGTAAAGCCAAACAGCTCCATAACTTCAGCCCCTGTTCCAGAAGCACCGAATGTTTCGATAGATAAGATTTTCCCTTCGAATCCTACATAGCGTTCCCAGCCAAGGGAGATTCCCATCTCAAGTGCTACACGCTTCGTAACAGCCGCTGACAGAACAAGCTCCTTGTACTCTTTTGATTGACGATCGAACAGTTCCCAGCTTGGCATAGCTACAACACGAACGGATACATCCTCTTTTTCCAGTTCAGCTTTCGCATTCACAGCCAGGGACACTTCTGAACCCGTCGCAATCAAGATCACGTTTGGATGTTCATCCGTTTGTGTTAGTACATAGGCCCCTTTAGAAAGATTCTCCAGATTCGCTTCTGTCTCATGGAACACAGGCAGGTTTTGACGGCTCAATACTAAAGCAACCGGACCATCTGTTTGCTGCAGAGCATACGCCCAAGCACTCGCTGTTTCATTTGCGTCTGATGGACGAATCACTGTAAGGCCAGGAATCGCACGAAGAGCTGCCAGTTGTTCGATTGGCTCATGAGTTGGACCATCTTCTCCAACTGCAATCGAATCGTGAGTAAAGACATACGTAACCGGCAGCTTTTGCAAGGCTGCTAGACGAATAGACGGTCTAAGATAATCATTGAACACAAAGAAGGTACTTACAAAAGGCTTCACCCCGCCATGAAGAGCCATTCCATTGCCAGCCGCTCCCATCGCGTGCTCACGAACACCAAAGTACACATTACGTCCACCAAAGGATTCTACTGCGTATGCTGCTTCTCCCTTGATATCGGTCATAGTAGAGTGGGAAAGGTCTGCGCTTCCTCCAAAGATAGAAGGAATCGATTTTACAAAGTGATTCATCGCCTCTCCGCTCGCTACACGAGTGGAAATAGATTTTTCTGTATCAAACGTCAAAATATCTTTCGCTTCGATAAGAACCTCCCCTGTAATAGCTTGTTCTAGTTCATTCGCTAATGCAGGATACGCTTCTCGATATGAATGGAACAATTCCTTCCATTGCTCTTCTTTGCCGATCCCTCTTTGTTTTAGTTCTTCAAAATGGGCTTGTACTTCTTCTGGCACAAAGAAATTTTCTTCATAGTGCCAGCCGTACGCTTGCTTTGTTGCTTTCGCTTCTTCTGCTCCAAGCGGATTCCCATGTGCCTTGTTTGTTCCGGCAACTTTTGGGCTGCCGTAGCCGATAATCGTTCTAATTTCGATCAAGGTTGGCTGATCCGGATTTTGTTTCGCTAATTCAATTGCTTTTGCAATATCCGCGACATTATTTCCATCTTCCACACGCAAATATTGCCAATGAGCAGATTCAGCTCGTTTTTGAATATCTTCTGAAAAGGAAAGGTTTAAGGAACCGTCCAAGGAGATGTCGTTTGAATCATATAAAGCAATTAATTTTCCGAGTTTCATATGACCAGCCATCGACATAGCTTCATAAGCGACACCTTCCATTAAATCGCCATCACCCACTAACGCATATGTGTAATGGTCAATCACAGGAAATCCAGCTTGATTAAATTTCGCAGCTAAATGCGCTTCAGCCATCGCCATCCCGACCGCATTCGCAATCCCTTGTCCTAAAGGACCCGTTGTTGCTTCAACACCATCTGTATGACCAAACTCCGGATGACCTGGTGTTTTACTGTTTAATTTTCGGAAGCTTTTTAAATCGTCTAGGGATACATCATAGCCAGCCAAGTGAAGCAAACTATATAACAAGCTGGAACCATGGCCTGCCGAAAGAACAAATCGGTCTCGGTTAAACCATTTTGCATTTGCAGGGTTATGATCCAGATGATGCGCCCATAATGCATACGCCATGGGAGCAGCTCCCATCGGAAGGCCTGGATGACCGGAATTGGCCTGATTAATAGCGTCAATTGATAAAGTACGAATCGTATTGATAGCTAATGTTTCAATGTTATGACTCATAGTGTTTTCCTCCTGACATCTCTCAAACTGTGAGTTAGTGTGTACCATTCACGTACAGGTAACCGTTTGCAGCAAAAACAATACCGAAGAGCGGTTCAGGAATTTCTTCTGCCTTCTAAATAGCTCTAATTCCAACACTCTTCTGAAAAATTTTTTCTTCCATGATTCAAATCATACAAAAAAAATTTCCTAATTACAAGATTAAAGAAAAAAATTTTTTTCTGGTTATTGTTTTTTTCGAAATTTATTTCTCGCCTGTACTTTATGTTATACTTGCTATAGTAACCTTACAGAAGGGAAGTTTCTTATGACAGGGAATTGTTTAGGAAAAATACGTTCCTATTACCCAAGATTGAGCGAAAAGGAAAAGAAGATTGCTGGGTATATTCTAGAGAATCCAGAAAAAATAATTCATAGTACCATTAATACAGTAGCTGAGGACTTAAGCGTTGCAGAGGCGACCGTCTTTCGTTTTTGTAAACGCATAGGCTTTAAAGGCTATCAAGCGATGAAAATTGCATTGGCATCAGAAGTGATGAATCCTATTCAGCAGATTCATGAAGAAATTAGTGAACAGGACAATGAAAAAACAGTGGCTGAAAAAATATTTAAATCCAATATCAGAACACTAGAAAATACATTACAAATCTTAGATAGCAACTCTCTCAAAAAGGCGATAGAGCTTATTCTTCATGCCAATCGGATAGAGTTTTATGGAACAGGCGGCTCAGCGGTCATTGCAATGGATGCTTATCACAAGTTTCTACGGGCGGGAATAAAAGCCTTTGTCTTCTCCGATTCGCATTTTCAATTAATGTCTGCCTCCCAATTAACAGAAAATGATGTTGCTGTTGTCATTTCTCACTCTGGCACAAACAAGGATACACTTCGTATCTTACAAACAGCGAATGAAAATGGTGCTAAAACAATTGGAATTACAAGTTTTCCAAAATCTCCAATCAGTCAAAATGTAGATGTTGCCCTGTATACAACCTCGGAGGAAACGGAGTATCGATCCGAAGCATTAGCTTCACGAATTGGCCAACTATGCCTAATCGATGCCCTATATATAAACATCGCGATTTTAAATAAAGAGAATGCCAAAAAATCACTCGAGAGAATACGAAATGCTATTTCAGAAACCAGAATATAATAGTAATAATTTGTAAAGCAAAACGCCTCTCCCTTCCCTAAGCTATTGATGCAATCAGAAAAGGTGAGCTCTTCTATAAAAGGAGCTCACCTTTTCTGATTCATTAGACAAATACATTAAGTACTAGAATAAATATAAATGCTGCTACAGATATAATTGTTTCTAAAGCTGTCCATGTTAGCAATGTTTCTTTTACAGTCATTCCAAAATATTCTTTGATCATCCAGAATCCAGAGTCATTTACATGAGAAAGAATAAGTGATCCTGCACCTGTCGCTAACACAAGAAGCTCTAGGTTTGTACCAGGCATCGCAGCTGCAATAGGAGAAACGATACCAGCTGCCGTCATCATCGAAACAGTTGCAGAACCTGTTGCCACACGAATCATTGCAGCAATACCCCAGCCTAATACAATTGGTGAAACATGTGATTGTTGTGCTAACTCAGCGATATATTGGCCAATCCCTGAATCCAGTAACACTTTGTTAAATGCTCCACCCGCTCCGATAACTAAAAGAATAGTAGCTGTTGGAGCTAAGCAGTCGTTCGTAAATTTTAAAACAGTATCACGGTTTAAGCCACGGAAGAACCCTAAGCTAAAGAAAGAGTAAACGGTTGCAATTAAAAGAGCAACAACTGGGTCTCCTAAAAATTTAAATACTTTAAATGCTGCGCTATCCTTTGCCAAGGATAATTCAGCGATAGAAGCAGCTAACATTAAAATAACCGGTACGAGAACTGTAAATACTGTATTGAAAAAGCCTGGAAGTTCCTTTGCTTCTTTATGCTCTGTAAGCTGTTCACCGATTTCTTTTGGGATTTCTTTATGAATGCGTTTTCCGATCCATTTTCCGTAAAGCGGACCTGCAAGAATTGCAGTTGGAAGACCTACAATAATAGAGTACAAGATTGTTAAACCTACATCAGCTTTAAAAATGCCTACTGCAGCCATTGCAGCCGGGTGTGGCGGCACAAGTCCATGAACTACTGAAAGACCTGCTACTAACGGAACCCCTATCGTTACTAATGAAACTCCTGTTTGACGTGCAATTGTAAATACTAATGGAACTAAAAGAACAAAGCCTACTTGGAAAAATACAGGTATACCAACGATAAATGCTACAAACATCATCGCCCAATGAACGTTCTTTTGTCCAAAGCGAGCAATCAATGTTTGTGCAATACGCTCAGCCCCGCCGGACTCTGCCATCATCTTTCCAAGCATTGTTCCAAGTGCAAGAACAATAGCGAGGAATCCTAGCGTATTTCCCATACCTGCTTTAAGAGAATCGATAATACCAGGAACCTTTGTTGGATCAGGTGATATAAGCGGCATGCCTGTGGCAAGACCTACACCAATAGCAGTAATAATAAGAGCAACAAATGGATTGAGCTTTGCCCAAGTAATAAGCAGCAAAAGAGCAACAATCGCTGCTAAGACGATGAGTAATAACATGATGAATCCTCCTTTAATTCTATGAAGCGTTTTCTTGTAACCACTTTCATTTCTTGAGTTGATTATAAAGAAAAAAATTTTTTTAATCAATACATTTAAGAAAAAAATTTTTATTTTAATGAAATCAAATGTAGTCCTATACTTTCCTACAGTGCGATAAAAAACGCTAGGTTACCTTTGTAGCCTAGCGTTTTACAGAGACCAGAAAGAAAAAAATTTCTTTTCAAGGATTTGTTTTATATGCTTTGCGGGACGGACAGTACTATTTGAAGTTAGATGAGGATTAGCTGATTAAAGACATTGTGGACATAAAATGATACAGCTTACATTCTATTTTTACATTTTAAGAACAAAGTGTAAGTGCAACTACGCCTCTGTCTTTGCCCAAGAGCCGGGCTCGCCAATCGGCGAGTTTTCTTTATTTTATATAAGCATCTACAACCTGGGCTACATAATCATCAAGTCCTGATTTGGCTAAAATGACAATGGACTGCGACTGCTCCTGATCTCCTAAAATTGTAGCGCTATATGCCTGTGCCTCGTTTTGATCAAATCTTTTATCGCGACTTACCATCAATTTATCTCCGTTTGCTACTCCATACTCCTCTAATATTCCCTTCACTCGTTGTTCCAAGTCTCCGGTTGGGCATTCCAATATTTTGATTCGCTGAACTGCATCCTCTAGAATTGCCATATACTTATCCTCCTAATTATACTTGTCCATTTTCCGAATTGACTTGCAAGGCACAGCTCTGATTCTTACCGTTATTCTACACACCGAACTAGCGCCTTGAACACATCACCATATGTTAATTTATACAGATTTTTACTTCTTATTCCTATATGAACTAGACTTTTATGATATAAGTCAAAACCACCGGTATAGTTGCATTCATACCTTGTCGCGAAAATTTTCTGATTGCATCGAATCCGCTTTTGTATAGAAATGTATATCTAAAGCGTAAAAAAACCATCTTTGAAAGATGGTATGTTACATATTTTTAATTCTCCCACTCTCAATGTCTCTATACACAGAAAACATTATCATTCTTTACTTACGCTTTTATAAACTTCTATTTGCGGGTAATATAATCTGCAGTATGAAAAGCTAAGGCAATTGTGGTAAGTGTTGGGTTGGCAGCACCGCTATGAGGCAATACACTATTATCTGCGACAAATAGACCTGAAATATTATGCACCTGTCCGTACTTATTTGTAACCGATGTTTCAGGGTCCTCTCCCATTCGACAGGTACCCATTTCATGATAATCAAGTCCTGGAGGGCGTAGACAAATCTCCGTTCCTGGTTGGATACTCACTCTCATGCCTTGTAACGCTTGCTTCATTTTTTCTTGAATATAGTTAATTAATTCAAGATCCTTTTGGCTGTAGGAAAAATTAACATGTATTTTTGGTATTCCAAAAATATCACGTTTCATAGGATGCAAGGTTACCTTATTTTCATAACGGGATTCAACCCTACCAAAGCCTTGTAAATAAACAGGTATTTTTTCACGCAATGGCACTTGTCTTTCGTGATAAAAGAAGGATCCCCCTCTTCCATACATTTGAAGCTGATAAGGAACTTCTGCAGTTTGTGGGACTAGAATGCCGAGATTCCCTAAATTTTCCGGAAACTCGAAACGGTTTAACTCTCCATTTACCTCTAAGAAGGAATGGTTTACTAAGTAATGACCAATCGCTTTCCCCTCTATTCCTGAATTCAGTAGAATTCTAGGAGTTTCAAGGGCACTAGTTGATAAAATAACATTTTTCGCCCGTATGATATAGGCTTTCCCGCCCCAGGTTAACACCTTTACTCCTGTCACTCTGTTATTTTCAACAATAACCTGAACAGCGCGGGAATAGATCGATAAATCAAAGGGATGTATATTGAGGGATTTCGCCAAGAATGAGATGGAGCTAAAAAAAACATCCGAATGAACTTTTCCGAATTTTGCTTGTGAAACATCTGTTGCAATCGGAACATGCATAGCCTGTGGGAACCCACTTTTGTGAAGACGATCAATGATAATCTCAGTTAGCAAGGAATCCTCTGTAAACTCCTGAGTAACCTTTAAAACTTCCTCAGCTTTATTATAGTATTCAAGCAAATCCTCAAAAGAAATTGGCCAATCCTTAAATTCTGCTTCATTCATTCTTGGACAAACTGCTGACCAAAATAGCGTTCTTCCTCCTAATGCAAATACAAGTCTTGCCCCAGGGAATTCGGGAAGCTCCCAACCTATGGGTGTAGAGATATTAGGGCTTAAAAAATATTGTTGAAAGCGTTCTACTTCTAAGGTAGGAACATTTTGTGCATGCGTTGGTAATAATAGCCCTCCTGCTTCGATCATTCCAACTTTTTTTCCTTTATTCTGCCACTGTTCACATAAACGATACAGAGCAGCACTTCCCCCAGCTCCGCTCCCTACTACCAGAGCGTCGTACTCCTCTGCTGCCATTTTTTCAAGAGGAGTAAGGGGAATCCAATGATCTAAATATGAAGCAGGCATTTCCGGATAACATACTGGGGGTGTTTGAGGAGATGTTAGCTGTACAGGAATCCGCACTTCCATATCAGTGATTTCTTGGTCTGGAAATTCAATGTGGGAATTAGCATCTAACAATGCTTGAAGCTCTATATGATACTGATCGGCCAGCGTTCTTAATGTATCATTTTTTTGAGCGATTATAATTTCCAGCATGCTCACCACGCTTTAAGTTATTTTCTTTTTTAAATATTTACTGTCTTTTTGTTAGATATATAACTTTTTCATACAGAAATGTTTGAGGACTGTATAGAAGCTAAAATCTACGCTGATTGGCGAGCCCTGCTCTTGGGCGAAGACAGAGGCGTAGTTGCCCTTATACTTTATTCCTAAAATTTCTCGCTACGTCGAATGATCTCCCAGCTAGAAATTTATAATTTCTTAAAGTGTAAAGAAACAAAAACAAGCCTGTTTTGGGCTGCTTGTTTACATAGAATTTGTTCTCGGAAGCGGGCAAATAGTTCAAGAAGATATTTTAACTAAATCCTTTGAAATTATTTTCAAAAACCACGGAAAGAAGAATCTATAGGCTATAAAGTAAACAGGTAACCCATACCATGTTTCCCAGCCTTTATTTCTCATGTACCCAGATGTGACCAATCCTAATTCTAAGAAAGAAGACAATAATGTAAAAATAAATGCAAAAGTCCATCTTGCCCGGGAGCTATAAAAATTAACATAAATAACAGCTATACAGGCAGGAACAAAGCTAAGTAAAAAAGAATCGCTAAGCTCTGTAGTATTGCTCTTTGCCAGATCAAATGTATCAAATACAGAGCCCGCAATAGAATCAGCAATCCAAGTCAAATGTCCGGCCACCCCTAAAGTAATAAATACTCCTATCCATGTTAAATTTTTTTTGGGCATAAGCAGCACGATTAGTATTGAAGTAATCACTAGCAGCCAAACATACCATTCACCTTGGTACTTCATAAGTTGTTGCAATTGCATTAAATCACCCCATTCCTATAGGATCCTCTAGATTCAAGACATAATTTTCTTTGATTTATCTTGAGTAAAATAATTTAAAAATATACTTATCTTCATTAAGACAAATCTCTAGGGTTACTTAAACATGTAGAACTCCAAAGAGTCGGAACATAAGGTTTTCAGTTCATAAATAAACTCTTCTCTTTAGATAAGTTACTTGACATAAATTAGTTACAAAAATATAATAACTTACATAAAGTAACTAACTGAAAAGTTAAGTATCGAATTACAGTTTGTTGTCATTACGAGCAAAATAATTATGAAAGAGGAGTGTTAGAGAAATGATAAGAAGTAATGAAATCGGTGCAACAATTTTGAGAGTATTTTTAGGCATCACATTCTTTGTACATGGATTAGCAAAATTTCAGGGTGGCATTGCAAATACGGCTGGATTTTTCGAAAGTTTAGGTTTTCCGGGATTCAGCGCTTATGTAGTAGCTTTGATTGAATTAGTTGGCGGTATTGCTTTGGTTTTGGGAATTGGAATAAGACTTGTTTCCATTTTATTCGTACTGATCCTAGCTGTTGCGACAGTAAAAGTAAAACTAGCTGCTGGATTTCTGGGAAATGGTCAAATGGCTGGCTACGAACTTGACTTGGCTTTATTGGTAATCTCACTCTACCTTGCTGCAATAAACAAGTCCTTTTTAGCTTTAGATAATCTACTGTTCCGTTCAAAGGATGCTTAAATCAAAAGGAGCGATTTAAAATGAATTTTCATCATGCACCGAATACGTTTGTAGGGCAGGTAAACCTAAAGGTACAACACTTGGATCGTGCACTAGCATTTTACCAGCAAGTAATCGGTTTTAAGGTATTGGAACAAACGGAACGAACAGCTAAGCTAACTGCCGATGGCAAAACTACTTTGTTATCACTTGAACAGCCAGAAAACGTTGTTCCTAAGCATGGAAGAACTACGGGACTGTATCACTTTGCCCTTTTACTGCCTAATCGTGCTGATTTAGGAAGAATATTAACGCATTTTATCCAAGTCGGCTATCCCTTACAAGGCGCATCAGACCATCTTGTAAGCGAGGCTCTTTATTTAGCTGACCCTGATGGAAATGGAATTGAAATTTATGCAGACCGTAATTCTTCCGGGTGGAATTGGAAAAACGGTGAAGTAGTAATGGCAACCGAACCAGTGGATGCAGAGAGCCTTCTTGCGGAGGGGCAAGGAGAGTCTTGGACTACTCTTCCTGCTGGCACTATCATGGGACATATCCATTTACATGTATCTGAGCTAAAAAAGACTGAAGAATTTTATATTCAGGGACTCGGATTTGAAGTGGTGAACCGCTATGGGAATCAAGCACTTTTCATTTCTACCGGTAAATATCATCACCATATTGGATTAAATACATGGAACGGTGTAGGGGCACCTCCCCCACCAGCTCACAGTGTCGGACTCGAATCATTTACTTTACTGCTGTCGGATGAGGAAACAAGAAATAATGTTATTGCTCGCTTACAGAGCATTGGTGCAACTGTCAAAGAAGAGAATGGTTCCTTTGTTACATTAGATCCGTCTGGGAATCGTATTCTTTTACGAGTGTAATTTTCGGAAAATAAACAGAATCACTTACACAAAGTATTGCTACAAAAGTTATCTGGGATATCATATCGCGTACACCATTCCATTCAAAAATTGAAAAAACTGTTATAATAAAAATGAAAATAATTAGGATAGGGGTATTAAAATGGAAATTAAAAAATTAACAAGCATCGATGAAATGAATCAATTTGTACAACAATCAGGAAAGCATTTGCTTTTTAAACATAGTACAACTTGCCCCATCAGTGCTCAAGCGCATGAAGAATTTCAAGCTTTTGTTAAGGATACGAATACATCTGCCGCAATTGTATTAGTTATTGAAGACCGTCCTGTTTCTAATCAAATTGCTGAACAGTTTGGAATTAAGCATGAATCTCCACAAGTCTTTTTACTTGAGGATGGGCAAGTTCGTTGGAATACCTCTCACTGGAAAATTACAAAAGAAGCGTTAAAGGAGGCTGTCGGCGAATGAGCAAGCAGGTGATTGTCTATTCAACAGCTGGTTGTGTAGAGTGCAATTATGTGAAACAAATGTTAGAAGAAGAAGGCATAGCTTTTGAGGTAAGAGATGTAATGGCAAGCGTAGAATATCAAAAGGAAGTAGAGAAGTTTGGATTTATGGGTGTGCCTGTAACGGTAATTGGAAACCAAGCGGTAAAGGGATTTACGCCAGAGCTTAAAGAACTTATCGCAAACGCTAAAAATTAAAGGCAACTTGCCGATTAGCGAAGATAGAGACGTAGTTGTACCTATATTTTATTCCTAAAACTTGCTGCTACGTCGAATTCATTTCTAGCTGGAATTTTAGTGTAAACAAGATGACTCCGTTGGTCACCTTTGGACCTTTGGAGTCATCCTCTTTAATGATGTTTTTATAGTCTTAACTGGAGGAAAATGCAGCAATGCGACAAGAAGAGCGATTTACAAATTCAGGAATAGAAATTGGTCTTTATACGCTTGGAGATATATGTCCAGACCCTTATACTGGTGCAACAATTAGTGCTCGGCAAAGAATTAAGGAGATAATTGAGGCAGCAAAACTTGCTGACGAGGCCGGACTTGATATTTTTGGGGTTGGTGAGCACCATCGGTTAGACTATGCAGTATCAGCTACTCCGGTTATGTTGGCAGCCATTGCTCAAAAAACCAAACACATCAAGTTGACAAGTGCAACCACAGTGTTAAGTACTGTTGACCCTGTTCGCTTGTTTGAGGACTTCGCTACATTAGATTTACTTTCGGATGGACGTGCGGAAATAATCGCTGGCCGAGGAGCGTTCGTGGAATCGTTCCCTCTTTTCGGATTTGACACAAATGACTATGACGCCTTATTTTCAGAAAACATCGATTTATTTTTAAAGCTTAATGAAAACGAGAGAATTTCATGGGAAGGGCACTTTCGTTCATCATTGAGCAATGCTGAAATTGCACCTCGGCCTTTACAGAAGCAGTTACCAATATGGGTTGGCGTTGGGGGATCACCGGAAAGTGCGACTCGCGCCGGCAGATTAGGTGTTGGGATGGCTATAGCAATTCTTAGCGGTGACCCGGCCAGATTTAAGCCATTAGTTGATTTATACCGCAAAGTTGGTACTGAAACCGGACATATTCTGGAAAGTCTCAAGGTAGGCATAACAGGACATGGGTATATCTCAAAAACAACCCAACAAGCCAAAGACGAATTCTATCCTTATTATTCAAATTACTGGTCATACGTTAACCGCCAGCGAGGGATGGTCGGTACAATATCAAGAGCAGATTTTGACGAAATGACAACTCCTGATACCGCTTTGTTCGTGGGAAGCCCGCAACAGATTATCGAGAAAATTCTTCGCCAATACGAGCTATTTGGGCATCAACGTTTTATGGCGCAGATCGACATAGGCGGTATACCGTTTAAGAAAGTAGCTGAGGGCATTGAGTTATTAGCTACGGAGGTAGCTCCGATTGTTCGGAAGGAAACAAGTAAGTGAACTTGAATTGTTATTCATATGAAAGATTCCTTGTTATTGGTGAAGCTGATTAAAATATCAGAGGATGTCCCAAAGGAGTAGCTCATAGCGCTACTCTTTTGGGACATCCTCAATCTATGTAGTCTTATATGGTTTAATGTTAGAGGTTTAACTTAATGTATTTCGTAATGTCCCCAGCTTGTCTATTGATATGGTGACCTCGTCCTGTGAAGCCAGCCAAGCTTGCTCCCCTTCTGGATACCCGAGGATTACGCCTTCCGGGGTGCCTGTAAAAATTACATCTCCGGGTTTTAATGTCATATACTCTGACAGATAACTAATGATTTTATAACAATTGAAAATCATATCCTTTGTATTTGCTTTTTGACGTACTTGTCCATTTACCCGGCACTCAATATCGAGGTTATGCGGATTACCGATAAACTTACTTGGCACAGTATATGGACCGACTGGGGCAAATCCATCTAATGTTTTCCCTATTAACCACTGACCTGTTTTAAACTGTAAGTCCCTTGCCGATAAATCGTTTCCTATCGTATAGCCAAAAATATAATTTGGCGCTTCCTCTTCTGTAATATTTCGTGCTTCCTTCCCAATAATGACAACTAATTCTGCTTCATAATCATATTTTTCTGCATTACTTGGTAATTCTACGATTTGTTGATGCGCTGAAAGAGCGTTGCTAAACTTACTAAATACGATGGGTTCTGTCGGCACTTTCATGTTTGATTCCTCAGCATGGCTTATATAGTTTAAACCAATACAAATAATTTTCTCCGGGTTATCAACACTTGGACCAAAGGTAATGCTTTCCTCTTGTCTAAAAAGCTCCTTTCTTTGGCTCATGGCTTTGTTTGTAATGTCTTCAATTTTAGCTAAACCTTCTTCACCCTGTATAATGACTTGTTTTAAGGTTTGTGGAAGGGAGAAATTAAATGCCTCACCAGCCTCAGCCAAATCAAGAACGCCCTGCTCAGTGAAAATAGCTAATCTTAATTCTTCATTTTTCACAATATGTAGGAACCTCATAATAAACTCCTCCTTAATATCTTCCTTTACCTATTGTAAGCTATCACTTTTTCAAGTTCATTAATCATTATACAGGATAATATCTAAACAACTCCTTTATAAGATTCCATCGTGTATTAAGGTTTCTAATGAACAGCTAAAACAACCTTTTGGAGACTGCCTGTTATATTTTATAGAAGTACCTTAGTTGCCTTTTCATAGCCCCTAGATAAAACTAGCAGGCTTATTCTAAAGCTTTTTATCCCTCTTACGATTCCTTGTATTGACAGTTTCACAAAGTCATGGTTAGATAAAGAAAATGTTAACCTTAAATAAAAATCAGTTAACAAAAGGGGTTGTGAGATGAAACAATCGCATTTAGTAATGCTTCCCGGCTGGGGAATGGAAAGGGAAGTATTTCAGCCATGTATTGAATCGCTCTCTAACATATTTGATCTTTCATTCGTGGAATGGAGGCATATAAAAGCTCCTATCGACTTTGAGGAGCGGGTGATACAAGAGATTACCTCGATTCATACACCTATTTTTTTACTCGGTTGGTCATTAGGTACACTGACAGCTCTTAAAGTTGCAAGCCTGTATCCGGAACGTATAAAAGGTCTTATCCTCTTTAGCGGAACAAGTCGTTTTACAAGCTGTGAACAATATCCTTCAGGCTGGCAGCCACGCGTTGTGAAGCGGATGAAAAAACAATTACAAGAGGATAAAGACAAAACACTTACTCTTTTTTATGAAGCTATGTTCTCTCAGCCCGAACAAGACAAAGGACAGCATCATCAGTTTGTAGACCTAGTGCAACGAGAATTTCAAGGGGATGACATGTTATCTCTTATGGTAGGTCTAGACTATTTATTAGAAACAGACTATAGATCGCTCCTTAATAAGATTGAAACTCCATGCCTATTGATTCATGGAACAGAAGATACAATCTGTCCGCTTACGGCTTCTTCTTTTATAAACGAACAGCTTGGAGAAAAAGCCCACTTTTCTATGGTGAGCGAAACAGGCCATATCCCCTTTTTCACAAAACCAGATGAATGCATGCGATTAATCAAAAAATTTGTGCAAAGGATGGAAGAGAAATGATTAATAAACAGCTTTTAAAAAAGCGATTTAGCAAGCATGCAAAAACATATGATGACTATGCACATGTTCAAAAAACGATGGCAAAGCAGCTAACAGATTCACTCCCTCAACACTTAGTAGAACAACAGATAAATATTCTTGAGATTGGCTGCGGTTCGGGTTGCTTGACACAGTTATTATGCAAGGCATTTCCGAAGGCTCGAATTCTTGCGATTGATCTGGCACCCGGAATGATTGACGTGGCACAAGAACGGATCCAAGAGGAACGTGTTACCTTTTTATGCGGTGATATTGAGGAAATCGTTCTTACTGGCAGCTATGATCTTATTCTTTCAAACGCAACATTTCAATGGCTGAATCATCCTAGCAGAGTGATCCAGCGATTATTTACATTATTAAAGCCTGATGGAATATTTGCATTTTCCACATTTGGAGCCAAAACCTTTCAAGAGCTGCATGCTGCTTATGAGCAGGCAAAAGAAAAGCTGGGGCTTCAACTAAGCAGTTCACCAGGGCAATCATTTTATTCTCTTGAGGAGCTAGATACGCTTTGTAAGCAGGTGCTCAATTCTGCAAATTCATGTTCATTTGAGATAATCAAAACAGAACAGCTTGAATTAGAGTATTTTCCGTCAACACGCGCTTTTTTCAACTCGATTCAAAAGATTGGAGCAAATAATAGCAATCAGGAGCACTCCTGCCAACGGCCTTCCTTTCTGCGGGAATTAATGAGTCTCTATGAAACTCATTATCGGGACGAAAAGGGTATAAGAGCTACATATCATTGTTTATTTATAACGATTGTGAAGGGGACGTAACTGCTTCTATAAGAGTCGTTTTCCGGTGCGGTTACTCTACATAACAATTATAGAATTCTCTATTAACACCCTGCTAATCTATTATCAGCAATCAATCGCAACAAGCCCTTGTGATTTCACAAGGGCTTGTCGACATGCTTATATCAAGCAGCCATTTTAATTACAGATCAAGAACTAGCACGAACTAGCCTTGTTTAACTATTTCCAATATAGATAACAGCTGCTCAATTTCTGCTAACGGTGTATGCTCGGTATCCGGTTGTCTTTTTCGGTGATTATACCAAATGGACTGCCAACCCGCCTTAGAAGATCCTACAATATCATTTGTCCAAGAGTCTCCAATATAAAGGATATGCTCTGGAGCACAGTCTACCGTTTTCGCAGCTTCATGGAAAATTCGTGGATCTGGCTTTGCATGTCCTACCGCATCAGATACAAATATACGATGCTCTGGAATATATTGAGTAATACCAAGGCATTTCATTTTATTCCTTTGATGTGCAGTAGGTCCATTTGTAATAATGCCAAGCTCAAACCCTTGATTGGAAAGTGTTGTCAATAATTCAGGTACCTCTGGAAATAGCTCAATGGCGTTCAAAGCAGCCTCGTATTGAAGTTGGAATTGCTGAGCAACCTCGTTAGAGATGCTAATTTCATATTCTTTTAACGCTAATACCATTCTTTGCACACGAAGCTCTTCCAAGGTTAACCGATTTTGGCAATAATCTTCCCACAGTAAATCGCTAAAATATCTAAATTTCTTATATGTATCTTCTGGAGCGAGAATTTCCGCATGCTCCGGGAACATTTTATGCAATGAATCAGTAAACGGCTTTTGATGATCATGCAACGTGTCGTCTAAATCGAAAAAAATTGCTTTAATAGCCATATATATATTCCTCCAGTCAATTGATACCTCCTCTTATTATAGCAAATATTCATTGTAATATTGCATAGGTTGCATAAAGAAAACTTGCAGATTGGCGAGCTCTGCTCCCCAGCGAAGACAGCGGCGTAGCCCTACTTATACTGTATTCCTGAAATTTTCGACTACGTCAAATTCACCTCTAGCTGGAAATTTATACTTTCTTACAGTGCAAGGTCCTCTCCGTAAAATCACAGGGAGCTCGCCAATAGTCTAATCCATCTTAGGACTTACCATTTTATTTTAGAAACTTTATTGCCTTGCAGCCCATCACGATCAATTATAAGCATTTCCCAATATTCTAAACTAGGAAGCGTGATGACTACATCTGTATTGTCCCACTTGTATGGAATTTCTCTTAACTCTCCATTGTCATGATCAGGGCTTGCTGTATAAACCTTCAGATTAGGTAATTCCTGTGCATTCTTTCCTACTGGATATCTTACAGTTAATTCTGGATATTTCATTGGCTTAGCTGCTGCATTTCTCCAGTTTGCATCATTATTAAGTAGATTGATGAGATGAATTGCATCGTAACCTGCAAGTCCATTCCTATTTTTGTAGCTTCGCGTGATTGACCAAATTGTGTTGCTTGCTCCATCTTTACTTACTTGCAGTGGTAGTCCATTGTTCGTTACTGTAACAGCTTGATCTACTTTCTTGCTGTCAAACAGGATGTTTTCATAGGCCGCAAAGAACTTATAGTAATCTTTCATTGACTCTTTAAGAGAGCTCGTCATTTTTTTACTGCGATTTGGGTAATATTCATGAGCTAGCATGTTAGGGCCTTCTTCGAACTTTTCTGCTGTACCAATTTCAATATGAGTAGCACCCATGGCTGCTAAGCCTGCATCCATTAAGCGTACAGACGGCTCATCAAACAATCCGACTGTCATCCGGCGCAATTGAATGGTTCCTTTTTGGCCTGCCTCCTGCTTCAATGTTACTTTATGTTTTCCGGCTATTAAATTTGGCAGTACAATGTAGCCATCTTCGCTGTAAGAATCCACATTTCCTGTACTTTTAAATGTAACAACATACGGATTTCCTTTATCATCTAATACAGGTTTTCCATCAATGTAAATAGTACGAGCTGTATCCGTTCCTGCATTAGAGTATGTGAAGATAAAGCTAGTCTCTCCCTTTTCCGCTACATTTACATCAAAGCCTACTTCGTCTCCTATATGACCAAAATTTATTAATGTACCTTTAGAGATGTGCATTGGCGGAAGGACAGTTGCCGATTCAGCATGGTATTTTTTACTTCCTAATTGTAGATAATCAAGCTTCACCCCATCATCATCAACGTTTTCGACTTTAATGGATATTTTGTTTTTCCCTTGTTGTAAAGGAACTCCAGCCATTGTAGTGTCTTTCCACTCGTTGCTATAAGGGAAGCCAATGCTTTCGATTTTCTTCTCATTTACATACACAGCGCGATTGGCGGTTCGATGCGAGCCGGAGTCATTATTGTATCTCCATATCAAGTCATAGTTTCCTGCTTGCGGAGCATCAACTTCAAATGTTAAGAAATCTCCTTCGTCTTTAAAGTCATACACATGACCTACAGTCGTTGTGATTCCATGACCTTCAGGGGCAAATGCAGCTTCTTCGACTTGATATTCTTCATCACCAACAAGCAAGCTATCTAAATTGATATACTCGCCATTCGAAGCTAGTTCAAATACAACTTCATGCTGACCAGCAGGTACGGTTGCTTTGATTGACTTTTCGACCATCGCACCATCCCAACCACCTGGTGTACTTGCAAATATATTTTCAGAAACTGTTTTTCCATCCACATATGCGTTGTTTGCCGGAATTAACTTTCCATCCACATAAATGTTTACTTTTGGATTATTACCGGATCTGTATTTAAATCGAAGTGTATCCGTCTCTTTTTGATTATTAACAGTGAAAATAACGCGTTGCCCTGCATTTCCAAAATTATTTGTATAACCAGGGGCTATTGTAACTTGGCTTGTTTTTGTTACTACTGGACTCCATCCTACCTCTGTTTGCTCGGCTTTTCTCACTGTGCTGTCCACTTCAAATTTATCTAGTTCTATTCCTGTTGCAGCTGTTTCATCTTCCATCTTTACTTGAATCTCATTTTTCCCTTGATACAGATAGATTTGTGCCTTTGCTTTGCCCCAAGCATCCCCAGTTGTCTGAGGGAGAGTAACCGTTCCAGCTTTTTTACCATTCACAAATAGGCTTCGTTTTGTCTCTTGACCAGTATTTTTATAATAAATGGTAATCGGTGTCTCTTGGGACTGAGCTGAATCGATATTGAAGGATACAAAGTCTCCCTGTTGCTTAAAGTTGATAATTCCATCCTTCGACTTTTCTACTATAGGTTGTTTCGTTGGTTCCCAGCCTATATTTGCCTTTTCGGCTTGGTATCGTGTATCTCCGACTGTCATATAATCGACCTTTGCACCTACATCAGTTGCACCTTCTACTTTTAAGACAACTTTATTTTCTCCTGCTTTTAATGGCACTTCCATATCTTGAGAGTTTTGAAACGTTTCCCAACTGCCTGTAGGACCAAATTTAACCGCATTACTTATGAGTTCACCATTCACGTACAAATGACGATTTACAGCCACTTGTTCTACACTGTATCCGAAGCTAATCGGATAAGATCCATCTTTTTCTACCTTGGTGGTAAACTCGATGAAGTCTCCATCCACTTCAAAGTTATACACATGTCCATATTTATCTACCTTACAACTGATAAGTTCAGCATCTTCAGCCTCATATTCTTTTTCAAATGAGTCTTTTTGAAGGACTAAGCTATCTACGTTTAACCATAAATCATTCGTATTTAATTGAAGCTTAATTTCATTTTTCCCTTTTACCAACTCTACTGATACAGTTTTTACTGCAACAGGATTTCCCCATCCTGTCTTTTCATCAAAAGGTATCGTATTCACTGCGACTTGATTATTAACTGTTAATTTTCCTTCAGGGCTACTTTGATTATTGTGTCCATATTTAAGAGAAACATTGTATGTTCCAGCCTCAGGTGCATCAACTGTCCAGATAATTTGATCTTCATCTTGCTTGCCAAAGTCCCCTACCCATCCAGAAACCTTTTGGATGCTTGAGGCAGACTGTTCTAATCTGGGAACGTCTTTCACATCTGCAACCTCGTAGTGGTCTCCAGTAGCCTGCTTGTAATTCATATAACCAGCAATTACAACTGCTTTTCCGCCATTTGTCGCCCGAGTTTCTTCTACGACTTTTAGTAGATCGCGATAATTGTCTTTGTCCTGCCAAATTTCACTATAGTCGAAATCTGTTTTCGTAGATGGAACAGGGACATCCCTATATCCTTCATTTCCTCCAACCATATTAAAGGTCACAAAGCTTTTCTTATCATCATTGTTTACTAAGGAATCTTTTACAGAATTGATTAGAGAATCATAGTCCTTAGAAAAATAACGTTTCTCCCCATTGTAATCGTATAAGTAATCATTATCATGCGCGCCCCATTGATCTAAATGAATTCCGTCAAAGCCAAATTCATTTACACTTCTAACGAACTCTTTATTAATATAAGCTTGCCATTCTAGATTACCTGGATCCTGAAGATACAGCCCTGTATTCACCCAGTCAAAGAAAAATCCTTCCTGGTCGACGGGTTTAGGATTTGGGAATTGGGCATTCTTTCGATACAGTCCCCATTCTTTTTTCACTCCAAAATCCTCATAGTTTTCTCTAGCCGCGTAGTTCATTTGGTAGGCCATTGCTGCTGCATTATATTTCTGAGCGGCCTGAACTTGTTGTTTTACTGCTAATGGGTAGAGTTTTCTCCCCAATAAGTCTGAATACGATGTGGCTGAGGTAATGTTTTCTGTAATGAAATTTCCGTCTTTATCTAGAATCGGTTTTCCCTTGTCATCTGTTTTGGAATAAACAGACACATCATGGCGCCACATCCAGTCGTAAAACTGAAAGCTGTTTAAATAGTATTCTTGCGTAAGTTGCTTCATTTTCTTGTCACTTTCGGCTGCCGACTCTTTCGGGAATTCTGTTGCATATCCATAACGAGGGAAGCGTGTCCAGTTGCTTGAGACATCAATAGCCGCAGTTAAGGTTTGATTGGAACCTTCAATGGATGCCTTTACAAGATACCCGCTAAAGTCTGTGGAAGGAGGAGTCCACTTGATTTCCAGCCCTTTTAGATCCTTCTTGACTTGGATAGTTTTCTTTCCTTCCGCTACCTTCTCGTTTAAATGGTAGACTTCCAAATTCAGGGTCCCTTTCCATTCATGTGATGAGTCAAAAAGCAACGACATGGTCACCTCTTCACCTGGATTATAGCGTGCTTTGTCTACTAAAAGTGCTTGAATTGGTTCAGTAGGCAGCAGTTTTCTAGCTGCTTGGGTTGATTCGGCAGGTGCCTCCTGTGTTTGAGCGTTTGTGACCGGTGCCGATAAAGCAAAGTTCAAAGCCGCTAACCCAATAAGAGATGCCTTTCGCTTATGTTTAAAAAACTTCATGCTTTTCCTCCTTTAAATCGTTTTATTTTTGTTTTTAAATAAATTATATGTTTAATATTTACTAGCCTGTTGTAACGCTATCAAATATTAACAACTTGGTTAGGTGTGTAAAGCTCTGGCAAGCTATCATCAGGGATACTTACAGGCTCAGCCAGGTTGCTAGACTTAATAATGAAACATTTGTTAAGAACTGATTGCATGCACTATCCTTTGCAACATTACAATTTTCTTATCTAATTGCTGGCTCATCTTTATTACATCAGGATTAGAGAACCCTTTTTTCTTTACCAATTCATATAGGTCTAAGCGATGATTATCTATACTTTTACTTAAATCTAGTGCTTTCCTTAAAATCATTATTGTTCTTTCCTTTCTACCATTTTCAAAGATTTTATAGCCTCTCTACGTAAATGCTTTCTAGAATTCCTAAATTAAACTTTAAGAATCTGGTACATGACTATTTTCTTATAAAATCAACCATTTTGTAACCGTTATCATTTTGGTGAAGGTGTCTTATTTTGTGATGTTTTTAAATAGAAAAAATTAAAAGTTGAAAAAGGTTTTTTTTTACAAAGGATAGAGGAATATAAAACACTTTTTAAGAGGATAATTCTCCCTTTTAGAAATGCAGCATAAGTATCACTTATCTAAATTTCTCTTCAATTACTAAGGAAGAAAGCAGCTTTTTATGCTTGTACAGCTTCTATGTATAAAGAAAACTCGCCGATTGGCGAGCCGTTAGGAGAAGACGGAGGCGTAGTTGCACTTACACTGTATACAACATTTCCGACTGCGTCGAATCACTTCTAGCTGGCAATTTATACTTTCCTGCATTGCAAAGAAAAAAGGGAGCCCTTAAGCCCCCTGTGGATGTGTATCTAATTCGTATAGGTAAAAATTGATGATTCTGCAAAGTTCGACTAACTTATCCTGCCTGCTTACACAGACAAATAACCCGTTTTTAAATTCAATCTCACCCGTTCCCAAGTAGAAGATACCATTTTTGTAATACGCATCAATCCCAGCAATTCGTTTTAAATCGTATAGTACGAGTGGAATTTTACTTGTATGAATACCCATAATTGTATCTCCTTTTCTAAATGTTCTACTCCTATGATAACGCTTACAACCAACTTCTGTAAATATCTAAATAGTTGGTTTTTAATCAGATTTCATCCCTACTTTAGCATTCTCTTTTCAAGTTGACCCGCTTCTTAAGAATCCTGAGTTTCATTATCGTTTATTTCAATGAAGAAAACTCGCCGATTGGCGAACCCTGCCTTTGGGCGAAGACAGAGGCGTAGCCCTACTTATCCTGCATTTCTAAAATTTCTCACTACGTCGAATGGTCTCTCAGCTAGAAATTTCTTTCTTAAAGTGTAAGAAAGCGTAAACTATGAATGATATAGTCTACGCTCCTTTGGTATAATTTATTCATCTATTAACGGGCATTAACCCCATTTTGATAGTGAGATTGCTATCATTCCTAAACAGACACACCTTTTTTCTACCCTTTTTTCTACCCTTTTTTCTCCATATTTATCTTCCTTCATCTTCTACAAGTAATTGATCAATTTCTTTCGCTGCCGCTGTTAGACCCTCTGCAACTCCAATATGTCCAGAAAACATCAGTCGAAAATAGTTGGTATACACTTGCTCTATCTCGTCCCATTTTGCCACTGGGGGACGCAAGAAAGCATTATTTACTCCATCGATATACGCCTGATAGTAGGGATAATCTCTAATAAATTTTTTAAAATCTATCTCCTTATTTATTGGAATTAATCCTGCCTTCAACATAAGTTCTTGGGGTTCTTTACTCACCATCCATTTCACAAATTGCCAAGCAGCTGATGGATGTTGTGATCCTTTCATAATCACGAGGTTTTCCCCTCCCAACACTGATCCTTGTCCATTTGTAACCGGGAACGGAGCAGCGACGGTCGTATTAACAATCTTTTTTACTTTCTCAGGTGATTGAATACTATAAAACCAAGGCCCTTCATCAATCATAAAGCTGTCCCCATTTATGATGCCATTCCACCTATCTGTGTTAATAGTTAAACGCCCTTTTGTTGAAGTTGAGTTTTTATACAGTTTGAGTAATTTCTCCACTGCATGAATACTTTCTTGACTATTTAAATAGCCTGTTGCCTTTGTATAGGTACGATCCAGCAATTTTCCACCGAATGCATAAAAATAAGGCAAGCTTTCCCACGCATTAAGTCCTGCCATACTGATTGCAGCGTTATGATTCACGACAATATCCAATACCTGATCCATTGTGTTAGGCGGCTTCGTATAACCGGCTCTCTGAAGTAGTTCCTTATTGTAAATCGCAATCTTTGTATTCGTATCAAGTGGCAATCCATAGTATTTACCGTTAAAATAATTCGACTGTAATGGTCCATTTAATAAAGATGACTTGATTTGATCAAAACCAGCAAAATCACTAATAGGGTAAAGCAGCCCTAACTTATTGAAGTATGGGAGCCATACTATATCCATTCGTACTACGTCAGGCGGTTCTTTGGCAGAGGCTCTTGCTACAAGTGCAGATTTTAGTTGTTTAGTGTAGGATTGACGGACTGGCTTCACATCAATCATTGGATATTCTTTTTCAAACAAAGGAATAATCTCGTTTTCAAATATTCTTGTTTCCTCTTCACTGTATGTGTGCCAAACAACAATCTCTTGCTTTTCTTGTAGAGGAACTTGGATATCATCATGTTTATCTAAAATAGACTGATTATTACAAGCTGCAGTAAAAACAATACCGATTAAGCTAATAATCAGTAGCCATCTGTTCATCATCATCCAAGCCCTCTCTTCCGGTTTCCTTGTCTCCATGTTGAAGTTTGCTAATTCTTAGTGATTAATTTCGCTGTGTAGTACGAAAATCAGCTGGTGATATGCCTGTTAACTTTTTAAATAACTTGCTAAAATATTTTACATCTTTAAACCCTGATTGATCAGCGACTTCATACACCTTTAAAGATGTGTTCCGCAACAATTCTTTTGCCTTTTTAATTCGGAGATCGATAACATAATCAATAAAATTTTGACCAATGTGCCGCTTAAATAACACACTAAAATAATTACGGCTCATATGAATATGGCCAGCCACCGTTTGCAGTGTGAGCTCTTCTGTATAATGCTTATGAATATATTCCAATGCCTTTGTTATAACTTGATTCTCCCCCTGGGAGAACGTTTGGTTTTGTGGAATTAAGTAATCATATTCAGCAATTTGTTGAAAAAGGATTTGTTGTAGCTGTACAAGCGTTTCAGCTTTTTTTAACTGCTCACATTTTTCAAATAATAGCTCCCATTTTAATTGCTTTAGAAATAGATGACTTACTATTTCACAAGCCTCTTTTTTTATTTCAGACGGTTCAAGCCGTCCTAGTTCCCATTCTTTACATCGGTTTTGTAAGAACGCCGTCAGCCTTCGTTCATCATAAGGCAACAAAAACTGATGAAACTCATCTAGTCTTAAAGGGATTGCATTTTCTTTGGGAAATGATTGGTAACGAAAAATATGCTGGCATTCATAAAAAAAGTGTTGATTGCAAGCTACGCGGCTTTTTTCAACGCCTTCTTTCACAACAGATACATCACTAATCACCTCATATCCAAAGGAAAAACTTAAATTTGTTTCTTGTTCAATTTCTGTTTTCAACGTTTCAAGTACTTTATAGGGCTCCGCATTTATCTGCATCAGAAACAGCATTTCAGTTTCGGCTACTGGAAAACAAATACCCTGATTAACATTTTCATAGAAGAGGTCCTGTATATCTTCTAAAATCATGGTTTGAAACAAGAAACCAAACTGCTCTTCTATCTCCTCCGCACGGTTCAAACGCATTGTAATGATGAGTAAGGACCCTTGCAGCCAAGCAAACTGCTCTTGGAAATTAATCGGTTCTAAGTCTTGTAAAATAACGCGCTTCATGATTTGTTCCAAGCTTTTCTGTTCCTTCAAAAAAGCTGCTTGATTGATTAGCTGCAATTTCTCCTCTACGGTTTGCTCTTCTTCGATCAGCTTCACACATTTACGAATAAGTCCGCTAAATTCTTCCGGCTCTAAAGTCGGCTTTAGCACATAATCGACAGCACCAAGCTTCAAGCCCTCTCGTACATATTCAAAATCAGTATAACTGCTTACTAGAACTACCTTTAGAGTTGGAAATCGTTCTAACGCCTTTTTTGTTAGGGCAAGGCCATCCATGACCGGCATTTTGATATCAGTAATCAAAATATCGATCTTGTGCTGCTCCATTACTTTGAGGGCTTCTTCTCCATTCGGAAAATCCCCCAATAAGCAGAGCCCTTCTTGGTCCCAGTTCACAGAAGCCTTTAGCCCAAACCGAATAACTGGCTCATCGTCTACAATTATTACGTTATACACGATTCTCACCTCTATTTTTGTTAATTAAAACAATTGTAACTGTTGTTCCGTTAGAATCACTTTCGATGGTAACACTCGATGCTAATGCAAAATAAAGTCTAACTGAGTCATATACATGTCTTAAACCAATTCCGATAAATGAATTCATCTTATCTGCCTTATGATTCAGTTGGTTTAATATATCCTGTTTAAAGCCGACTCCATTATCCTTAATTTCAATCTTCACACCATCTTCTACACGGCTGCCCTTAATGCAAAGCGTTCCCTCTGTTCCTTTTGGGACTAAGCCATGAAACACTGCATTTTCAACAATTGGCTGCAGCAGCATCCGAGGAATGAGAAGGTCCTCCACTGTAGGTTCAATCTCCAGTTCTAAATGAAACGTTTGGTCATACCGAATTTGCAAAATAGCTAGAAACTTTTCAATAATATCTAATTCTTCCTTGACCGTAATGAACGTTCCTGTTTTCCCCATGCTCGCTTCTAATAACCGAATTAATGCCGATAACGCAGTATTAGCCCGATCGGTTTGTTTGAAATTTACTAACCAGCGAATTGTACTTAATGTATTAAAGAGGAAATGCGGATTAATACGATGTTTAACCGCCCGCAATTCAGCCTCTGTCTTTTGACTTTGTTCTTCTTTTACTTGTTCCATGAGCTGCTCGATTTGATGAATCATTTGATTAAATTGCCTGCTCATTAAACCGATCTCATCATTGGAATGAATATGAGTTTGGACTTGGAAGTTTCCTTGTCCAACAAGCCTCATCTGCTCGGTTAATACCTTTATCGGTTTTGTCACTCTATTTACTGCGAATACTCCTATTACAATCGCTACCATGGTAAATACAATGGATGCAAAAATTGTAATACGTTGAATGTTTGTTAATTTACCAGTAATTTCCTTGATAGGAACGGTTCCAATAAGTGTCCATCCGTTCACAAGAGGCTGCTTCACCCCATAATAGGTAGTATTTTTTTCCTGAAATTCAAACTCATAGGCAGTATCATCGACAATATGCTTATATAAGTCATGGTTTTCAACGGTTTTATTAATATGTTCCATATTGGCATCAATCATGATTTGTCCATGTTTATTTACAACGAAAAAGTGCCCTGTTTTTCCAAGCTTCAATTGGTCAATTTTGTTTAAAATCGCTTTTCCATCTAAGAGCACTTGTATATAAGCGATAGTTTTCATATTACTGAAATCTTTCATCACACGTGTTACCGGAAGAACAAGCTCTGTATTCTCACCGGCTCCACTAAAAAGATCATATTGTAATCCTTGCCAAGCTAACGCACCGTCTGCTTGTACCGCTCTCTGTATCCAATTCTGCTCTTGCAGGTTGTATCTTGCCAATTTCACGGGAGAAAACGTCCCGCTTCCCCAGCTTGTTCCTTCATCTTTTAATACATATATAACCCGAACGAATGAACTCGAATAAATTTGTGAATTTAAAAAGGAAGTCATTTCTTCATTATTTTTATCTTTTACAGTTGAAGAAGTCCCATCCTCATTGTCCATTTTTACGATTTCTTGCAGTTTTTCATTACTGTAAATAAGGTCCGACATATCATTGCCCACAGACAAAATAAATGAAAGGGAATCCGCTGCTTGGCGAGCGATTTGTATCGAAGACTCTCGAACGTTTTCTTTAACGATGTTAGAGGACGAAATAAAAAAGAAAACACTGATAAGGGTTGTGGGAATCAGGATACCGATAAAAATAGCAATGACAACCTTAGTAGAAAATCGATTTTGCAACAATCTTTTAGACATCTTTTGATCCTTTCTTTAGCTACAATCACTGTTTTCCATATTACTCCAGCCCCTCAATTCATTCAAGTGTTCTAAAGCTTTTCATAATTAATGGCGAGACTTCACTTCAACAATTCTTTCAGAAAATCCAGTTTCTGCCTCACATTATCATTGGTGATAAGATCTACACCAGTATCAATATTTTTTCTAACTTCTTCTCCCTTTATTACTTTCAATGCAGTTTCAACACTTATATAACCCATATCATAAGGATTTTGTGCTACTGTACCAGTTAACGTCCCATCCTCAATTAACTCAACCATTTTGATAATCCCATCTGCTCCTATGACAGGCATTTTATTTCCTTGCTTCTTAATTGCATCTAAAGCATTTAGTGCCATAATGTCAGTTGTAGCAAAGACACCTTTCACATCAGGATGCTCCTCTAAAATCGTTGCCATAGCTTTTCTAGCCGGCAAAGCCTCGTTTGGCAAATCTATTTTTCGGGCTACAATTTTGATTCCTGCATCCTTTAAGCTAGATGTAGCTCCTTTTATCCGGTCACCCGAAACTGGACTGATTACCTCCCCAGCAATAAGGGCCACTTCATCTCCAGGCTGCAGTCCTGAAGCTAATAGTTCACCTGCTTTTCTCCCTAATTCAAAGTTATCGGTACCAATATAAGCAGTCTTATGTTCAAGGGGAATATCTGTATCCACCAGTAATACCGGAATCTTATGCTCGATAAATTTTTGTAAGATTGACTTGACCGCAGCTGATTGTAATGGAGAAACAACTAATACATCAGGATGTTCTTTAAGAACATTTTTTAACACATACTCTTGTACATCTTTTTTTGATTTGAAACTGGGTGCAACAACTCTACCATCTATATCAAACTCTCGAAACCCCTTTTCTGCTCCTGCCTTCACAATATTCCAATACTGCGAGTCTAAATCTTGTAAAACAACGGCGACTTTAGGCCTATTGTCTGTTCCATAGAACTTGACTATACATCCTATTACAGTGGCTAGAAACAACGAGATAATCAATAGGATACACAACTTCTTTTTTATCATTTATCTCCCTCCTAGCAGGGGTCTCATCAAGGCTTTGCAATTCTACACCGTTAAGGACTAGCATATTCCCTCATAATAATTACTTATAAGTTCAATTTATTACTTCGACTTGATTCACTAGACAACCAATCACTTCGTACTCAAAAGGTTCTTTATTAGGGACTTGTACATCGGACAAATTCAAATCATATCCCTGTCAAGTAGACAGCACTAAATATGCAATTACCGAGATCCAATATTCTATTGAGGCTCGGCAACTGCGTCTTTTGTGGTGCATGTTCTATTAAGAACGATTTGCATTAAGGTTATGAACTGGTTGTCTTTTTTTGATTTCAACGCCCATACTCTTTTGATAAAAATAGGTCACAATGAGGGCGGCCAATCCTGGGAAAATAAAGATTAGTAAAGGCGAAAATGCCACCCATAAGATATAAGTTGTGATCATAAGCGCCAAAATCACGAGGATGGCATTCAAAGGATGCATTAATAATAGAAATATCGTATTGATCAAGTACGCCTTCAAAGGCAGCTCCTGATCCACAAGAAAACTATAGACAAACAAGAAGAAAAACGGTGTGACGATAAGCAGTGTATAAAAGACTATCATTAATAGTAACGACATCCCCGCATAATACTGTAGTGCAAAGTAAAAAACAACTACTATCATAGCATTGAGACAGCCCAAGATCATACTTTTTCTATACTCTCTTTTATAAGACTTCCAGAATACTTGAAGAAATGGGAAAGCGTCGTCATCCTTCATGAACCTTCTTGCAATTGCCAAGGTAGCTACCGTTGCCGGAATTGCGACAAACGGTAATAGGACCATCCCAATGATGAATATCGTTTGTACGCTGACTACATCTGGCGCTGCCAACAGATTCATGCCTAAGAAAGCATAGGGCACATTAAACAGCCACCAAATCCCTGTCAATTTTAAAATTATATAGAGCCGCTTAGTCAAATGATCACTAAATGTAAACCAGTTCATGTTGTATTTCCCCTTAATAAAATAGTCCTCGTCCCTATTCTTTAACAGATCCGATTACTAACCCGCTTGTAAAATATTTTTGTAAAAACGGATAGATTAATAGCACTGGAATAGTAGAGACTACAATCTTAGCTGCATTCAATGTTTGATTTGAAATGGAAGCCACTGCTTTTAATTGGGACACATCTGTAATTTTAGTAACGTCAATGTTCAATTGTTGAATATACGTTTGCAGCGGATAGTTAGCGGCTTTGTTTATATAAAGCAAACCGCTAAAATAATCATTCCAATGCCCTACAATGGCAAACAGTGAAATGGTTGCCATTGCCGGAAGTGAAATCGGCAGATAAACCTTGAGCAAAACATTTAATTTTGTCGCCCCATCCATAATAGCAGCTTCTTCCAACGAACTTGGAATGCTCTTGAAAAAGTTCATTAACAAAATCACATTAAAGATTGGTACTGCTCCTGGTAAAATAAGCGCCCAGATAGTATCAAGCAAGCCTAAGTTCTTCACAACTAAGAACGTGGGGATCATCCCACCGGAAAAGAGCATTGCAAAAATCAAAAGATTCATATAAATATTGCGTGCGCCAAATTCCCGTTTATGTTTAGACAATGGATAAGCCATCAGAATCGTTAACATCATGTTCAAAGCGGTCCCTAACACAACTCTTTCCACAGAAACCAGAAATGAACGCCAAAACTGTGCATCTCCTAACAACACCGCATAAGCATTTACATTAAAATTAACGGGCAGCAATCCAACCTCATTCGCTTGAGCTGCAACTCTATCACTAAAAGAGATAGACACCATATTAAGTAATGGCAACACACATAGGATTGTCATTAGCAATATTACAGCCCAGATACATACATCAGCAAACCGGCTCCCAAATGATTTTGGTTTCCTCGAACTTCTCTCCCATGCAATAGCAAACGGGCTTCTAACTATTTTTGATTTCATCAACTTTCTCTCCTTTTAAAAAATCCGCATGTTTGCAAGTTTCTTAGATAATTCGTTAGCTGATAAAATGAGTACACAACTTACTACGGATTTCAATAAGCCAATTGCCGTTGCAAAACTATACTGTTGTCCGATCAGACCTACACGATACACATACGTATCAATCACATCCGCAGTCTCATACACAATTGGGTTATATAAAGCAAAGATTTGGTCAAAACCAGCATTCAAAATATTCCCCAAATTGAGTGCTGAAATCAGCATAATGGTTGGCAAAATCCCAGGTAAAGTAACATGCAGCAATTTCTTAAAGCGATTCGCGCCATCGATTGAAGCTGCTTCATATAGCCCAGGATCAATCCCTGTTAATGCGGCTAAGTACACGATAGCACCATATCCAAAACCTTTCCAAACATCTGTTGCTACAATGATTTCTCTAAACCACTCATTGCTCCCTAAGAATAAAATCGGATCATATCCTAGTCCCTGTAAGAAATTATTTACTGGTCCATGATAGTCAAATACGTTAACAAATACCGCTGCCAAGACTGCCCAAGATAAAAAATTAGGCAAGTAGACGATGGTTTGGATGGATTTTTTAGCCCATTTCAGCCGAATCTCATTTAACAATAAGGCAAAGATAATAGGCACGATCGTTCCCGCAATAATCTTACCCACCGCAATAACAACTGTATTCCTTAGTATCTTCATACTATCCGGGATTTCTAGCATGTATTTAAAGTTTTCCAGGCCAACCCATTCAGAGCCTAACATCCCTTTGGCAGGGACATAATCCTGGAACGCCATGACAAGACCAACCATTGGTATAAAACTGAAAATGACTAAAAAAATCATGCCCGGTGCCATCATTAGATGGTACTCCAGCTGCCCTCCACGTTTTTTCATTTCACCCTCTACCTTCTTTCAGAAGTAAATTTTACAAGGGTACAAACTAACATTTGTACCCTTTAGTCATTATTTTTGTTTAATCGCTTCAGCCACTTCTTTAGTAATATCACTACCGCCTGTTTTATTCCATGTATCAACAAACGTGTCGAAGTAATTTAGATCTTTTTGACCAGTCACAATCTTCATGAAGGCTTCATCCTCTAATTTCGTTAAGTTAGCCCATTTCAACTTCATACTTTTTGTTTGACCAAAGAAAACTGGGTTTACTTCATTAATCTTTGTTTCAGCCATCAGCTTGCCAGCTACCATCCTAGACATATAGGCACTCCATTGGTTGGCATCTGCTTTTGCTGGATCTTTTAAATAGCCTTGAATCTTCTCATAGGACGATTGGTCATCAAGCGATAATGCAGCAGGATCTTTTTCGCCATTAACGGCTGCATTAATATTCTTGTACATTTGTGCCGTCGCGTCATTAAAGTTCACCATGAGATTGATTGGTGCGCCACGGTCACCGCCTTCTTTTATGAAATCAACAACCGGCTGGTAATTACGATCTTCGTTCCGTAACTTATCGCTTAATGCGCTTACTACTTTAGGCAGTACTTCCGGATGTTTAAAGTCTTTACGTACAACATAGAATTCAGAGACTGGATTTTGTGTATAAGCCGTGAGTGTACCACTGCCATCTTTAGAGATGATGTATGGCTGCCAATCGATATTTGCATTCTTCTGTTTTGCAGAATTCAATGGATAGTCAGGCGTCCACCAAGGACCAAAGTACGCACCAGCTTGACCGCTTATAATCAAATCTTCAATGCTTTTACGTACAGCGAACTGTGGATCAATCAGACCTTTTTTGTACCAATCTGCTAACTTACCTAACGCTTGCTTTGTTTCATCTGTAGTAGACCCATAAACAACTTTTCCATCTTTTTCAATCCATTGACGTGGGAAAGAATTATAAGTTTGTAGGATATTATCCGCTTGGAACAGTGATCCGTACATCCCGCCAATGCTAGGAGAAAGAGTTAAACCCACCGTATTTCCTTTACCATTACCACCTGGATCTTGTTGGATAAATGCTGTTAAGATCTTTTCCATATCATCAACAGTCTTAGGTGCCTCTAGCCCAAGCTTGTCCATCCAGTCCTTACGCAGCCAAAGCATGGTTGGGATATTGGCATTTTGTGTTGTGGGCAGGGCCATCAGCTTACCATCAAATGTCGCTGCCTCCAATGCGCGTCCGTTGTAAGAATCATACATCGCTTTTATTTGATCAGAAGTGCTTGATTTATAAATATCTGTCAAGTCAGCAATCATGTCATTATCGACCAACTGACGTAATGTTGCTGCATCAACCGCCATAATGTCAGGTAAATCACCTGATGCGACTGCCATAGAAACCTTCTGTTTATAGGCATCCCCATCTTTTGCTTCAAACTTATCTTCACTTTGAATATTTAACGTTTCTTTTAAGTAACGTGTATAAGCATTATCCTCATAGGTTTGGCCTTTAGGTAATTTAGGAATCCCTGGTGTAGCCTTCCCAACGGTATACGTAACGGTTTCTTTATATTTCCCAAAAGGCTTTAATTCTTCTTTTGTTGCTACCGTTTTTGTTTTCGTAGCTGCTGCAGAGTCAGAACCTGATGAACAGCCTGCCAAAACGCCAAATGACATGAGCGAAACAGCGGCTATTGAGAAAATTTTCTTCTTCATGAATGTTTCCTCCTGATTGAATCGGTTGTACTACCCTGTCAAATGATTTTCATTAAAATCATAGTTTCACAGCGAATGCCTCATATGGTTTTAAATCCAATTGATGAAAATCAGCTGCTGATCTTTCATAATTACTAATAATTACATCATCACTTTGTCCTAAATGCGGTAGTTGTAAGGATTCCTTCCCTTCTCCAAAGTTGGCTACAACCGCCCAAGTTTGACCTTCGTAATGACGCAAATACATAAAGACTTGTTCAGGTACATCCGTTACTAGCTCAAAGTCTCCCCAGACCACAATTGGATTTTCTTTTCTTAATTGAATTAATGTTTGATAACAGAAAAAGATCGAATTCGGGTCTTCTAGGTTCGCTTTCACATTAAGCTCATGATAATTTGGATTCACATGCAACCAAGGTGTTCCTGTTGTAAAGCCAGCGTTTTCTGTATCATCCCATTGCATTGGTGTCCGAGCGTTATCGCGCCCTTTAGCGTTGATGGAAGCAATAATTTCTTCTTTTTTATAGCCATTTGCCAAACGCTCGTGGTACATGTTCACACTTTCAATGTCTTCGACCTCACTAATATCGTTGATAGGACAATTGATCATGCCAATTTCTTCCCCTTGATAGATGTAAGGCGTTCCCTTCATCAGGTGCAGTAAAATCGCAAACATTTTTGCACTTTCCGTACGATACGTTGTATCATTCCCCCAACGGGATACAATTCTTGGTAAATCATGATTGTTCCAAAACAGACTATTCCAGCCCTCATCACCTAAAGCTGTTTGCCACTTACTAAGAACTTGTTTTAACTCATTCACATCTAATGGTTTAAGATCCCATTTTTCTTTACCTTGTTGTTGGTCTAGACAAACATGTTCGAATTGAAAGACCATGGATAGCTCATTGCGTTTTGGATCAGAATACAGTTTGGCAATCTTTGGAGTTGCTCCCCACGTTTCTCCTACTGTTAAAACATCATACCTACCAAAGGTTTCCCGGTTCATCTCTTGCAAGTAATTGTGCAATTTCGGCCCATTTCCTGTCACTTCTTCATCTGGAATTTTCCCAATTAAATCAATTACATCCATCCGAAATCCACCAACACCTTTTTCCAACCAAAAATTCATCATATCCCAAACCTCTTGTCTGACTCTTTTATTTTCCCAGTTTAGGTCTGGTTGTTTTTTGCTGAAAAGGTGTAAGTAATATTGACGACTCTCTTCATCATACTCCCAGGCTGAACCACTGAATGTTGATCTCAGAGAATTAGGTACATCGCCGTTTACAGGGTCGCGCCAGATGTAATAATCACGATATGGGTTGTCCTTATTTTTACGGGATTCAATAAACCACTTGTGCTCATCAGATGTGTGATTCACAACTAAATCCATAATGATTTTGATGTTTCGTTGGTCAGCCTGTTTAATCAGCTCATCCATATCATCCATCGTGCCAAATTCCGTCATGATATTTTGATAATCACTAATATCATAGCCATTATCATCATTTGGTGATTGGTACACTGGACTAAGCCAAATCGCTGTAATCCCTAGTTTTTCTAAATAATCTAATCGACGAATAATCCCTTTTAAATCACCGATACCATCGCCGTCGCTGTCTTGAAAGCTGCGTGGATACACCTGATACACCACTGCAGTTTGCCACCATTTCATTTCCATTTTCACTAAATACCCCCTTAATGCCTTTAACAAATCTGAACTTCAGTAAGCGTTTACGTTATTTTCGAAAAAAATGATAAGATTCAGGAATCGATTCACATTTTAACGAAAATATACGCTAGGCAATTTTCAACATCAGGAAACATTTATTCTTATAGAAATGGATTATAGTAATTAACACCTTAGCTAATTCCATTAACCTAATTCCTGTTTCAATGATGTCGTTTACATAACTTATTTTCTTATAAACCAGCTTGGTTTTTAACCGTTTTCATTATGATATAGGTGTCTTATTTTCCTAAGTATTCATAAATTGAGTAAGTAAAAATATAGAAAAAGTGTCTTTTATTCATATAAAAAGAGATATAAAGCACTTTATCCTTAAAATCTCCCAATATACTGCTGAAATTTATAATTTCTTAAAGTACAAAAAAACAGGAGACGTATATCTCCTGTTTTTACATCGGTAAGGTAAAATTGATGCTTCTAGCACCGCAAACTTTAATCTATATACAGTAACAAACGTAGGTACCTTCATCATATACTAGTTATCACTCATACGGCTTATACAGTTAGCAGCAATGACTCATATATAAATTGAAAGCTTTTAAGGAAGTAGAAATAATCAGGAGGAAACATAATGGAGTTATTAATCAGCATACTTGTCCTTTTCTTATTCCCTCTTTTCATGTTTATATGGGTGAAGGCAACTACCAAGGACGATTGTTGTAACAATGGAGTACGGTGCAGGAAACGAAAAGTAAAGAAGTGGGAGATAAAAAAACTAAAGGATTAGTAATATAATTAGCTTATGTTTAGAGTCCGCATGGCTATCTTCTAAATAAGAAAAAAGCAGCCAGTACGGCTCTTCCTGCGAACTGTACTGGTGACAGCTTCGTTTCCTCCCTTCTGCTTATTTTGTACATCATTCCTCATCAAACCTAATGATTCTATATTCATAACTGCCAATTTCTAATTTCCCTGAAAATACTTTGCTTTGTGTCACTAAATCTATTCCGTCCTGAGGGACAGTCACATTTCCTCCGCTTCCGTCCATATTCACAATGACCCAAACTGTATATCCATCTCCTCGTCTGGGTGCAACAATTGTTCCCTTTGTTACGTCGGTGCGGAGCCTAACCCCAGCTTCAACGGTATAGTGATCAAGCAGCTTGATAAGCATCGCATCTCCATCCTCTCCTATAGGCAGAGAGCCAAGCATAACAATTTTCCCTTTGCCATACTGATGCTCCGTTAGAAATGCCTTTCCTGGTGTAAGTCCGCCCTCGATGATTCCAACGGCCTTTGCCTCCTTCGCTTCAAATACCGAGCTCCAGAGCCCTAATGGTGCCGATACATCAAATGCTTTCCCTACTGAGCCCGTACCGTCCATCGGAAACGTGAATAAGGTTTCCACGCCTGCGATATGCTCTAGCTCTCCTAATGCTGCATCAGTGTGAATTGTATGATGCTCTGTTCGCCCCCCGGTTAGAGGACCAATTATCCAGATACCTCCCTTTTCAACAAACGCAGTCGCTCTTGCTATATAGTCGGAAGATACATAATGAAGAAAAGGAGTACATAGCAACTTATAGCCGGCCAAGTCAGCTCCTTCGGGAATTAAATCCCGGTGAATCCCTGTTGCTAGTATTCGCTCATAAAATTCAGTGATCAGCGCTTTATGATCCAGTCCATTATGCGGCTCTGTTTTAAAAAATGCTTTTGCCCGGTCAGAATACGTCATAGCGACTTCAGCCTGACACGGCCTTGAAGCTAAAATAATAGGCTCGATTTCCTTCCTTGCTTGTTCTACTTCCAATACATTGGCATAGCCCACCGCCGGCTTTCCCCACGCACTTATAACAGATCCATGAGGCTGCTCGCAGCCCGTTCGCTGCTGTCTCCATAACCAATAGCAAAAGGCCTCCGCTCCCAGTGCATAGGCAGCTACCGCTTCACTTCTTAAATATCCGTTCGGATGGGGCGTCGCATAGCTTTCTAGCGAGGCGCTAAAGGAATTGCTCGTCTCCATAATCCAAAAGTCTTTTCCCTGTTTGAAATTTCTCCATAAATCGCAATTCAGCAAGTATGAACCAAATTTATCCTGCGGGGCATACGTATCAAATGATGCGAAATCAAGGTTCTGAAAAAGACGTTCATTGTCTACATGAAACATCACACTGCTGTTATGTGTAATTGGTGCATGAGAATATGTCCGGATGATTTCAGCCTGTTCATCTGCAAATTCAGCAATCTTTTCCATCGAGAATAGCTGATACATTGTTTTTAATGAGGAATGATGCAAAAATGGTACTGCTCCCGGCTGCGGTATTTCTGCAAAGCTGCGATAGTGTTCACTCCAAATTTGTGTTCCCCATTCTTCATTTAGCCTCGCAATGGTTCCATAACGCTCCTCTAGCCAAGTATGCCATAAATCTTTACACGTCTCACACATACATTCCGCCACATGGCACTTAAACTCATTATCAAGCTGCCAGCCGATTACTCCCGGTAAGCTTCCGATTGCTTTAGCAAGGTGCTCTGTAATAATTGCGGCTCTTTCCCTAAAGTAGGAGTTGTTTGTGCAAACATGCTGTCTGGAGCCATGTCCCATCACATTTCCAGCTTCATCAACATACATGCGCTCTGGATGTCTATGAGACATCCAAATAGGAGGTGTAGGCGTCGGTGTACACATAACTGTTTCGATACCATTTTCATAGAGTTTAGTAATGATATTTACAAAGAAGCTGCTATCAATCTGTCCCTCCTCCGGCTCTAGCGTTGACCAAGCGAACTCTCCCATTCTTACAACGTTAATGCCGGCCTCTTTCATAAATTGAATATCCTGTTCTATGACTCCTCCATCCCACAGCTCAGGATAAAAAGCAGCTCCATGATATAACCTTTTGTTCATGTATTTGTCCTCCATTTTCTAGTAACCGTTAAGAAACAATATGTGAACCTTTGCTGACTTTTACATGGACAGCTAACGGAAGCTGTAATTCCTGAATCCCTTCTATGACCAGCTTAGCAATCTCCGTTGCTCCCTCCTCACAAAAATGAGTGTTATCCTGAATTCCCTTGGGATAATTGGGATGCTCATCAGGCTCAAACCATACAAATAATCGTTTGGATCCTTCCACACCTAATGACTGATAGAATCCTTCTGTTTTGGACCATAAGTCGAGTAACGGCACATTAGATAAAGCTGCTAATTGTTTCATCGCTTCCGGATAATCTCCTAGCGTATTGACTAGCTTTCCCTCACTATCAAAGCTTCTTCGATGAACAGAGGTAACGAGAACAGGAATTGCTCCTTGCTCTCTCGCCCCTGTAATATACTGCGTCAAACAAGATTGATACGTTGTAAATGGCTCTGTTCCATACGTTTTTTGGTCATTGTGACCGAATTGTATAAATAAATAATCGTTTGGTCTGATTCTTTCTAGAATACTGGTCAATCTGCGTTCTATAATAAAACTGTTTGAGCTTCTCCCGCCCCTTGCTTCATTATGGACAATGACCTGCTCAGTAAAAAAAGAACCCAGCACTTGTCCCCAACCAGCCATTGGTGCCTCGTGCTCCGAGCAATTAGCAACGGTGGAATCCCCTGCCAAAAAGACTTGAATTCGTTCATTTTGATTTCCCATTTGATTCATTCACCCTATTCCAATTTGGATAATTTAAAGCAACAGGACGGTATATAAAGAAAACTCGCCGATTGGCAAGCCCTGCCCTTGGGCGAAGACAGAGGCGTAGCCCTACTTATACTGTATTCCTAAAATTTCCGACTACATCGAATTGGCTTCCAGCTGGAAATTTATACTTTCCTACAGTGTAAAGCAAAACGGATTGCCTATGTATTTCGACAATCCGTTTTCTCCCGTACCCCTTAATCAAATACCCTTTTATTTGCCTTCAACAGGCTTGCCAAAAATGCGAGGGTCAATCCTTGTCCCCAGCCTTGAATTCGTTTGTACGGCACATCCATATATCCCTGCATATCACGCATCACTGCGGTCCCCGCAGATACGTGCGTTACCCTGCCGTCCCCTGTAATATGGTCCAAAACTCCATGAATCGATTTTTGAACCTGTTTATGATACAAAGATCCCCTAGAAAGAAGGGCTGTTGCAATTCCCGCCGAACCCGAGACCTCGGGATACGATTCTGGATTGTCTACCACTGTATGCCATAGACCGGTATCAGCTTGTAATCGAACTAATGCGCTTAATTGATCCCGCAGTGACCCATCGATAATCATGTAGGAGGGATGAGTCACTTCAACAAGTTCCAAGGCCTTTGCCATCGTTAAGGCAGCCCACCCGTTCCCGCGTGCCCAAAAAACACCCGACATATGATTTTGTGCAAGATTATCCCAACCATGATAGTATAGGTCAGTAGCTGCATCCTGGAGGAAGTTTTCATGACCATGGTATTGCTTTAATCCATCTTCAAAGAAATCCTCCCTCCCTAGAAATTTTCCCATTCGAAGTAAAAACAACCCAGCCATCATCATGGTGTCTACCCATGCTTGTTCAGGAAAGATATACGTTTCGGAATTTACCGTGTGCTGGAAAATTCCGTCTGCAAAGCGATCTGCCTCATTCTGCAGAAATTCAGCCATTTTCGTAGCGGCATTCATATATTTCTCATCGTCTGTAGCTTGGTAGAGCGATAAAAGCGCGTGACCGATTGACACTCCGTTCACTGAAAGTTTCGGAAGACCATCCTCTAATTTTTCATCGACCCAATTTCTTAAAGGCTCGATATACTCACTTTTCCCTGTTGCCTCATATGCTTCAGCAACGCCGTAGAACGCAACCCCTCCCGGCCAATCCCAATTAAAATCCATTTGGAAGGTACGGTGAACAATACGATCAATAACTGTTAGAAGTTCGTTCTCATCGTATACAAGTGCCGGCATGATAGTTCTCCTCTCCATTACTTTAATCCGCTCGTGCTAATTCCCTCGACAATATACTTCTGAAATAAGAAGAAGATAAGTACAACCGGAAGTAAGGATACAACGGACATCGCAAACATAGCTCCCCAGTTTGAAGCGGTTTCCGTATCTAAAAACAGCTTTAATGCCAACGATACCGGGTACATTTCCGCTTTGTTCAAATACAGCACTGGATTGATTAAATCTTCCCACTTCCAGTAGAAGGAAAAAATCGCTGATGTAGCTAACGCCGGCACAATGAGCGGTAGAATGATTCTAAAAAAGATACTAAATCTGCCGCAGCCGTCAATTCTAGCGGCTTCATCTAACTCTACAGGAATCGTACGGATAAATTGAACCATTAAGAAGATAAAAAACGCGTGCCCAAAAAATTGTGGTACAACAATCGGTTTAAAGGAATTCAGCCAGCCAATCTTTGAAAATAGAATATATTGCGGAATCATGACTACCTCTTGAGGGAGCATCATTGTCACCATCATACAAGCAAACCAGAATGCCTTCCCTTTAAATTGGATACGTGCAAATCCATAAGCGATACAAGCGGAGGATATGACAGCACCAATCGTAGATAATCCAACTATGATTAAGGAGTTTTTAATAAATACACCAAAGGATTGACCAGCAATTCCTTCCCATCCTTGCACATAGTTGCTCAAAATGAATGGATGTGGAATAAGAGAATGAGCAGTGATAAAGACCTGTGAACTTTCTTTAAAAGAACTCATTAGTAACCAAATAATCGGATAAAGCATCAAAATCGCTAAACCACCCGTAAGAGCGTGGTATACTATTCTCTTTGGCTTAAATCTAGGTGATTTGACTGTCATCGGCTCGCTAATTCCGCTTTTTGTAGTCTCTTGAACTAGTTTCATTGTCATTAATCCTCCTTTGACTCATAATGAACCCAATAAGATGATGTTTTAAATAAAATTAATGTGAGTAAACCGACTATGAGCAACATGACCCACGCCATGGCAGAGGCATATCCCATTTGGAAGAAGTTAAAGGCTTTTTGGAACAAGTACAGGGAATAGAGAAGTGTTCCATCAAGCGGACCTCCCTCACCCTTTGAAATAATGTAGGCAGGAGTAAATGTCATAAAGGCTGAAATAGTTTGCATTACTAGATTAAAGAAAATAATTGGGCTTAATTGAGGTAACGTAATTTTAAAGAATTGCTGTAGTCCATTTGCTCCATCCACACTGGCAGCCTCATAATATGTTGGTGGAATATTTTTTAAGCCTGCTAGGAAAATCAACATAGACGAACCAAACTGCCAAATTGAAAGCAAAATTAATGTCCATAGTGCACTTGTTGGATCTTGATACCAAAGAATCTTTTTATTAATTCCCATGAAGAATAAGAGGGCATTAATTGTTCCATCATTCCCGAAAATATTACGCCACATGATCGCAACAGCGACGCTGCCTCCGATGATAGATGGAAGATAAAAGAGTGTACGGTAAATCCCAACTCCTTTAGAAGCACGATTGAGAAGCATTGCCACACATAATGCGAAAGCCAATCTCAGCGGAACACCTGCTAATACATAAGTGAAGGTAACCTGTAAAGAGTGCCAAAACTTTTCATCCCCTGTAAACATTTCGATATAGTTATCTAAGCCAATCCATTTTGGCGTGGAAAACAAATCATAGTTCGTAAAGGACAAGTATAGGGAAATAGCCATTGGGATGATTGTAAATGCCAGAAAACCGATGATAAATGGGGAAATAAAGGCATATCCCGCTATGTTTTCGCTCATTGATCGAAATTTCATCTCTCTCAGCTCCATTCTAGAAAATAGTCAGCTTCTATTAAAAGCAATTACGGCCTATCAATTCTAATTTTATAAGGAAGAGTACGAAAACCCTTAAGTACTATAGCATTCGTACTCTTTCCCGTTGTCTTTATTGCTTATTTCTCGCTAGAATTTCGTTTGCTTGTGCCCTAAATTTCTTCGCACCCTCTTCAGGTGTGATTTTCTTGAATAAAATTTGATCAGAAACATCCTTAAGCGCTTTCATTACTTCCGCACTTCCAAGCGGATCTGGCGGATCTGCTTCACTTGCGTGCTGCGAAGCTTGTTCTACATATTCAAAAACTTTCTTTGCTTCTTCACTTAGCTCAGGCTTGATAGCGTCCGCTACTTTAGAGGATACCGGTACACCGCGATCTCCCTTGATCAGCTTGTTCGCTTCAACACTGTTTGTAAAGAAGTCAATAAACTTCGCTGCTTCTTCTTTATGCTTAGAGCTCTTTGGAACGGAGAAGAACATGCTCGGTCTTAAAAATAATGCTTTTTCTTTTGCTTGTTCAGGTGGTAAATGCAGGCTAAGCGCTGATTTGGATAATTGTGCAAAACCAACATACTGGTTGGAATAATTCCATGTTACAGCGGCTGTGCCTTTTACAATAAAGTCATCCTCAAGTCCTTTTATCTGCGCTTGCTCATCAGGCGTTGGGAATGTTTTCGCATTCACTAAACGAAGCTGTCTCTCAAAATACTCGACAAATAACTTGTCATCGGAATATGCAAGACCCGTTCCATCCTTCTTATAAAATCTCTCCCCCTGTGTTCTTAAATAATACGGGAAGAACACATCCGGCGGATTCATAGTGTTCGTTCCATATTTCCCGGTCTTGTCTTGAACTTGAATCGCCATCTTTTCAAAATCATCCCAAGTCCAGTTTGAATCATTGATTTCAACGCCTGCTTGCCCTAGCAAATCATCATTTGCGATGACGGATAACACGTTGGAACCTAAGGAGAAACCATATAACTTCTTGCCAATCATGCCGCCTGATAGCTTGTTTGAATCAATTGAGCTTACATCAATTGTTTTGTCCTTTGTATAAGGTGTTAAATCCTCAAGCTGCCCTTTTTCACCGTATTGTGATAAATAAGCTGTATCCATTTGCATCACGTCAGGCAGCTGGTTTGCCGCAGCCATAGGAGCCAGCTTCTTCCAATAATCATCCCAGTTAGCAAACTCCGCTTCAATATGAACATTTGGATGTTCCTTTTCATACATTTCAATAACTTTCATTGTATAATCGTGTCGTGGTTGCCCGCCCCACCAGGCTACACGTAATGTAATCGCTTCTTCTTTGCCGCTTTTGCCTGCTGTTTCTTCATTCTTTGAGCTACAGCCTGCTGCAAATGCTCCTAACAAACCCACACATATGGTGGATAACAATAGCTTTTTCATTACCGTCCCTCTCCCTCGTTTTGTCTTCAGTGAAAGTGCTTACATGTATTATTTTAGGTTATTTCCAGCAAATCTAAAATTGAAAAACTAGACATGATTGTTTAAAAAACAGGGATGTCATCACCTTTTTGGCATCGGAAGCTTTTCATTTAATGAACCTGTTTATTCCATTAGCATTTGTAATATTATCCCCAATCATAGCCAATATTGTATGGATTGGTGGAAATTGTGTATCTTAACATCATTGTTTAATAGAGATGAAGTGGCCCAGGAAACTCGCCGATTGTCGGGCCCTGCCCTTGGGTGACGGCAGAGGTGCAGTTGCCTTTATACTGTATTCCTAAAGTTTCTCGCTATGTCAAATTGGCTTCCTGCTAGAAATTTATACTGTCTTAAAGTAAAAAGAGAAATAGCGTTCTCCGCTATTTCCCCTTCACATTCACTGATTGTAAGACAGAAACCACTGTTATTTTGTGACTTTCAGGCTACTGCTTCCCTTGAATATACTGCCATCCTTAAGGGAACCAGTCATACTAATCTCAAGCTGCCCTGCTTGTCCATCAAAGGCCTTTATAACCTCCTGTCGGTTCTATTTTAAAATCACTTCATACTCACCGTCTCTATCAAGATCAGCTACATTAGCATCGTTGGCTCTGTACGTGTATGTCACACTTCAAAACATGTTAACGTTTTTGATTTTTTCCTCGTCATTTGTCTACTTCCTTGTGAGTAAAGAAATACAAGCACATCCATTTATTTCACCAGATGTGATTCACAAACTATCAAAATCAGAAAAAAGAGCACGAAAACTATTGTATTCTGCAGTCTTCGTGCTCTCTCGTCACTGTCTCTATTGCTTGTTTCTAGCTAGAATTTCGTTTGCTTGCTCTCTAAATTTCTTCGCACCCTCTTCAGGTGTGATTTTCTTGAATAAAATTTGATCCGAAATATCTTTAAGCGCTTTCATTACTTCTGCGCTTCCAAGCGGATCAGGCGGATCTGCTTCACTTGCGTGCTGCGAAGCCTGTTCTACATATTCAAAAACCTTCTTTGCTTCTTCACTTAGCTCAGGCTTGATAGCGTCCGCTACTTTAGAGGATACCGGTACACCGCGATCTCCCTTGATCAGTTTGTTCGCTTCAACACTGTTTGTAAAGAAGTCAATAAACTTCGCTGCTTCTTCTTTATGCTTAGAGCTCTTTGGAACGGAGAAGAACATGCTCGGTCTTAAAAATAATGCTTTTTCTTTTGCTTGTTCAGGTGGTAAATGCAGGCTAAGCGCTGATTTGGATAATTGTGCAAAACCAACATACTGGTTGGAATAATTCCATGTTACTGCGGCTGTGCCTTTTACAATAAAATCATCCTCAAGTCCTTTTATCTGCGCTTGCTCATCAGGCGTTGGGAATGTTTTTGCATTCACTAAACGAAGCTGTCTCTCAAAATACTCGACAAATAACTTGTCATCGGAATATGCAAGACCCGTTCCGTCCTTCTTGTAAAATTTCTCTCCCTGTGTTCTTAAATAATACGGGAAGAACACATCCGGCGGATTCATAGTATTCGTTCCATATTTCCCGGTCTTGTCTTGAACTTGAATCGCCATCTTTTCAAAATCATCCCAAGTCCAGTTTGTATCATTGATTTCAACGCCTGCTTGCTCCAGCAAATCATCATTTGCGATGACGGATAACACGTTGGAACCTAAGGAGAAACCATATAACTTGTTACCAATCATGCCACCTGATAGATTGTTTGGATCAATTGAGCTTACATCAATTGTTTTGTTCTTTGTATAAGGTGCTAAATCCTCAAGCTGCCCCTTTTCGCCATATTGCGATAAGTACGCCAAATCCATTTGGATCACGTCAGGCAGCTGGTTTGCCGCAGCCATAGGCGCGAGCTTCTTCCAATAATCATCCCAGTTGGCAAATTCCGCTTCAATCTTAACGTTCGGATGTTCCTTTTCATACATTTCAATAACTTTCATTGTATAATCATGTCGAGGCTGTCCACCCCACCATGACACACGCAGCGTAATTGGCTCTTTTTCCGCTGCTTCTTTTTCTGTTTTACCTGATGTGCTTTCGCTCTTAGAGCCACAGGCTGTCATGACTACTAGCAGGACCAAACTTAGCATTGATAAGAACAATTTCTTCATTGCGATCCCCCTTCTTCCATCCACCTCTTTGTAAGTGCTTACATTTACTATTCTAGTCATTTTTTGAAAGCTTGGAATGTAAAAAACAGATATGATTGTTTAAAAAACAGGGATATCTCCTCCAGGTCTTTATGAGAAACAACACTATTTTTATATGTAACTGGGATGAATAGAAAAGCAATATCTGTTGCAATAGTATCTTTCCTTTTCTTGACATTACGGAGTAAGGATAAAAAGCACCCCCTATATAAGGTAGGAGGTGCCGCTGCGGAGTTCTAAAGTCCCTTTCGATATTCAGAAGGAGTGCATCCTGTATGCTTTTTAAACACTTGGCTAAAGTATTGAGGGTTATCGCCGAATCCTATCATTTCGGCTAGAGTTACGATTTTTACATCGTCCATCTGTTTGATCTGTTCCATCGCTTTTTCAATTCGTACCTTCATTACATAGTTAGAAAAACGTTCCCCTGTTTCTTGTTTAAACAGCTTTCCTAAATAATCTGCATTCATATAGAGCATTTGATTGGCAACCCACTTTAAAGATAAGTCCGGGTTGCCAAGATGCTCATTGATAATACCAATTACTTTATTAATAATAGATGAATGCTTTGTTTTGTGACAATTGTAATACGTAAGGGTAATTTCTTCTGCAGTCTGCTCAAAAAATGTTTTCATTTGCTGCACGGTATTCATTGCCATAAGAGAAGGGATTTTTTCCATGTATACATTCATGTGCTCTGAATCACATGTCTGGACCATAACAAGGAACAGTTGCATTACATATGATTTTGTTAAATGGATACCTAACCGTTTGTTGATGAGAGTAGTAAAAAAACTTGTAATCTCCTCACGCGCATCTTCCCAATGCCCTGATTTAATTAGTAAACAAAATTGCTGTTCATCAAACTCTATCGAAAAATCACTATCTTGACTTACAGACGTTATATCCTTCTTTGTGATAATACTTCCTTCTCCTAAATAAAAACGGTGATTCAAGCATTCTAACGTTTCTTGATAAAGTCTTCTTGCACTGCGAATATGATCGGCTTCACTTACCGCAACCGTTGTATCCAGGCCGTAAAACTGAAAGAATTTCTCACGGATGAGCTTAATTTGATCCTGCAGCTGTGCTGCTTCCCCTTCCTCCATAATAAATAGAACGTATTCTCCAATAATCGTACTTAGCAAGGGAGAAACAAGGATTTCCTCCGCAATATTTTTAAGTGCATACATGTGCTCAAAAGAAAACTCACCCTCTAATTGAAATAAAAGAAGACGTACTTGTTGATCGCTCAATTCAATGTTAAACAGCCTTTGATAATAGCTTAAGTCCCTGTTTGTATAGATTTTATTTGAAATAAATTCCTTCAATAGCTGCTCCTTTATATAAGGCTGCGCTGTTTCAAAACGGCTTTTGATCCCTTGTACAAACTGTTCTTTATCTTCCTCTTCTTTGAGCTCTCCTATTACTTTTTCTAATGTTTCCATGATGGTATGCTCATTACAAGGCTTTAGTAAGTAATGCTTTACCCCATATTGCATAGCGCTTCTTGCATATTCAAACTCGGAGAATCCCGATAATAAAATAAAACGAATAGAAGGAAATTCCTGGTGCACCTTAGCTGCTAATGCGAGCCCGTCCATGCCCGGCATTTTAATATCACTAATAACAATATGCGGCTGTTCGCGAACAATCTTTTCATAGGCCTCCACGCCATTTCGTGCGGTATCAACTAATATCGTGTCTAACGCAGCCCAATCGATTCCATTTGAAATCCCTTCCAAAATAATTCGTTCATCATCTACCAATAATACCTTATACATATTCTTCACACCCCATTTGATACGGTAATATGATGCTTACTGCAGTCCCTTTATCAGGTAAGCTCTCTATCTGTAAACCGTATTGCTCACCGAAGGAGAGTTTGATTCGTTCATCAATGTTCTGTAAGCCAATACCAGTCCCTCTTGTTTTTACTTGTCCGCTCTTTATCTTATCAAGTAACGAAGTATCCATACCCGGTCCATTGTCCTCTACGGTAAGATACAGGCAGGCTTCCTTTCTAAAGGCCCTAACTGTAATCTTACACGGTTCAATCGATGGCTCCAAAGCATAGTGAATTGCATTTTCAATTAAAGGCTGCACAGTAAGCTTTGGAATATAGCAGCTTTGTAAATCAGGGGGAATATCTAAAGAAAAATCCAGCCGTTCTTCAAATCGGTATTGCTGAATTGTGATATAGGATTGAACAATTTCAATTTCTTTCTCAATCGTAATGACATCTTCCTTCATACTGATAGAGTTCCGAAGTAAATACCCAAGTGACTCGACCATTTTGGAAATCTGCTGCTGCTGATTTGCCTTTGCCAGCCAGTTAATCGATTCTAAAGTATTGTATAGAAAATGAGGATTGATTTGGGCTTGGAGCGCTTTAAACTCCGTTTCCTTAATCAACAGCTGTTTCTCATAATTTTCTTTAATCAACTCATTGATTCGCTGGATCATAATGGTAAAATTACGATGTAAAGTACCAACCTCGTCCTGATGCAATGGAGGGGCAGGCAACGATTCCGCTATCGCAAAGTCCCCCTTTTGAACATGCTTCATAGCTGCAACTAACTTTTCAATCGGGCTTGTGATTCTTCTCGAAAATCTAACTCCTAAGGAAAGAACAAAGAGCGACAATAAAATAAACAAAAAGATTAGAGAATACTTCACTGCTGTTACCTTCGCAAACATAAGATTAAACGGTATGATGTTCCAATACGTCCAGTCCGCATAAGAGGATTGAATATGAGTAATAAAATATCTTTGCCCGCCTACCTTTTGAATTTTATAGCCTTGCTTTGTCTTGTTTGAGAAGTCAAATTGTTTAAAGCTATTGATCGTTTTTTCTGAAAAGAATACATCTTGCCCATTGGAAATCATTATACTTCCAGCTGTTTCTTCCCATTCCTTCGGCAGATCTCTCACGATTTTTTCTAAATCAACATGAATAACTAATGTTCCTAATTTGTCTAAGCTTAAATTTTCATACGCTCGAACTTGTCTTGCGGAAAATAAGAAATCATTGAAGCCATCTGGCGTAATCCAGAGGGTTCCTCCGTTCTGTTTAGCCGCCTGATAGATGATAAGGTCGCGCTGTTCTTTTGATAATGCTGCAGAATTCGTTCCAGCTACATATTCTCTTCCGTTTGCATCAAACAAATGAATCGAGTGGATATATTTTTCTGAGCCAGCATAACTTGTTAGCCTATCCCAGAGCTCATTTTGAATACGATATTGTTCATAACCGCTAATATTCCCTTTTAAATCTCTTAAGTTTCGCTGTATATCATTATCTGTAATAATATCGAAGGAAATTTCCTCCACCTTTTTCAGTTCATCCTCAATACTATTAGATGACATCATTAACACTTGGGAGGACTTGCGGTAAATTTGCTCATCATAAATTTGAAAGGCATATTGCAGCCCAATCAACATAAAAGAAAGAGAAACGACCATAATAAAGGATATAAAGATAACCAACTTATATTTAATCTTTAAGTTTTGATAGGCACTTGTTATAAAGAGCAGCAGCTTATTCATAGAAGTCAAAGCCCCCTCCTGCTTACATTCTTGACTACGTTTGTAAGCTTTTATTGAATCTAGATTGCTTGTCTCTTTGCGTAGCTGTGATCAATACTATGAAAGGCCTTGACAGCAAACCAGGTGACAACCCAACAGAAAACGCTTCCACTGAAGAATACAATGAATGTAACATGCAACAAAATCAGATACGTAACCCCTAAAGCTCCAGCGGCCATCCCAAGTGTGTGTAAAGGCCGAGAAAATCCAATAATGAGTGCGTATTTGAATGTATGGAGTAAAGGAATATTATAGTGAGCATATACAGGAAAAATAAATAGTACAATAACTCCATAAACGAATAGTAAACTCATAAAAATAAACTTCATTATAGACATTTGCTCATGAAATACACCCAGTATCACAAAATCAAAGTAAAAAACAGCTGCAATGACAGACAAAATACCTCCTATTATATTTATTCTCAGGAATTCCTTCTTATATGCCTTCCAAAATGTTTGGAAAATTGGAATGTCTGTATTTCCTGTCACCCATTTGCGAGTCACCGAGAATGTAGCAGCAGTGGCAGGCATAATACCAAGGACAACTAAGCCCGCAATAGAAAAAGAAACCCACAATATATTTAAATAAGCCAAACGCATAACCCATTCACAAAAACGGTATAATCCGTTCGTCACAAATTGTACCATATTTTCCGCCTCCTCTCATGAACCGACAACCTTTTAAATTCTTCCCTATTTGATTTGTATTCAACCATTTCCAAAACGAAAGTTAAACCAGGTGAACAATTCCAGAAATAGCTGCTCTGTTTACCCGAAACTTTTTCTATAATCTAACCCTCTTGGATTAGATGCCGCTTGAAAACACTTTCATATTATAATTGTAGAAAATTGCTTACATATTCTAAAGCAAAAAAACAGACATCACTGTTTAAAAAACAGTGATGTCACAGAAGCTTGGTTATGCAAAATCCCTTGCACTCTTATATTTATCCCTTAGAAACTCTATACTTTCCTCTATAAAGGGCTCTGTAGTTTCCTCCATCAAAATATTTACAAAAGGCTTTTTCGATTTTATAAGCCGGATGACCACATCATAGTCTAACAGGCCTTTCCCAACTGCTGTTGGCTTTAACTGATTATCCTCCACTATAAAATCCTTTGCATGCAGGATTGCTATCCGATCTCCAAATAATTCGATTGCTTCAGTGAAAATTTCTTCCTGCTGCATGTAATTCTCTATTGTTAAGAAATTAACTGGGTCAAAAATAACCTGAAGATTATTAGAATCTATCGTATCTAAAAGCCTTTTCATCACTTTTGGTGAATAAATCGGATGATTCACTCCCCCTTCAATCCCTACAATTACGCCAAATTTTTCCGCTTCTTGTACAAGCTCTCGTACACTGCTCGCGACCTGCTGAAATGGTTCTTCTTTGAAGTTCTCTACCGTATAGACAATGTCTGCATTCACATTTCCAGTTTCAGTTCCAACAATGCTGCAGCCAAAATCCCTTGCATATCTGATATGCTCTTTAAATCGTTCTAGCGCCTTCCTTCTTTCATCTTGGTCTGGATGAATCATATTAATATAACAGCCGAGCACGGCAATTTGAATATTGTGGTTACGAAAGGCAGTCCCAATCTTATATGCCATTCCTGGACTTAGGCTCCCTAAACCTGTATCGAAATCAAAGGATTTACCTAAAGCCAGCTGTACAGAGGTCAGCCCCTTATTTGAGATTTCTTGTACTAACTCCTCTAACGGACGTTTTTTCATATCATGCGCTCTTATACCAATATTCATGCATACCACCTATCCCTTCATTCATTCAATGCTCTATAAAACTCTATGCATTTTAAGCCTATACTCATCGATTAGCAAAGACAGAGACGCAGTTGTACTTATAACTTTATTCCTAGCATTTCTCACTACGTCGAATGGTCTCCCAGCTGGAAATTTATATTTTCTTACAGTGTAAAGTGAAATAAACCGTACCACCTGTTTGCGTGATACGGCTATCGAGTGTTCCCCTTATCCTACGTTATATAGGTATTATCTAGTTAACCAGCCGCCGTCAACTGCTAAAATATGTCCGTTCACATAATCGGAGGCGCTGCTCGCTAAGAAAACAACAGCTCCCATCAAATCTGCCGGAGTGGCCCAGCGATTAGCAGGAATACGTGACAAAATTTCTGCATTGCGCTTTTCATCTGCTCGGATTGGGGCAGTATTTGCGGTTTCTACATATCCCGGTGCAATTGCATTGATTTGTACGTTATATTCTGCAAGTTCATTCGCAAATGCTTTTGTAACACCTGCCACCCCATGCTTGCTGGCTGTATATGCCGGTACAAATTTGCCGCCTTGGAAGGTAAGCATAGAAGCAATATTAATAATCTTTCCGCTTCTTTGCTCTGCCATTACCTTTGCTGCCTCTTGGCTCAGAAAATATACAGAATTTAAATTGAGATCCATTACAGTGTCCCAATCCTCTTCTTTATATTCTAATAGTGGCGTACGACGTATAGTGCCTGCGTTATTTACTAAAATATCGAGCTTCCCATATACTCTCATGCACTCGGCAACGATTTGTTTGACTGCTTGCCTATCCGTTAAATCTGCTTGAAAAAAGTGGACAGTACGACCTTCTTTCTCGATTAATTCCCTTGTTTCTTCCCAATTTGTTCCATGCGTTACAATAAGAAGATCTGCACCAGCCTTCGCAAGCGCTAACGCATATCCTTGTCCTAGCCCTGTGTTACCGCCTGTGACAATTGCAACCTTTCCATTCAATTGAAAGAGATTCATTGAAAATGCATTTAATTCAGTTGTCACGATTACTGCCCCCTTGTTGCTTTTTATCAGCTCACTATCTCAATTCACTCATTTTTACATGATCCATATCATGATAAGTAATGTTTTCTCCGCACATTCCCCAAATAAAGGTATAGTTGCTCGTTGCTGTACCTGTATGAATCGACCAGCTTGGTGAAATGGCTGCTTGTTCATTGCTCATAATTAAATGCCTTGTTTCTTCCGGTTTGCCCATAAAGTGGAATACGCGAGTGTCCTGCTCCATATCAAAATACAAATATACTTCCATACGGCGTTCATGTGTATGACAAGGCATTGTATTCCAAACACTTCCCGGCGAGAGCATCGTTAACCCCATTTGCAGCTGACAGCTCTCACAAACATTCGGATGAACATATTGATAAATTTTCCGTTCATTTAATGTGCCCGGTGCGCCAGCCTGAAGCGGATCAATTTGATTAATATCAATTTTCACCGTTGGATATGTGTGGTGGGCTGGCGTGGAGTTAATATAGAACTTAGCAGGATTGTTAGCATCCTTTGAACGGAATAAAACCTCCTTAACACCTCTCCCAACATATAAGCCGTCACGGCGCTGCATATCATATTCAGTGCCGTCAAGAGTAATTACACCATCTCCACCGATGTTAATCACACCCATTTCACGACGCTCCAAGAAATAATTGACCCCTAGCTCCTTATCTAACTTAATTGTCAATTCCTCTTTCGCCGGCGTGACTCCGCCGAAAATCATCCGATCCACATGTGTATATGTTAGATGTACTTGATCTGCTTCAAATAGTGTTTCTACTAAAAAGTGTTTTCGTAGTTCTTCTGTTGTGTATTTTTTCATATCATCTGGATGATGCGCATAACGAGTTTCCATTTTATTTACCTCTTTTCGTTGGTTTGTGTCTTCTTTATACAAACACTTATCGCATAATTTTAGCTGAGCCGTGATCTACAAACTGAGAAATTTCTTCTACTGAAAAGACATTGCAGTCACCGTGCACTGTATGTTTTAAGGCAGATGCTGCTATCGCAAAGGAAATAATTTGTTCCGGCGGCAATGTTCCTAGCAATATACCGTGCAGCACGCCTGATGCGAACGCATCACCCCCGCCAACACGATCAACAATTTGATCAATGTGGTGCTCCTTGGATTGATAGAGTTCTCCATTTACATACAAATTGCCTTGCAGTTTATGATTCGATGCCGATTGCACTGTCCGGAAGGTGGAACTCATATAGCGAATATTCGGATACATTTCCTTGATTTTTCTGTAATAATACTCTAACTTCTCTGTCTTTGTCAGAGAAGCATCGGCTGTTGGAATATCAAGTAAATACAGGGCATCCAATTCTCCACAAAAACAAATATCAATATAAGGCAATAGCGGTTTGATTGCTTGAGAAGCTTCCTTTTGACTCCAAAGCGTTGCCCGGTAATTAAAGTCAAAGCTCGTCTGAATCCCGCATTCTTTCGCTTTCTGCAAAGCCAGCATCGTTAATTCTCTTAAATAAGGGGACAATGCCAAGGTAATTCCAGAAACATGAAAGAGTGCTGCTCCCTCAAAAATCCCCTCTAAATCCAGCTCCTCAAGATTCAGATTGGAAAAACTGGAATATTTTCGGTCATATATGATCTTAGCACTTCTTTCACCTACACCTGACTCTAGGTAGTAGGTCCCCAGCCGTTCTCCTCCCTTTAACAGATAATCGGTATAAACACCGTGAGATTTTAAGTGACGTTCTACTGCCTCTCCTAAAGGGTTATTTGGCACCTTACTTACAAAATATACATCATAACCAAAACGGGAAAGTGCTACACTTACATTTGCTTCGGCACCGCCATAATGCATAGTAAGCTTATTAGTTTGAGAAAGACGCTCTCCTGTATGTGTCGAAAGACGAAGCATAATTTCCCCTAGCGTGATGATCTTCTTCATACGCTAACCCATCTTGCTTCTTTTACTTTTTCAACATATTGACCTGCTATCTCAGTAATTTGTTCATAATTTCCGGTCTTGGCAGGGGCAACTAAATTACCGCCCACACCAACGGCCACGCAGCCGTTTTGTATCCATTGTCCTATATTCTCTAAACTGACTCCGCCAGTTGGCATAATGTTGACTTGTGGAAGCGGCGCTTTTACAGCCTTTATGAACTCAGGACCAAATGCATTTCCAGGAAACAGCTTGATGATGTCTGCCCCATGTTCCAAAGCTTGCTTCATTTCCGTAATTGTCATACAACCCGGCATATAAGGAACTTGATATAAATTACATAGTTTTGCTGTTTCCGCGTCAAAGCATGGACTTACAATGAATTGCGCGCCAGCCAAAATTGCAATGCGTGCCGTTACAGCATCAAGGACAGTCCCAGCTCCCAGCACTACGTTAGCATTGTTTGCATAAAACGCAGCTAATTCCTTAATTACCGCCTCTGCATTGTCAATCGTAAAAGTAACCTCAATACCTAAAATTCCACCCTTTACACATGCTTCAGAGATACGGACCGCTTCTTCTGTCGTATCCGCCCTTACAACAGCGACTACCCCGCAATCAGATATTTTAGTTAACACTTCTAGTTTCTTCATGTTTGCCTCCTGGAAGGGAAATATTATGATCGAGATACTCTACTAAACAAAGGATGGCCATGGATTGTCCATATGGCATGGGCGCCACCGGAATCTGTTTATAAAAATTAAGTAACTCTCCCAGTGTGGTCGATTCCCAATAATTAAAGCTTTTATTATCTATTTTGTGGCCATCAGCAAGAGGAATTGCCTATTTTTCGTCTGGATCCTTCAAATTCACTCGATTATCAATTAACAGCTCAAGCCGTTGTTCGATTTCTTGTCTCTGCATTTGATAATACTCCTTTTTGATGACTAAATAAGTAGCGTAATCAGAAAATGATAGCGCTTTAAAAATAAATCCGAAAAGGTAAAATTTATAGATCTGTCTTTTATGTGTTTTTCTTATCTATAAAGATTACACTGTTAATTGTAATGATCCTGAAGCTCTTTTTTAATATAAAAAACAGCCATCATTGTTCAAAAAACAGTGATTCTCATATTAGATTTCTCCTCGCGTTTATGTATTAGTTTTGGAGTCTGGTTATGCTCCCTAAAGTGGCGCAGACAGCCGCCCTGCTATTTCAAGGCGGCTGTCTGCACTGTTTGTACTCTTTCATAATCAGGTTGTTTACAGAGCTGTTATTTCTTCTCTTCTTTCTCCCACATCTCTATGAGTAACTGGGCATGATGGGATAGGTTTTGTTTTGCTCGGTCTGAAATTGTGTGCGCCTGATTGTTTTCTCCATTGAGATCAGACAAATATTTCTTCATAAACTTAATAGCATTTTGTACAGATCCTTTCTCAAGCTGATGCTTTGCCTGATTATAGCTATTCGTTAATTGCGGCACGATAGGACCAGTTAATTCATCCGCCTCTTTATACTCATTCATCAAATTCTCCAATACAGACATAACGCCCGGAGTCCAGAAGCTTGGTATTGGAACCTTCGACCAATCCGTATCAGATGCAAAATAGAAGCTTGTGTAGGAAGGCTGGTTATAGGTTGTGTTTTGTCTTGCTACCTCTGCCCGGTACTGCGGATCTTGCATTAATGTATAGAGCTTGCGGTCGGTTACCTCCGTGCTGAGATACATACGGATCGCAGAGCTGTCTGCTGTTCTCACAAGGAGCTCCTCTCTCCAATCTCCAAGTACATCAGCGACTAAGGAAGGGTTACCCTTTGTACCGTTATTTGTTCTTGTATCTGTAGCTGTGAGCAGCTGCCCCTTCTTCCAATCTTCAATGGTTGGTGTAACGTCTTGTGCACCGTTCACGATTTGTGTAGTCATATCTGCTGACCACTTAATATTCATGTTTGTCCCTGGTGTTGCAGAGTTCAATTTTTCGCCAGCGGCTGTCCACGTACCAACTGCCCATGTTTCTAGTCCTTTACGAGAAGGATCAATATCTCCTACCATGCCTCGTCCAGTATCCTTACCTGTGTAGCCGCCCGACAGCACTTTTCCCGTTTTAGAGTCACGCAAAGAGTAACCATATGGAGCGCTTGTTGCATTTTCATGAACCATGAAGGTTTCTAAGCCCGGCCTATCTGGATCGATATCTGTAACATGGAGCGCATCACCATGCCCAAGTCTAGCTGTTGTACCCGGAGACGCACTTTGCGGAGGCAATACATCCATCGAACTGTACAATAAGCTGCCATCATGATCAATTGTAGCTCCTCCGTAGACAATTTCCTGATAACCATCACCATCAACGTCCGCTGCACTGAGGGAATGAGCCCCTTGATTTGTCATGGCTCCGTACTCTGGATCAGTTCCTGATTTACCATGGGGATTGTCATTAAATGGATTGCTCATAGGCGTCCAGCCGCTATCCGCATACCAATGCTCCTTCAGATGGGTGCCGTCCCAGCTGTATGAAACAAGTGTGGAACGCGTGTAGTAGCCGCGAGCAAATACAGCATAAGGCTTTTCTCCGTCAAGATAGGCAACGCCCGCAAGGAAACGGTCAACACGATTTGCAGGCTCAATTCTTGGCAGGGCATAATCCCCCCACATCAGACCATCGTCATGACGCTCTGTTTTATAATGGATCGTTTCCAACTCAGCACCATCTGCCCCGTTAAACACAGTTAAATACTCAGGACCGTCCACAATAAAGCCTTCAAACTTTCTAAGTTCGTTTTTGCTGCTTCTGCTTGGAGCATATACATCAATAAAGTAGTCAGCCAAGCTTTCAGCATCTTTTCTTGATAACGGATAGTTATACTTCTTTTCGATTCCAAAGCACTCCTCAAGAGTTTTTGGCCAATGACCATTTACAACCTCCTCATGCTTGTCCCAGCCCATAAACATGTTCACTACATGCTCATAGTAATCACTTGCACTCATACGATAATCATCCTCGTTACTATAACCGGCTTGAATGTCCTCTTGAGGCATTGTAATATATTTTTCAGATACTATATTTCCTGCTGTATCAAACTTGATGACCTTTGTACCAGGAGCTGTTTTAAACATCATTTCAGCTTTTCCATCTCCGTCAAAGTCGTATACCATAAATTGTGTATAATGAGCACCCGCTCTAATATTAACGCCTAGATCTATTCGATACAGAAGTGTTCCATCAAATTTATAACAGTCAATATACACATTTCCTGTATAGCCTTTAATGGAAACATCTTTAGAATTTGATGGGTCCCATTTCACGAAGTACTCATATTGACCATCGCCATCTACATCGCCAACGCTCATATCATTAGCTGAATACGTATACGTTTCCCCTGCAGGTGTGATGCCATCTGCTGGTTTTTTCAATTTTAAGTCGTAATATTGCTTTCCCCATGGGGTAACAGTTGAGCTTTGGTCGACTTCTTTTCCATTCACTACAGCACTTACGTAATACTTAGAGGCAGCGCTTCCCTCTTTATCCAAATAATTTGTGCTATCTTCCACTGTTGCAATTTTTTTACCATCACGATATACGTTAAAGTTTGCACCCGTTAAGCCTTTGTTAGAATAACCGTTTACTTCATTAGCTAAAAGTCTCCAGCTAAGAAACATACCTTCAGATGTAGGCGCCGCAGCCAAGCCTCTGTCAAGATATTCTAATTGCACACCTGCCCCCTTACCTGCTTCACTTTCCTTCTGTGCATGAGCGGCAGTTGCGTTATCAATACTCGTAAAAAGCATCGGCACTGTTAAAGCTACAGTTAGTGCCTTATTAACGAACGAAGATTTCTTTTGATCCATGTTCTTGTCACCTTCCTTAAACAATCTTTATAGTCCTTTGAACATCATAGTTTCTAACAAAGATAGGCAGTGAAATATGTAATTGCTGTGCTCATTTGGCAACGATACTAAATCACAACGACGATTGTTTGCGCTTACGTTAGGATCTGCTGCAACGCCTCCCTGTCAGTAATAATTGCTCTCTCTTATGAAAACCCTTTCAAAAAACTGGTCTATAAAGAGGAAATCCTTTTACATTATAATTTGATTATTCTGAATTCTACATAGGGAAATCAGTTATTTTTGTTAAAAAAACAGACTTATTCCTAAAGCAATCAAGAAAACTCACCGATTGGCCTCCTAGCCAGAAATTGATACATTTTTAAAATGCAAGAAAGCGAACCATTCGGTTCGCTTTTTTACAGTGCAAAGCAAAAAAAAACGATGCCCACACCTTTCTTTGTCATAAAAAGGCATGGCATCGTTTTTATCACACTGTAGGAAAGTATAAACTTCCAGCTAGAAGTGAATTCGACGTAGTCGGAAATTTTAGGAATACAGTGTAAGGGCAACTACGCCTCTGTCTTCGCCCAAAGACAGGGCTCGCCAGTCGGCGAGTTTTCTTTAAAGGACAAGCGCAAAAATGATCGGCAAGGTAGCCAAGCTTAATGATGTACTAACTAGTGTCGCGCTTGAAACAAACTCAGGCTCAGTGTCAAACTGAATAGCATACATCGTTGTATTAGCAGCTGTGGGCATTGCAGCGATAATGACCATAATCTGCTTTACCATGTCATCCATAGGAAACAGCATTGTTAAGCCGTATGCGATAACAGGCGAGATGGCCAGCTTAATCATAAGGGAAAAAGAAATTTTTTCCTTAGCCAGATTTCTGATTGATATTTTTGCAAGCTGCATGCCCAGCACAATCATAATTGTTGGAATGGCTGCGTTTCCAACTAAATCAATTGCTTCACGAACTGATCCGCTTAGCGGCACGTGCAGCATTTGAAATGCAATTCCAAGCATCGCACCGTATATCATTGGCATACGCCGCACAGCACGCAAAGCAGAGCGAACACCGTCTCCATCCGGACTTCCTTTGGCTGCGTAATACACACCGACCGTACACATCACAAGCGATTGAATAACCATTAAAACAATTCCATAATCGAGTCCCGTTGCCCCAAACAAAAGTAAAAGTACAGGCGTGCCGTAGTTACCATTATTCATAAATACTGATGCTAAAATCATACCGCACGTTTCTGGCCTCGAATAGTTTCGCATAGAGGCAACAATATAGACAATAGAAATCAATATAAAGCAAAGAATAACAAGGTATAATGTCATATACAAATACTCTACAGTAAATGTTGTTTTGTAAAAAGTACGGAATACAAGCACAGGCGACATTAAATACATAGACATCGCAGAAATTGTTTTTGTGTCAAAGCCGATTTTTTTCTCTCCAATATAACCGAGTACAAAAATCCCAAAGATCGGCAAAAGCACTTCAAGAAACTCCATTCTCCTCACCTTCGCTATTAAAATTTGAGTTATTTATCAAGATTCTGCCAGTACTCTATTAGAATCTTCTATTAAACTCTTATCATTTTATCATAACGATGCGAGGAAAGTCCTACTATATGAATGGAAGTTTGTTCTATGATATCTTTTTCCAAAATACAAATTGATTATCAAAGCTACGTAAGAGCGAGTTCCACATGAAACTCATTCTTACTCCTCTCTAGCTTCTGCCCTTAAATGACCAGATCGTTTAATTTTTGTTTGAAGATATTTCTCATTAAATTCAGACACATCTCCCCATAGCGACTCTCGATCTGACACATTTAATCCTGCGTTTTGGAGTGCCTGCAGCTTTTTCGGATTATTTGTAATAAGCGTTACTGGCTTGGATCTTAATGTCTTTAACACTTCGATGGCATCATCATAGTTGCGGGCATCATCGACAAAACCAAGACTCAAGTTGGCTTCGACCGTATCTAAGCCTTTTTCCTGCAACACGTACGCCATCGCTTTACTAAATAAACCAATGCCGCGGCCTTCATGATTTGCCAAGTAAAAAAGGGCGCCTGTTCCGTGCTCTGTGATCATCTTCATCGACTGCTTTAATTGAAAGCCACAGTCACAGCGCTTGCTGCCAAATATATCTCCCGTATGGCAAATGCTATGCATACGGATTAGCGCATCATCAGCATTTGCAAAATCACCATATACAAGCACGCTGGACTGCTGCATTTCTGCTAAATCTACAGATGATAACTTCTCGATAATCCGTTCGATTCGATCTGTTACTTCATTGCAATTCAGCCAGCAATACCACTGAAATGTCTTCGTTTCTCCATATAAGTTAACCGGCAATTTTACAGGACCAACTAAATAAATGGCCCCTTCATTGCGATGAATCATTTGAATTTTGTCTTCTAGCATATGAATGATACTTTCTTTAACTGTCATATATGTCCCCCCTGAAACTGAGTGTATTTCATAACAATAGCGCTTCTGCACTGTTCAAACATTTAGTTATTTTATGTAAGTAACTTTACACTTGTAACGATTATACGTCAAATAACTAGGTTTCTTCTTAAAATTATCTTACTTCTTGCCAATATGAGGTTATGGCTCCTTCTTAATTTGTTTTCTTAGTATCCCTAATATTCCTTGAATGACTCCCCCTAACATCCTTTTAGAAATCTGTTAAAAACAGAGTAACTGAAAAAAATAACCTTTACCATATGGATAAAGGTTTTCTAACGAAATTGAAGACGATATTATTTTGATTCACCAATGCCTTGTAAGATCAAACGAACTAGATTTTCTACCTCTGCTTCATCATCCCACTTGCTATTTGGAAAAAAGGCAAAGCGAGATATACAATACCCAAAGATACACGTTCCCAGCATGCGTAAAAGAGTAGCGTTCGGAAGATCTAGCAGTTCTCCTCGCTGTTTATAAGTATCAAGAACAGCACCAAACACCGGAAGCGCCTTTTGCTCAAACATCTTCATAAGATATTGTCGTAAATCCTCCCGATTTAATAATTCCGCTACTAGAATTTTGAAGATATCTATATGCTCTTCCAAAAAGGCGAAACGATTTTTAATAATTGCTGTTAAAAAACTCTCGAAGCTATCATAAGGTTTACTTACTACACCTTTAATGAACTCATCGGCTACGATAGGCGCAGCTTCCATTAAAAAGGGAACAATGACTGAAAGCAGTAAATTTTCCTTCGTGCCAAAATGGCGAAAAATCGTTCCTTCAGCCACCTCAGCTGCCTTGGCAATTTCATTTGTTGACGTAGCTGTATAGCCTTTTTCAGCAAATATTTTAATCGCCGCTTCTACTATCCTTTGCTGCTTATCAGTTCTTTTTTCCTTCAGGTTCATTTGCATGAGTGCGGACTCGATTAAATTCTTCGATGACAATAGTATCACTTCTTTCTATCTGCATTCTAATCCTTTCTTATTTAGGATAGTATACATCCATATCATTCGCTTTCCTTATAACTTACGGTATTTTTTGAGTGCAATTACATTTAACATAATAAAAACAAGTGCAAAGACTGCCAGTGCAAGCAATTTCCCGCTAATATCCCCTAGAGCCATTCCCTTGTACATAACATCCTTTAGAGCATTTCCCGCATAATAAAGCGGCATAACTTTGGCAATTGCCTGCAGCCATTCCGGCATGCTTTCAAACGGGAAAATACCTGTAAAAAACACCTGCGGCACTACAACAATTGGGATAAATTGCATCATTTGAAATTCCGAAGCTGCAAAGGAAGATAATAAAATGCCTAAGGATAACGCTACCAGAGCCAATAATAGATTAATTAGGATCACATTCCAAATGGATCCTACCAGGATAATATCTAACACATTTACAGCATAGAAAACAACAATTACTGTTTGTATCACCGCAAATAAGCCGTAGCCAACCAAATAGCCCGCTACAATTTCTCCTCTTCGAATGGGTGTTGACATCAGCCGCTCTAGCGTACCTGTTGTTCGTTCACGTAATAATCCAATCCCTGAGATGAGAAAAACAAAAAAGAATACAAAAAATCCAACCAATATAGGACTTAAAACATCAAAAAAGGATGTATCCTTACTTCCATACACATATTGTGTCTTCATTTCTGTCATTTTAGAGGGTCCCGCTTGTGCCCCGGCCTGTGCAGCTAGATTTTGTTGCACCTGAGCCGCTAAAGCCTGATTAATTTTCATCTGTAATGCTTTACTTTTTGAAGGGTCTGTATTTTGAAGCGTGAGGATTGCATTTCCATTTTCTATCTTCAACAAGCCTTCCAAATGATCAGCAATAATCGTTTGTTGTGCATCCGTTACATCATTGTACTTTATTACTTCCATATCCATATCGTTAAGCTTTTGTACAAGCTTAGTATCTACGTTCACTACACCTATTTTAGGGTTGATTGTATTGCCATTAAAAAGAAAGTACATTAATGATAACACTAATAGCGGAGCAAGAAATAACAACGCCAATGTTCGCTTATCCCGAAGCATTTGTTGACAGATCCGTTTAATTAGAGCCAGCATTCTCATTCTTGCTTCCCCCCGCTTTTAAAAATACATCCTCTAAGCTAGTAGCATGATAAAATTCCTTCAATTCCTTAGGTGAGCCGCTTGTTAACAATTTCCCCTCCCGTACCATTGCAAGACGATCACATTTTTCCGCCTCATCCATTACATGTGTTGTTACGAGGATCGTTTTCCCTTCCTCATTTTTTAGCCGCATCAGCTCGTTCCAAATGGATAATCTCAACTCAGGATCAATCCCTACTGTCGGTTCATCTAATATAAGAACTTGCGGGTTTTGAATTAAAGCAATAGCTAATGACAATCTGCGCTTCATGCCTCCTGAATAAGCTGCTACCTTTTTCGATAAATGCGAAGTAAGATCAACTAAATTTGCTGTATATGCAATCCGTTGCTTTTGTTCTTCTTTTTTCAATTTAAAAAGGGAAGCAAAAAAAGTTAGATTCTCCTTCCCTGTTAACTCTGGGTACAAAGCATCAGATTGTGCCATATATCCAATATTCTGTAATAACGATAGATGCGGAACCTTAGTCTGCAATACTTCTACTTCTCCTTGCGTCGGTACATCCATGCCAACAATCATCTTAACCAACGTTGTTTTACCGGAACCAGAAGGACCAATTAAACCGTATATTTGTCCTGCCTCCACCGTTAAATCAATCATGCTTAATACTTCCTTTTTCCCAAAGCTTTTACTAACTCCTTTGACTCTAACAGCTTCCTTCATATCACAAGCCTCCTTTTAAGCAAAAGTGAGTGATTACTCACTATGATTATACAGCAGCTTTTGAAAAACTAAAACAAAAAAGTGAGTAATTACTCACTTTCTACAGACTGTTGAAAAACAAACTCGTTAACTAGGCAGACTTTAACTGCTACATTTAATGTCCTTTATAACGAATCCATATCTAAATAGGACTACATTTATGCGTAAGATCTAAAGAAAAGTATAGATTTTTAGCTAAAAGCGAATCCCTTGGAGAAGGAAAAATTTTTAAAATTCAACAAAACCCACTTGACTGATAGGAATAATTTGTTTTAGTATTATGTTACATAATAATCGCTAGGGAGGTTCACTAACTTCACCTAACGAGTCGTGAGAATAAAAATATATCTACAACTTATTCTAATACAGTATAGAAAATAAACAGCTATGAGGAGGGGATGGAATGACAACACAATATCCAATTTTAGATGGAGCAGAAGCATTCTTTTTCAAAGGAAATGATATTGGTGTTTTAATTTCGCACGGATTTGTAGGAACGCCCCAGAGCGTCCGTTTTTTGGGAGAGTACATAGCACAGCAAGGCTTTACCGTATGTGCCGTAAGATTAAAAGGGCACGGTACCCATTATGAAGATATGGAAAGCTGCCTCTATAGCGATTGGATTCAAAGCCTGGAAGAAGGTTATCGCCTCTTACAACAGCACTGCCGTGAAATTTTCATCATTGGCCAATCGATGGGAGGCGCCTTAACTGCCCAGCTTGCAAGCAAGCATCAGGATCTTGCCGGCATCATCTTAATTAATGCAGCCATGACAAGCATCCCTGTACTTGAAGAATTTCGCGGCAAACAAGAGCCGCGCTTTGTGGATGAAGGAGCACCAGATATTAAAGATAAGAACGTCTATGAAATCACGTACTCGAAAGTGCCGATTTCAGCAATTCAACAGCTGCTGCTGTTAATGGATGACACAAAGGAAAGGCTCCCGCATATTACATGCCCGGTATTAGCCTTTAAATCTGTAGAAGATCATGTCGTTCCGCCTGAGAACACAGACTATATCGTTCAGCACGTAAGCTCTCCTATAAGAAAGACGGTTACTTTACAGAATTCTTATCATGTTGCATCGATGGACTATGATAAGGAACTTATTGCTGAAACAAGCTGTGCATTTATTCAAGCGCATAGCAAGATACAACAAGCATCGATAACTTCTTAGAAAAAGTGAGCTAAAGAAAACTCGCCGATTGGCGAGCCCTGCCTTTGGGCGCAGCTAGAGGTGTAGCCCTACTTATACTGTATTCCTAAAATTTCCGGCTACGTCGAATTAAATTCCAGCTGGAAATTTATCATTCCTTACAGTGTAAAAAGGAGAGGGAAAACAGCTTTTACTGCTTTCCCTCTCCTTTCTTGCACCTATTGTCATTGTAAAAAGCCGATGAAGCTTCCTACAAACTCACTATATACCAGGTAACTCCTACAATTGAAAAAATAAACAAGAAGATATAAATTGCTGATAGCCTTATCGTATTTTGCTTCGTGGACTTACCGTAGTCTTTCTCTACTTTACCTGCAGCTGCAATTGTACCCACTAAAGCTGCAATGCTAATGATAGCAACTAATATAAGTCCTAGCTTCATTATCCTTCCCCCTAAATATAACAATTAAAATATACGTTACATACCTAACATTCCTTATTCCTTTAGCTGCTAGGTTCGGTCATTTTTCGTTAATAATGTTTTTTCTTCTAAATAATACAAGGGAGATGATCAAAAAGAACCAGCCAATTCTGCTTTATTTTCACCAGCCAATTTTTTACATTATCCAGCCTTGCGAAACCCTGCCTTTACAGCGTCCTCTTCCGTACAAAACATCTCTTCCGCCTTTGTCACCTTATATTGCGGACTAGCTGGTGTATGATAAATTTTTTCGCCGCCGCGCGTGATATTCCCTTTAATGACAGGCCGGGCACACTTGGAAGAGTCAGACTTCTGCGAAGGAGCTTCCGCATTACTATCAAATCCTCGATCTGTCACATAGTTAGGAATTGACCAAATCCCAATCTTTTTATTCTTCGCTGTTTCTTCCACCTTTTTAAGCCGCATTTCATACTTTGTATTCGGCTTATAAATATAGGCCACCCTAGCAAAGCCTTTCTCCACTAAAACCTCATTTATCATTTTGCCATCGAGCCATATATAGGCCAACAAACGGTCATACTTATCGCGCTTATTTACATCATACTCCAATTCTATCTTCGTTCCATTTGGCAGCATTTCCTTTAAGTAGTTGCTTGCTTCCTTCCCAAACGGCTGCACCGGCTTAGTTGGATGAACAGACTCCGGTGTATCAATTAATAACAGACGAATGGTTTCTGTCTGGTTTCCTATTGTCACCTTAACTGTATCACCATCAATTACATGATCTACGGTCGCTGTGGTTGTATTCTTGGCTGTTTGGCATCCGGTTAGCCCCACAAGAATAAAACAAAAAAGCAGAATATAAGCCAAATATTTTTTGAACAAAATGTAATCAATCAATTTTTCCATAGTATATGTACGTTATCTCCTCTATTATTCTAGTATCGAGCCCATCAACTACATAGAGTATATCACAAACTTTGTTTAGGGCTAAAACCAAAAAGGAGACTGGCTGAAGCGACAAAATAGACCATCATAGAAGCCCTTGATTGTACCAAGTTCTTCGCGATGGTCCATTTTTAATTAGCTCTTATTATTTTTCTTACGAGCCTAGATCAAGAGCTACTTGGAAACTTCTGGCGAGTATTGGTTCGCAATCATCTCCCCAACAAGTTGATTCTTTTGCTCGAAGCCCCTGTTTTTCAACGGCAACAGCGGGAAGACAAGCTCTGCAAATTGATATGCTTCCTCTAAATGGGGATAGCCGGATAACACAAACGTATCAATACCTAAATCTGCATATTCTTTCATTCTAGCAGCAACCTGACCCGGATTGCCGACAAGCGCTGTACCGGCTCCTCCTCGAACAAGCCCGACTCCTGCCCATAGATTTGGACTAATCTCAAGGACTTCTCTTCCGCCTTTATGCAGCTGCATCATTCTTTTCTGTCCAACCGAATCTTGTCGAGCCAATGTACGCTGCGCCGCTGCAATCGTATCGTCATCTACATATTGGATTAAGCGGTCAGCAGCTTGCCATGCTTCCTCTTCCGTTTCTCTCACAATCACGTGCAGGCGCATGCCAAAGCGCACGGTTCTTCCTTCTTGCTCGGCCCGGCGGCGCACTTCTTTTATCTTTTGTTCCACCTGAGCAGGCGGTTCTCCCCATGTTAGATACACATCTGTATGTTTTGCTGCAACGGCTTGCCCTGCCGGCGATGAACCGCCAAAATAAATAGGAGGGTGTGGCTGCTGGACAGGCGGGAAGAGCAATTGGCCACCGTCTATATTGAGATGCTTGCCTTTAAAGTCAACTTCCTTTCCCTCTAGCAAATTCCGCCAAACTGTTAAAAACTCATCTGTTACTTCATAACGCTCATCGTGCGTAAGGAATAATCCATCGCCAGCTAATTCGACCGGATCGCCACCCGCGACCACATTAATGAGAAGCCGTCCGTTTGAGATGCGGTCCACTGTTGCTGCCATTCTTGCTGCAACAGCAGGGGACATAATCCCCGGGCGAACAGCAATGAGGAACTTCAATCGTTCTGTAACAGCGGATAAGGCCGAAGCCAACGTCCATGGATCTTCGCATGATCTCCCTGTCGGAATTAAGACACCTGTATAGCCAAGGCGATCAGCGGCTTGCGCGACTTGACGAAAATATGAAAAATCAGCTACACGTCCTCCCTTTGTTGTTCCTAAATAACGGCTGTCTCCATGAGTTGGAATAAACCATAAAATCTCCATTCCTTCTTCACTCCTTCTTCATTTTAGCGGCTTGCTTGCGCTTCTTTTTGTTGTAATCGTACCTGCAGCTGCGTAATAGCATCCCCAAGCCTTTGTTCCACTTCTATATCGACAAATGTAAGCTCATGCTCTGTATAGGCAACTTGTGAATCTACAATATATACGCCATCGGTAACATCTCGCGTACCTAGTACTGAGAAAAGAGGTTTGAACGCATATTCAAGTGCTAAAAGATGCGCAATGGTACCTGCTGTAGCAATCGGAAGAACAACTTTATTTGCCAAGCCTTTTTCAGGAATTAGATCTAAAAAGGCTTTTAAAACTCCTGGATAACTAGCTTTATATACCGGACTGACAATGATAACTCCATCCGCTTGTTCAACTAGCGCTTTTGCTTGTTGAATGGCCGGGCTATTAAAGTTTGCATATAGAAGGTCCTCAGCAGGAAGATTGCGCACCGCAATCTCCTCTACCTTATTTCCGTTCGTAACAAGCACATCTTTCACGAGTTTAGAAATGGCGGATGATCGTGAAACTACAGCAGGACTCCCAGAAATAATTACAATGTTTGACATCATCATCTCTCCTTTTTTCAGATGGAAAAAGACCATATATTAATCCGTATTTAAACGATGAATTTAGTTGGTTTTATTTGTGTAACAGGTTACTGTTTTGTATATACCTTGCATTCCATCACGTAGCATCCTTTCCTCGATAGCTGTCACGCCATTTTAATAATCTAGACTCCAATACCCGGACAAGTGAATCAGCCAGTTTCCCGCCAAGAGCGAAGATGATAATACCGACAAAAACAACCTCCGTGCGGGTAAATTGTCTAGCATCCATAATGAGGTATCCAATTCCCTCGCTAGCTCCCATTAATTCTGAAACAACTAATCCAAGCCAAGCTGCACCAAGTGACAATCGGACCCCAAGCAGAATATTTGGCAGAGAAGCTGGTAAAATGAGCTTTGTTACTTGCTGCCAGCGGCTAAATTCCAGAATGCGCGCTACATCAAATAATTTTTTGTCTACCCCTCGTATACCAAGCAATGTGTTGACATATAACGGGAAGAATGCACCAAGGGCAATTAATAGGATCTTTGATAGTTCGCCTAGACCAAACCAGAGAATAAATAACGGCGCCAATGCTAAGTGCGGTACTGTGCGCAGCATTTGCAAGGATGGATCCAAGAATTGCTCCATTTTATTGGAAAGGCCCGTTACTGTCCCAAACAAGAGACCTAAGCTGGCACCTAATAAAAATCCAATAAGGGCACGGGTAACGCTAATTTTCAAGTGTCCAAACAGTTCCCCCGACGCTATCAGCTCCTGAAGGGAAGCCAAGATATGTAAGGGTGCTGGCAATACTGTATTCGGTACATGTAAAAGTGATACGGCTAACTGCCAGATTACTAATACAAAGATTGGTACAACTAAGCCCCGAAACATTACACCTGTAGTGCTGCTAAAAGAAATCCTCTTCCGTTGTTTAGACGCGATCGGCTTTCCGATGTTACCGATGGAACGAACGGGTGATACTGCTGTTTTTACCTTATTCACCCTACATCACCTCACTTATTCTGTTCTTCTTTTATTTCTTGTAATGCTTTCTTAATATATGAATTATCAACTACTTGAGATGTATCAATTTTCTTCGTAATGGCTTGAAGAGAATACTGAAAATCTGCGGTATCCTGCTGTGCCTGGATAATTTCCTCTGTAATTGGCAGATTCAAGGATTGATTGTTTTCAAGTATATGACCCACAATATCCTTATCGATTTTTTTCGCATTTGCATACAACTCGATCGCTTCAGTACGATTTTCTTTTTCGAAAAGACGAGCTTTTTCGTACACCTTTAGAAAACGCACAACCAGTTCCGGATGTTCCTTTGTAAATGCAGTCCGTGCAATGACAAAGCCCGGTGAGTATACATTTAAGGATGCGCCGTCTGCCAATATTCTTGCGTCCTTCTGAATGGTTTGGAGAGAAACGAACGGCTCCCAAATTGACCATGCATCTACTGCTCCTGTTTCAAATGCAGGCTGTGCCTCATCCGGTTGTAGTTGAATAACCTTCACATCCTCCGGTTTCAAACCAGCTTTATCTAACGCACGATATAATACATTAAATCCGCTGCTTCCTTTCGCTACTGCAATCTTTTTCCCCTTTAAATCCTTCAGCGTTTGAATTGAACTGTCTTTGCGAACAAGAATTGCATTTCCTTTTAATCCATCACTTGCCAGGGCAATTTCCTTGAATTGGATATTGGCTGCTTGGCCGGCAATTACTGGCGAATTTCCTACTGCTCCAAAGTCTAACCGATTTGCTGCTAATGCTTCAAAATGAGGCGGACCGCTTTGGAACACTGTCCATTTTACTTTAACCCCGACCTTTTTGAACTCTTCTTCAAACCAGCCTTTTTCCTTCGCAATTAATAAAGGTCCTAGACTTTGTTGAATTCCAATGTTTACTGTAAGATTTTCCTTACTTTCCTTTTTCTCGCTTGCCGTTGTCTCCTTTGATGCGCAACCGGCTAGAATAGCCATTACCAGTGCTGTAAGTATGAGTACAGAAATCTTTATGTTTCGAATCATATTCTTCATCCTCCCCTAAATACCCGATCCTTCAATGAGCTGAAGCTCTTCTACTTTTTCAAATTCACTTAATACCAATTGCCTGAATTCCTGAAAAGAACGACTTGCTCTTTTTCGGGGGTGTGGTAAATCCACTGAAATAATGTTGCTAATTTGGCCTGGTCTTGCGCTCATGATGACGATGCGATCAGCAAGATAAATAGATTCGTCAATGTCATGCGTCACGAGAATCATTGTCGTTTTCTTTTGCTGCCAAATCTCAAGCAACGCATCCTGCAAATGAGTTCTTGTGAAAGCATCAAGTGCACCGAACGGCTCATCGAGCAGCAGCACTTCTGGATCTCGCAATAATGCTCTTGCAATCGCTACCCGTTGTGACATTCCTCCAGATATCTCCTTTGGGTATGCCTTCTCAAAGCCTTTCAATCTTACAAGTTCAATGAGCTCATCCACCCTGCTTCGCACCTGAGGATCCTTTAGTGATAAGTCGGCAGCGATATTTTTTTCTACTGTTAACCATGGAAAAAGACGATGCTCCTGAAAAATAAATCCTTGTTTGATGCTTGGTCTGGTGATTGGCTCACCATTCAGGTGGATTGCTCCTTCAAACTCGTGATCAAGACCCGCAATTAGCTTCAGCAATGTGCTCTTACCGCATCCGCTAGGACCAATAACTGTAACAAATTCCCCTTTCTTGACTTGTAAATTAATATCTTGTAGTACCTTTACTTGCCCTTGAGACTTCACAAATGTTTTATCTAATGACGTAATCGAAATACTCACTGTGTTCTCCCTCCCTACAAAAATGGATTAGCTGCTCTCTTATTTGATTAACTCTCTGCCTTTACACATTGTAAAACCCCCTTAGCGTATGTAGTACGCTTTAAATACCCTTTTCTTATCTGTTAACTAGGATTAAAGAGCCAAAAAAGGTCCTTAACCCTTTTGCTTTGGCAGTTAAGGACCTTCGGTTTTTCCGATCAGTCAGGTAAACTATTTATTATCTTGTGGATAATAATAGTATGCATTACTCCTATAAGTCAACTAAGATTTTAAATAAATTTCCATACATGTAAAACATATACTCACAATCTAGGATTCACACTTCAAATTACAAAATCCTCTGGCACAAATACTTTCACTTCTTTTGGACGAACATAGACAATCTCGCCAACTTGGAGCCCTAGCTTCGTAAACTGCTCCTTGCTAATTTCTGCCTCTACATACTCATTCGTGTCCTCCCGCTTTAGCTCAATATGCACAACAGGACCAACAACGTGCGAATGGAAAACCTTAGCAGAGATGGCATCCTCGCTTTGTTTTACACGTTCAATGGACAAATGATGTGGACGCACATAGCCAATGGCATCTGTATCTAAAATATGGGAATGCTCTGGTGCTTCTAGCTGTGCGGAGCCAAGATTCAGCTTGCCTCGATGCAAACGACCGCGAAATAGATTGACGCTTCCTAGAAAATCATACACGAACGGACTGGCAGGATGATCATATACCTGATCCGGTGTCCCCATCTGCTCAATCTTCCCTTTGTTCATCACAACAATTCGATCGGCTACATCTAATGCCTCCTCTTGATCATGCGTCACAAATACACTTGTAATATGAAACTCATCATGCAGCTTCCGCAGCCAGCGGCGCAGCTCTTTACGTACCTTGGCATCTAATGCGCCAAAGGGCTCATCAAGCAGCAAAATCTTCGGTTCTACTGCGAGTGCTCGCGCAAGCGCAACACGCTGACGCTGTCCGCCTGATAGTTGCGCAGGGTAGCGATTGGCAAAGCCGTCTAATTTCACTAGACGCAGCAATTCATGTACCTTTCCCTCAATCACGGCCGCAGCCGGCCGCAGTCTCCGTTTGCGCGCCTTTAGCCCAAAGGCAACATTTTCAAATACGGTCATATGTTTAAATAAGGCATAATGCTGGAAAACAAAGCCGACCTCGCGATGCTTAACATGAACATCAGTTAAATCTTCTCCATCAAATAAAACAGACCCTGTATCCGCTGCTTCTAAACCAGCAATAATCCGCAGCAGCGTCGTCTTGCCTGAGCCAGAAGGGCCTAATAACGCAACAAGCTCCCCCTTTGGGATATCTAACTCAATATCTGTCAGCGCTTGAAATTCCCCATATTGCTTTGATACATTTCGAATTTGAATTGTCATCGTTTTTTCTCCTTTCTCACACTTCCCGCTTCTCTGTTCGCCACTCAATCCAGCTTTTCACGATAAGTGTGATGAGCGCCATAAGTGACATTAAAGAAGCTACAGCAAACGACGCGGAAAATTGATATTCATTGTATAAAATCTCAATATGCAGCGGCATCGTATTTGTCATTCCGCGTATATGTCCAGACACAACAGAAACCGCTCCAAATTCACCAATTGCTCGGGCATTACACAAAATCATACCGTATAATAAGCCCCATTTTATATTTGGAAGCGTAACCCGAAAGAACATATACCAACCGTTTGCACCAAGCGAGAGAGCAGCTTCTTCCTCCGCTGTCCCTTGAGATTGCATAATTGGAATAAGCTCGCGGGCAACAAATGGCAGCGTGACAAAGACTGTCGCAATCACAATCCCAGGTACAGAAAAAATAATTTTTAGTCCATGCTCTACAAGCCACGGACCCAATACCCCGCGCGGACTAAATAACAATACAAACACCAAACCGGCAATAACAGGAGAAACCGCAAACGGCAACTCAATGAGAGATAGCAACAGCTGCTTTCCTTTAAAGCGAAACTTGGTAATCAACCATGCCGCTGCAACTCCAAAAATAGTATTCAGTGGAACAACAAGTAATGTAACAATAAAAGTAAGACGAATAGCAGCAAAGGCATCACTATCTGTCACTGCGGCTGTATATACAGCTACCCCCTGCTCAAAAGCCTTTGCGAAAATGGTAATGAGCGGAATAAAAAGAAATAGAAATAAGTACAGAATCGCTATTGAAATAAGGATGATTTTCACAATTCTAGATTCACTTGTTGTTTGACGAGGTGCTGATGCGGTCTGTCTCGTCGTTTTTGATGCTGCCAGTTCCATACTTCTCCTCCTATTCACCTCGAAGCTCATGCCTGCGGCTCCATGCTTGAAGCAGGTTAATGATAAATAAAAACAGCAAGGAAACCAGCAGCATTACAACTGCAATGGCCGTCGCTCCCGCATAATCATACTGCTCAAGCTTTGTCATAATCATAAGCGGAGTAATCTCCGTTTTCATTGGCATATTCCCTGCGATGAACACAACAGATCCGTACTCTCCTAAGCCGCGTGCAAACGCTAATGAAAATCCAGCTAGTAAAGCAGGGAATATTTCAGGGAAAATAATCTTACAAAAGATTTGCAGGCGGGATGCTCCTAGGCTGGCGGCAGCTTCCTCCACTTCCCTCTCAATATTTTGCAGCACTGGCTGCACCATGCGCACGACAAAGGGAAGCCCGATAAATGTTAAAGCAATAGTAATACCAATTGGAGTAAAGGCAACCTGAAAAGGAAGGAGCTTTCCAATCCAACCATTCGGCGCATACAGCGTTGTGAGCGTAATTCCCGCTACCGCAGTAGGCAAAGCAAACGGCAAATCTATAAATCCATCTAACAAGCGTTTACCAGGGAAAGGATATCTAACCAATACCCAGGCAATTAGTAAACCAAATATGACATTGATACAAGCTGCTGCAAATGCAGTTCCAAAACTGATCTTATAAGAATGCAGGATCCGTTCACTTGTTACCACTTGAAAAAATTTGCCCCATCCAAGCTGTGAGGTCTTTATAAATACCATAGATAGCGGGATGAGCACAAATAAGCTCAAATACAATGTAGTAAAGCCGAGCGAAAGACCAAAGCCCGGCAAGATCTTTCGCTTCGTTGTTCTGCGTATATTCACCTTTCTTCACCCCATTGAGTACAACGACTCTCTTTATTTTTGGTAAATAGAATCAAACACTCCTCCATCATTAAAATGTCTTTCTTGTGCTTTCTTCCATCCACCGAATACTTCATCAACTGTGAACAATTTTACTTTTGGGAATTGAGATGCATATTTCGCAGCTACCTTCTCGTTACGCGGACGATAGAAATTTTTTGCTGCAATCTCTTGCCCTTTTTCTGTGTATAAATAATCCAGATACGCTTCAGCTACTTTACGCGTTCCTTTTTTATCTACTACTTTATCTACAACAGCTACCGGCGGCTCAGCAAGGATGCTAATAGATGGAGTTACAATTTCAAATTTGTCCGCTCCCAGCTCCTTCTGTGATAACAATGCTTCATTTTCCCAAGCAATTAAAACATCACCAATGCCCTTTTCTACAAAGGTAGTCGTTGCCCCACGCGCTCCAGAATCTAATACCGCAACATTTTTGTAAATATTTTTTACAAACTCCTGTGCCTTCTCGTCGCTATTACCGTATTTATTCAGAGCATATCCCCAAGCTGCTAAGTAATTCCAACGAGCGCCTCCTGATGTTTTCGGGTTTGGTGTGATAACAGAAACCCCAGCTTTCGTTAAATCATCCCAATCTTTAATTCCTTTTGGGTTTCCTTTTCGAACAAGAAATACAATTGTTGATGTATATGGAGTTGAATTATTTGCTAGCCGCTTTTGCCAGTCCTCCGACAGCAGCTTTTGCTGACTGATTGCATCAATATCATAGGCAAGTGCCAACGTTACAACATCCGCATCTAAACCGTCAATAACCGAGCGAGCTTGACTTCCCGATCCGCCATGTGATTGTTTCACTGTAACGGTCTGCCCGGTTTTTTCTTTCCAATATGCCGCAAACTCCTTATTAAATTCTTGATACAGCTCACGAGTTGGATCATATGATACATTAAGAAGCTCAATTGGCTTTGCTTTTTCCTGCTTCGCTGTGTCCCCCGTTGTCTCGGACGAGCATCCTGACAGCAAAATAAATGTAGAGAGTAAGATGCCCGCCTGTTTTACAATTGATTTTTTCTTCCATAACTTCATGTAAGTTCCCCCTTTTTATATAACAAAAAGCACACAACATGCCCTAGGGAGCAAACGTCGTGTGCCTTCAGTTGTCTGATCGGCTTATGCAATTTTAAGTCTCTTCAAAAAAATTGAATTGATTACTTGCACTCATTCTATATACACTATTCATATCTGTCAACTAAGAATTTAAATTTGAATAAATAATTTTAAAAAAACCTTCTCTCTTATAAGAGATTAACATACCTTTTCTATGCGAATTATATTACATTCAGCATGCAGAAAAAGAAACTGAATGTAATATAAGAAAAAGCAGAAAGAGGAAAATAAACAATGTTCCCAAATTCGTACATTCCTATTTTCTAAAATTACTGTAAATTAATTAAAAACATACTTGACTCATAGGAATAATACACTTTAGTATGGTGTTACATTCTATTTTGCTGATTGGTCTACCGAAGGCACCGAACTATGCTCGTATGGTGCCTTATAATTTATCCTAGCTTTACTTCGGGCTGTATGAAAAGATAAGGCATAGAGACACGAGGAGGGATAATATGACAAAACAATCGGGAAGAAGTGGTTCCACTTCAAAGAAAAGCATGAGGGTACACATGTTTATGATAGGACGCGTTATAAAATGAGTAATGAGTTCCGCAGTGCTTTGGAAAAACGAAAACAATACTTGATTGATCAACTGATTGCATCGGGCATTTATAAAAAAGGGTCTAAGCATCTCTTCGAGTGGACACTAAATGATCTTGAAAGAGAATACAAATGTGTGAGAAGGAAAAAAAACTAGTAAGGGGGAAATATTATGGCGGAGGTCAGTCAAGAAAAAATTAATTATATTCTAGATTTATTAGAGAGAATCAAATATGGGTCTGTAACAATCGTAATTCATGATGAAAAAATTGTACAGTTGGATGTAATTGAAAAGCATCGTTTATCCAAGTAGAGGATATACCTTGTGAAATACAGCTATTTTGTGCTACAAATTTATACACATACACCTATATCCTAAGACCATTTGGCCTCAACCAGATCACTGGAGAGTCGCCATTGTTCTACTAACACGCATTAAAACATACTTTATCAATCGGAATAGTGAATAAAACTCGTCGATTGATGAGCCCTGCCTTTGGACGAAGACAGAGGCGTAGTTGCCCTTATACTTTATTCCTAAAATTTCTCGCTACGTCGAGTTAGCTTCCGGCTAGAAATTTATACTTTCTTAAAGTGTAAAATTAATATAGGGACTATAGTTATGGATAGCTTCAATTGGGAATTTTGATACTTAAACCTCATCTTGCTGAATAGACTCTTTTACAAAAAGATACTTTTTAGTGATTGGATGTGTGTTAGAATGAACAATTTGCTCCGTTACGCTATAGAACAACGAAAACAATACTTGATTGATCAATTGATTGCATCAGGCTTATATACAAAAGAATCTACTTATCTTTTTAGATGGACGTTAAGTGACCTTGAACAAGAATATACGTTCGTCAAATGTATGAAAAAATAATACGAAATGTTTAAATTGGGAGGGGGATTATAAATGATAAAAACGAATCAAGAAAAAGCAGGTTACATCTTATCGTTATTAGAAAAAATTCAGTATGGCTCCGTGACCATTATTATTCAGGATGGGAAAATTATACAATTAGATGTAACAGAAAAACATCGATTATCCAAGTAGAGACTGTATGTCATATATCATCAATAGGGCCTCAAGCTCATGATTTGTTTGCTCTCTGAACCTTCCTTTCGAATTAACGATACCTTTAGAAATGCTTCCATCTTTCTAAAAACATTTCATTACGATGTTCTAGAAAATTTGACAATAATAGCTATTAAATAGGTTACAATAGTAATATGAATGAATGTAAGGAGAAAATAGATGCGAGAGCAAAATGAAGAGCTGTTAACACAATTGGAAGAAATCAAACAATGGGAGCAAGAACAAGAAGATCTTTGGTTCTGGGAAAAGTGGGGGAAAATTCCGTTTACAATCTTAGATAAACTTACACCAAAATTTCTCCACCAAAAGGTAAACGCCGTACTTGATGAATTGGTTCAGTATATTCATAGCGGCAGCCGATATCTTGTAAACAAGGAAGCAACTCTGCAGAAGCTTGGAACCAATATTTCTTTAGAGGATGTTCGTCACTTGCCGCTTCGCGAGATCGATCGGGTTGCCCAGGAATTTGCACAATCGCGTAAAAGATTAGCAACAGCACAAGGGGCGACAACGGGGTTCGGTGGAATTTTCACATTAACAATTGATATACCGGCTGTACTTGGCATGTCATTAAAAATTCTCCAAGAGATCGCGATCTGCTATGGGTATGATCCTCATGATGAAACAGAACGATTGTTTATTGTGAAATGTCTGCAGTTTTCTTCCTCTGACATCATCGGAAAACAGACAATTTTAAAGGAGTTGCAAAACTTTGACAACCGTGCCCATCAACGAGATGGCATTTCCCAAGTCGCATCCTGGCGTGAAGTCATTACTGTATATCGTGATAACTATGGCTGGAAAAAGTTATTTCAGCTCGTTCCAGTTGCAGGAATGGTTTTTGGAGCCTATTTAAACCGGAAAGCAATTGAGGATATCGCTGAAACAGGAAGAATGCTTTATAAAAAAAGAAGGATTTTAGAACGATTATCTGCAGAGGTTCAATAAGAAAGCTTCCAAAAGGTTGTACGTTATTCTAACAGCTTTTTAGATGGCGATTTACAAAAGCTTACAGTATAAAGAAAACTCGCTGATTGGCAAGCCGTTAGGCGAAGACAGAAGCGTAGTGGCACTTACACTGTACTCCTAAAATTTCCGACTACGTTGAATGACTTCCATCTGGAAAGTGTATACTTCCTACAGAGTAAACAAGAAAACCTCTCAGCACTAAGCTGAGAGGTTTTCTTTCCTGCACGATAAAAAAGTATAACTTTTCGAGGCGATATCTAGCTCCCATGGCCCCAAATGGCAGCGTAGGGCTAAACCTCCGCAACAGGAGTTTATCTCTAGTTGTCCATAGCGGAACTTTATCGTTTGAATCTAGTATTCTCTTTAATTCATCTAGTTCCGTTCATAAAAATATAGCTGTCTTGTCTATATTCCCCATAAAAGTCTACTAAAACAGGGAAACAGCCCTTTCTATATTAAAACTCTCCGTCATCTCCGCCGAAGAAGTCACCGAAGCCTGATTCTTCTTCAGAATCCTCTTCCTCAAAGCCAAGCGCTTCTCCAGCCGCTTCCAGCGCTTCACCCATCATTTCCTCTAACAGCATAGCCCCTAGAATTCCCATGGCCAGACCACCAACCATGCCAGCTACTGAACTGCCATGATGACCATGGCTGTGATGACCATGATGTCCGTATTTCTCATAGGAAAATGGATGCATAAAGCTATGCGGCTGTTCCGCAGCTTCAATAATAGTTTGTCTCAATATATCTACCAATTCCTCAGCATCCTGCAGAGTATCTTGATCTAAAAATAATTCCCGTTTCGCCTCGATTTCGTGATAAGCACCGCGACAGTCCACTTCCATCCAGATGCGTAAGCCGCCCATCGCTTCAGAAGCAAAGCGAAGTTCTATCTCGCTTACTTGTCCCGCAAACAATGTTGTCGGGAAAAATGCGAACTCTTGACCGTAAGTGTCCAGCTTACCAGAGCTTGGCTTTTCGTGGAACCCAAGCTGCTGGAGTGCCTGAAACACAGCTTGTACATCCTTTGGTGCTTCAACAATAAGACGATCAAGGTCCGTACGATCTACACCGCCGTCAATATCTAGGTGCGTATCAAAGTAATAGGAAACAGTTCCTCTAGAAACAGGCAGGTTAGCTGGAATCGTATAAGTGAACGGAATCGCCTTTTGTTCCTTTGGAAAAATCGTAAATGCGCTGCTAAGCGGAATCGTTGTAACTTCGCGTGCAACAGTTCCTTGCTTCGTATTAACATTCATTATCAGCTTGGCTGCCAGATGATTAATTTTTTGTTCCACTTCCCCGCCTTGGATCAAAACTTCTCCTTGCACCGTTTCATTTGCACGATACGGACGACCTTCAAAACGCAAATCAACCGTTGCTGCTCCTTTTCCCAAACGTGCTAAAAATTTCTTGAACATCTCCATCTCTCCTTTTAATAATTGTAAAGCTAATATGTAGGGAAAGCAGGCAGTAGCCCTATACAGTGGCTGCCTGCTGTTCTTGTTTCTCTTGACGACGAATTTCTACAAGCTTGACTTGGTGAGCATCCTTCTCTAACACCTTAAACTCATAATCATCCATTCTAATAGACTGTCCTTGCCCGATCTCATGATTTTGCGTCATCACCCAACCGCCAATTGTATCGACATCTTCATCAGTAATATGAATACCGAACAAATCATTTACATCGCTAATAAGCACTTTGCCATCGACGATTTTATGATGGTCATCAATATGCTGTACGGGCGGTTTTTCATCTTCATCATACTCATCGCGAATTTCACCAACAATTTCTTCTAAGATGTCTTCAAGTGTAACCAATCCCGCTGTTCCACCATATTCATCATACAAAATCGCCAGAGCAACCCGTCTTTTCTGCATCTCAAGCAGCAAATCATGGATTGGAACAGTTTCCATTACTTCAATAACTGGTCGCATAAAGCCACGGATAGACTTCGGTTTTATTTTTAAGCTGTCTGTATAATGGATGAAGAAGTCCTTCACATTGATCATCCCAATGATATCGTCCTTATCTTCACCAAAAACCGGATAACGTGTATATTTTTCAGTTTTAATAAGATTCATATGCTCTTCTATCGGGTCATCCGCATATAAACCAACAATTTCTGTGCGTGGAACCATAATTTCTTTTGCAATGCGATTGTCAAACTCAAAAATATTGTTTACATATTTATACTCAACCTGATTGATTTCTCCACTCTCATAGCTTTCTGATAAAATAAGACGCAATTCCTCTTCTGAGTGTACCGCTTCATGCTCGGAGGCCGGCTTTAATCCAAACCATCCAACAAGAATACGTGCAGAACTATTCAAAACCCAAATGAATGGGTAAGCAATCTTATAGAAAATAATAAGCGGACGAGCAAACAGCAAGGTAACCTGCTCTGCCTTCTGAATTGCCACTGTCTTTGGTGCCAGCTCGCCAACCACAACGTGCAGGAATGTAACGAGCGAAAAAGCTACAATAAAAGCACTCGTGCTGGCAACTGCATCAGATACATTTAACTTGTGAAATAGCGGCTCTAGCATATGGTGTACGGTTGGTTCCCCTAACCATCCGAGACCGAGCGCTGTTACAGTGATGCCAAGCTGACAAGCAGATAAATACTCATCCAAATGGGTTATAACACGTTTAGCAGATAAAGCGCCTCGTTTTCCTTCAGCGACTAGCTGATCAATTCGGCTGCTGCGTACTTTTACCACGGCAAACTCTGCTGCCACGAAAAAGCCTGTAAGAGCGATTAAAACTGCAATCATGATTAAATTAAATATCTCCAAGAACATCCCTTAGCTATAACAGCTAAGAGGTTCACCTCCCCGTTTTCTCCTATTGTATCTTTCTTGATTATTCTTCGTTGTTCCCTCTGAAGAAAATCTAGTTATGTTTAATAATTTACAATTTTTAAAATACGAATCTGCTTAGTTTACCACCCTCTCTATGCAAGCAGTACTGAAAGTGTGTGCACCAAGGCTGATGTTTGTGTGGATAAATGCTGTTTCAGTCGCTGCTTTTGTTCATCTGTCAAGGAGTCCAACAATGGACGAATCTGCAGCAATTCATGTTCAAGTTCATGCATCTGCTTTGAAATCCCGCTCAGCTGTTCCATCACAACATCTTTATTCTGACGTTCCAACTGTCGTTGCTGCAGTAATTCCTTAATCTCACAAAGAGGTACATGTATCTTTTTGTAGCTCTCAATATACTTCAATGTGTCAAGTGCTGTCTCATCATAATATCGATAGTTAGAATCCGAACGTTCAGCCTTCAGCAACCCTAAATTTGTATAATAATCGATAGTTCGTCTTGAAACATGGGCCAACTGCGCTAGCTCTCCAATTCGATACACATTCCCAACTAGACAACCCCCTTTGTAGCTGTTGAATTCAGCATAACACAATAAATACCGTACAGTCAAACGTTTAGGTTTTTTGGCAGGGTTTTATGAACTCAAAAAAAATAAAAAAAGACGCCTGCTCTTAATACAGCAGCGTCTTCTTCCTGATAGATACTTTACAATAATGATTTAGTAAAGCGTTGTATATGCTTCTTCATTTCATGCTCTTTCTACTTGATATTTTTATAAAAGTAACGTCTCCTCATTTGCTGTGAGAACATGTTGTCTTGTCCACAATGGTCTCCTAGCTAGAAGTTTATACTTTCTTACAATGTAAAAAAACCTAAATCACTACTAAGAGAGTACATCCCTTCTCTGTCAGCGATTTAGGTTTTGCCTGCTTAACCAGTAACAATCCTAAAATGAATCAGATACTTAATTTATGAGTGCACTGTAACAAGGTAAAAACCAGATGTCAACGCTTTCTTTTTTTAGTAGAAAATACATGCTAAGCAAGCTCTTTACTTTCGATTTACAACTCGTTCAATATGAATTGTTAAATACAGCATTTCTTCATTCGTTAACTCGTATGCATGCTGCTTCTTAATATATTCGTTTATCTTTTGTGTACATTCGAATGCTTCTTTATGCTTATTCTTTACCGCTTCAAATAGAAAATCATCCTGATCTTCCATATATGTTTTGCCAAATAATCGTTGGGCAAAGAATTTCAAATGTGTTACGAAGCGATAATAATTCAATGATTCCTCGTCAAACTGAATTTTAAAGTGATACTTTACAATATTTAAAATATCCTGCATCACCTTCGTGATATTTACGATGTTTGGCATTTCTTCATTCAATTCGGCATTCACAATATGCATTGCAATAAAGCCAGCTTCATCCTCTGGAAGGACTATGCCAAGCTTGTCCTCAATTTTAGTTAAAGCCTCTTTACCAATGGAAAATTCATCCTTATATAAGCGCTTAATTTCCCAAAGCAGCGCATTTTTAATGTCCATTCCCTTTTTATTTCGTTCAATGGCAAAATGAATATGATCTGTTAAAGATACATAGATGCTGTCATTTAATTCTCTGCTAAGCCTCATTTTGGCAGACTGGATAATTTCTTCAGAAACCTCCATATACTCCATAGGAATTTCGTATAAAAGCGTTTTAAATTTTTCTGAGATGTCCTTATTTTTTAATGAGAACACCTTCTCAATCCGTTCCTCATCTACTGGATCGCCTGGTTTTTTCTGAAATGCAAGCCCCCTGCCCATTATGACCAATTCCTCGTTTTGATCATTGAAAACACTAATAACGTTATTGTTGATTACTTTTGCGATTTTCATTGAGATCACCTTTATGAATATAAGTATATTATATAAAGAATAACGGTTAAGGTTTTGCCTGCTCTACCAGTAACAATCCTTCATGAAAGAATAAATTTAATTTATCATTGAAGAAGAGGAATAGCAACTGTTTTCAAAATCGATTTTCCCCTAGCTGGTGAAGTATCTTTCTGTCTAACCTTATAAAAAGGCTCTATCATACATCATTATATGATACTCCATTCATCATATCCATACACATTATATTCCTTTCTTTATAAACACAAAAACCTAACTCGTTCTCTCTAGGGAGAAATCGAGTCAGGTTTTACACATAAACTCCTTATTTTTGCATCACAAACGGCGTATTTACAAAATCCCTAATAAGCTCCAGTGCTTCTCTTCCTTCTTTCTGATCTGGAAATAGCGAAACAAAACCGTGAATCATGCCATCAAAGCGTTTTGCTTGTACATGCGTACCAGCCTGTCGAAGCTTTACTCCATATAACTCCCCTTCGTCGCGCAGCGGGTCATATTCAGCAGTGATGAGAAGTGTTGGCGGCAGATTGTTGAAATCACGTGCACGGATAGGAGATGCGTAAGAGTTAGCTGCATGCATCTCATCGCCTAAATAAAGTGTCCAAAAATAGGACATATCTACATTTGTTAAAACGTAGCCATCGCCATTTTCAATAATGGAGTCATACTCCGAATAAACACGGTAATGATAGTAATCTGTTGCAGGATACATGAGGACCTGTCTAGAGATGAACGATTTATTCCGATCTCGCGCCATAAGCGCAACTGCTGCCGATAAATTCCCTCCCGCATTATCACCGCCAATTGTGAGATTGGTTGGGTCTCCATTTAATTCAGCAGCATGCTCAAAAATCCATTCTGCCGCTGCATAGCAATCCTCCAGCCCCGCTGGAAATGGATGTTCCGGTGCCAAGCGATACTCCACAGAGATCACCTTGGCTCCTGTCTCGTTAGCGAGCAGTCTGCATGTGGTGTCATATTCTTCGATACTCCCTATCGTCCATCCCCCGCCATGTATATAGACAAATAGAGGAAAAGGTCCTTTTCCAGAGGGGGTATACATCCGAACGGGAACAGCTCCGTTTGGTCCAGGAATGAGGCGGTCTTCTGCTTTTTCTGCCGAAGGACGCGGCCCCACTGGCGGAAGCAAGGTAGTCATTGTACCACGCAATCTTACCATATCAATAGGGCTGTGTGGCGTTTCCTTTCGAGCTGCTTGAAGAAACTGCTTAACATACGGTTTTAACGTCATGATCACAACTCCTTTCGTGATTCATACACATATTGGGATAACAATAGGAAAATAGAAAACTAGTTTGATAGAATCAAGTGGTGTAAGGCGAAAATAGATACGTAAAACGATGTCTTTGGAGGAACTTAAGTGGCAATTTAATAGAGATGCATACAATTCATTCTATACTTAGATAATAAGCGACAAATTTAGCAACCTCCTTTTCAAGAACATTTGGACAAGTGCTATCTTGGAGTTAATTATTACCATCATAACTAGATGGCTTACGCCTGTCAATCAGAAAATGATAACGTTTTCTTTGGGATCCTATACGATTAATTGAACTACCCCCACCTACTCGCTAACGCTCCTTGAGGTGGGAGATTCCGTATCCTCTTCCTAGGAAGCGAAATACAGAGCCGTTCAACAGGCTTCTCATAGAGCAAATAGGGAGAGCTCACACTTCCTTGTAAGGGGCAAACATCACCGATCCTATGAAGAATATCGGCTCTTTTACCTCTCTATGTACCTACTCTACGCTTCTAAATATTCTGCCAAGACGCAATCGTCCTTCTTCAGCTTCGGAAATCATCTCATTCAATAGCTCTTGTACTGTAGGGATAGTATCAATAAGACCAACAACCTGCCCGGCCCAGCCGAACCCATCTGTTTCCTTTCCCTCATAAATATAACGGCAGTTAGCCTTGCCGCTAATCGCATCCTTTAAGTCTTCATACGTTGCACCTTCTTGTTCCCGGGCGATAATCTGTTGCGTATATTCTGTTTTTAACACACGCCCCGGTGCTCCTAATGTTCTTTTAATAATAACTGTATCTGTTTCCTTTGCATTCACAATCGCTTGTTTATATACTTCATTCGCATGAATACATTCCTTTGTTGCAATAAAGCGTGTACCCATCTCAATCCCTTCTGCTCCAAGTGCAAGCGCAGCTAATAAGCCACTGCCAGTTCCAATCCCGCCGCTAGCTAATACGGGTATGGATACAGAGGCAACAACACGCGGAATGAGTACCATTGTCCCGATATCATCACGGCCTATATGGCCACCGCCTTCCTGACCAACAGCCATCACTGCATCTGCACCAAGTGCCTCGGCTTTTTGCGCTTGTCTAACACCTGCGACAAGTACGAGCGTTCGAATATTTTCTCCCTGCAGCCGTTCAAAAATAGGTGTTGGGTTTGCGCCAGTGATAGAAAGTACCGGCACCTGCTCCTCAATAGCAACCTCCAGCAAATCCTTATATTGTCCATGATGTGCACCAATAGCAAAATTAACGCCAAATGGCTGACTAGTAAGCGTTCGAACCTTACGAATTTCGTCCCGCAGCTTTTCTGGTGTGCCAAGTGTCATAGCGGTAATTTGTCCGAGACCGCCTGCATTTGAAACAGCCGCCGCCAGTTCTGCGTAAGCCAGATGAGCTAAGCCGCCCTGTACAATTGGATATTGAATACCGAACATTTCTGTTACGCGTGTTTTCACTTTTTCCCCCCCTCTTTTTCCTCCTCTTTTTCCTCCTGCTTCTCGACTTCTTTCAAGTGCTGTATTCGCTTCAGAATGGTGAATTCCTGTTTCAATGAGCCGTATGAAACGGGTTACTTTCTAAATAAAGAAAACTCGCCCTCTAGCTAGAAATTTATACTTTCTTACAGTGCAAAACATTCGTATAGGCAAATTAACCCCCTGAATGAACACATTCAGGGGGAGATTTAATCATTCTGAGTCACTATAAATATATAAAGCTGTACTGTTTATTTGAAGTCTCGGCGGGTTCTTTACGTCGAGTGTCGTTACAGCCATAAAAAATAACCTCATTAATAAAAAGATGGGCAAATATATGACGTATGACGAGGCTTCTCCTGTCACTCATGTCCAATCAAATCGGCTCTCCTTATATGTAAGTAGGTAATCTGTTTAGATGACAATTATGTTCTACATCATATATCTCCCTTTTTGTGAAATATACGTTTATTATAACACGTCATCTCTATAAGTAATGCTGTGTCCATCTTTTTATTCCTTTCTCCTATCTTTCCTGTTTAATATGCATCAATTTATATGCTTTTATTTCACAAACGACACATCGTATTCAAAGTAAAACTATCGTGCATCTGAATGAACAATGAACAGGAAGGAAAGGATACAATACAGAAACAAAACGAGGCTAAATGGCAGAGACAAAAACAAACAAATCTTTAATTTCTAACGCTTTGCTATTTCTCAGTACGATACGTTTCTTTTTATTTGTCACAACAGGTAATGTGTATACATGTTATAAAAGTATAAAGGAAACTTGCTGATTGGAGAGTCATTAGGTGAAGACAGAGGCGTAGTTGCCCTTACACTGTATTCCTATAATTTCCGGCTACGTCGAATTTGCTTCCAACTGGAGATTAATCCTTTCTTACAGTGTAAGAAAAAATAGCCTATATCATTACACACTATAGGAGGTGACCAATTTGAAAACAAGCACAATTGCCTCTCTTTCCGTAGCCAGCAATGCGTTTATAGTAGCTCTAAAGCTTGTCATTGGATTTGTCACAGGATCCGTTGCTATTGTTTCTGAAGCAATTCATTCATCTCTAGATCTCGCTGCTTCTCTTATTGCTTTTTTTGCGGTACGCGTTGCAAGCAGACCACCTGATCCAAAGCATCCCTATGGTCACGGGAAATTTGAGAATGTATCGGGAACCGTTGAGACACTGTTAATTTTTGTAGCCGGCATATGGATTATTTACGAGTCAGTAGAAAAAATCCTGCATCCTGCTCCCATCCGGCTTCCTTGGCTTGGTGTAGGAGCAATGCTTCTCGGTGCCGTTATTAATTTTATTGTAGGAAAAACAGTGCAAAGGGCAGGAGAGAAGGCCCGTTCCGTTGCAATGCGCTCGAATGCTTTGCACTTATTAACAGATGTGTATTCCTCACTCGGCGTTGCTGCAAGCTTAGTGTTAGTCAGCCTAACGAACTGGACAATTCTAGACCCGATTATCGGAATTGCCATCGCGCTATATATTATGAAAGAAGCACTTCATCTTGTAAAAGAGGCATTCCACCCTTTAGTAGATACCGGGCTGTCTGACAAAGAAAATGCGACGATCCGCAGCATTTTGGATAAGTACCAAAACCGCTATCTTGAATACCATGATCTTCGTACACGCCGCGCAGGTTCAGAAGAACATATTGACCTCCATCTTGTTGTACCAAGCAACATGAAGGTCGAAATGGCACACGAAATTTGTAATGATATTGAGAAGGATTTACAACAAGTTCTGCACAATCCGAAAGTATTAATTCATATAGAACCAGAGCAGGAACGTATCTCCACAATACAGCAGGGAAAACCTGACTCAGGAAATGCCACATAATCAGAGTACGGGCTCTCAGCATACTTGTTTATGAGAAAAGAAAACGTCTGCCATCAGATTAAGCAGTTCTTTTTCGGAGTACCCGTAGCTTCTACTTTGTTCTATTGTAATTCACTACCTCTTCATGTCAATTAAAGTATTTTCCCAATCAAAAAGCTAAAAGCAGTGTGATTTCTTCTCTGAAATCCACTGCTTTTAGCTTTGTTGTGATGTTTGTTTCTTCTATATGGGTACCATGCTTACCCTCAGATGCACAGATTTTTTCTTTCGTCAGGGTAGTATCTTTATACAAGAACCGCTTTCTTATCAGCCGCTGCCAATAAGCGTTGTTTGATTGCTTCCGCGTTAGCTGTTCTTTGTGCAACACCCGTCTCCATGGCCGCGTTCGCAACAGCTGCTGCTACCTCAGCGGCAACGCGGTAATCAAATGGATCAGGAATAACATAATCAGCGTGAAGATCTTCCGTTGAAATTAATCCGGCAATTGCGTGAACAGCTGCCAGTTTCATTTCCTCATTAATTTCGCTCGCTTGTACATCTAACGCGCCTCGGAAAATGCCTGGGAAGGCTAAGACGTTGTTCACTTGATTTGGTAAATCAGAGCGTCCTGTCCCGACAACAAGCGCTCCAGCCTCCTTTGCCTCGTCCGGCATGATTTCCGGTACCGGATTTGCCATAGCAAAGATAATTGGTTGACGGTTCATTGTTCGAACCATGTCCTTTGTAACCGCTCCTGCAGCTGATACACCGACAAATACATCAGCCCCAACAAGCGCATCTGCAAGTGTGCCTTGTTTTTTCTCTTTATTTGTAATAAGTGCCATTGCTTCTTTAAATGGATTCATACCAACTGGGCGTCCTTCATAAATAATTCCCTTTGTATCACAAAGAATAACGTCCTGTACTCCCATACGAAGCAATAGCTTCACAATGGCCACGCCAGCCGCACCAGCACCATTTACCGCAACGCGAATATCTTCCATTTTTTTATCAGCTAGCTTTAAAGCATTGATAAGTCCAGCAGCAGTAACAATCGCCGTTCCGTGTTGGTCATCATGGAAAATTGGGATGTTACAGCTTTCACGCAGGCGTTCCTCAATTTCAAAGCATTTTGGAGCTGCAATATCTTCTAAATTTACACCGCCGAATGTCGGTTGAAGCAATTGTACCATCTCGACAATTTTATCAGCATCTGTAGTGTCCAAACAGATTGGGAATGCATCAACATCAGCAAATGACTTGAAAAGAAGAGCCTTTCCTTCCATAACCGGCATAGCTGCCTCAGGACCAATATTTCCAAGTCCAAGCACCGCAGTTCCATCCGATACAACCGCCACAAGATTTCCTTTCATCGTGTAGTCATACACTTTACTTTCATCCTTGTGAATTTCTAAGCACGGTTCTGCCACTCCTGGAGAATAAGCCAAACTTAAATCTTTTGCATCACGCACCTCAACCTTGGAGTGCACGCCTAGTTTTCCTTGCTTTTCCTTATGCATTTGCAATGCTTCCTCGCGTAAAGTTAACATACAATATCCCCTTTTCTGCTTGTTTCATCTACAGCAATTTGATATAAAGATTCTCGCTATACTCCCTCATCTGATACCTATCCTATTGTTCTACAACAGACATACTGAGCTGCTTTCCATTAACAATACATTCTTTGCCATACTGTCTACCTTACTCTTACAAAATATGTATTGCTTTGTTATGTAACATATAATAATATTGACAAAGCATAATGTCTAATTTATTATTTGCATCGTTTTCATGCATAATAGGTATTATTCGGATATTGGTAAAAAAGGGGATGAAAGCTCTATGGAATGGCAGCACATTGAATACTTTCAAGTAGTTGCTCGTATACAGCATATTACTCGGGCAGCCGCAGCTTTGTCGATTTCTCAACCAGCCTTAAGCCGTTCCATTGCTAGATTAGAAGAAGAGCTAGGCGTTCCGCTATTTGAACGGCAAGGGCGAACGATTCGGCTAAATCATTACGGGCAGCTTTTTTTAAAACGGACAGATCGTATTTTGAAGGAATTTCAGGATGGAAAACAGGAAATTCAAGACTTATTGAATCCAGATTATGGAGAGGTATCGTTCGGCTTTATGCCCACACTTGGCACATATCTCATCCCTACTCTAGTAGGAGCATTTCATGCTGATTACCCGCATGTTCATTTTCAACTTAAGGAAAGCGGCAACGATTTACTCATTAAACAATTAAAGTCAGGTGAAATTGATTTTTGTCTTGTTTCTGCAATTGAAACGGACAAACAAATCAATTGGACGCCTTTATGGAGTGAAGAATTATTTGTAATTGTTCCGAGCAATCATCGTTTAGCTGGCAGCAAAGTAGTTACATTGAAGGAAATTGCAAAAGAATCCTTCATCCTTTTAAAGAGGGGGAGCGGGCTTCGGAGTATTACAACTCAGCTATTTCACGAAGCGGGTCTTAGTCCAAATATTACATTTGAAGGGGAAGAGGTCCATACGATAGCGGCTTTCGTTGCAGCTGGTCTCGGAGTAACAATTATCCCTGACTTTAAAGGCTTCGATTGGTCGAATGTCTCACGATTACGTCTACATTCTCCAAAATGTAAGCGTGTAATTGGACTTGCCTCGGTTGAAGGGAGATACTTATCACCTACAGCCAAACGGTTTCAGCAATTTATTACGGATTACTTTACGGTTACAAACAGATAAAGAAAACTCGCCGATTGGCGAAGACAGAGGTGTAGTTGCACTTACACTTTGTTCCTGAAATTTCCCGCTACGTCGAGTTTGCTTCTAGCTGGAAATTTATACTTTCTGGTATAAAGTATAAAAAAGCAGGCAGCAACCCTATGCTATACGGTTACTGCCTGCTCCTCTATATCCTGCCTACGAATCTCTATTCGTTTGATTTGATGGGCATCTTTAGCTAGCACCTTAAATTCATAGCCGTCCTCTTCAAGAATTTGACCTGGTTGAATTTCATGATTTTGGGTCATCACCCAACCGCCGATTGTGTCTACATCTTCATCATCAATGTGCAAACCAAATAAATCATTTACATCGCTAATTAGCACCTTGCCGTCAACAATTTTATGATAATCGGTAATATGCTGCACAGGCGGCTTTTCATCCTCATCATATTCATCACGAATCTCTCCGACGATTTCCTCTAAAATATCCTCGAGCGTAACAAGTCCTGCGGTTCCACCATACTCATCATATAAAATGGCCATTGGAACACGCTTTTTTTGCATCTCAAGCAGTAAATCATGAATCGGGATCGTTTCCATGACCTCAATAACCGGTCGCATAAACTGCCTAATGGACCGCGGTTCTGCCTGTCCCCCATCCATGTAATGAATAAAGAAATCCTTTACATTCACCATACCTATAATATGATCCTTATCTTCCCCAAAGATAGGGTAACGCGTATACTTTTCAGTTCGAATAATGCTCATATGCTCAGAAGCTGGATCCTCTGCATACAAACCAACAATTTCTGTACGCGGAACCATGATTTCCTTAGCAATCCGATTATCGAAATCAAAAATATTATTTACGTACTTATACTCAGCCTGATTGATTTCTCCGCTCTCATAGCTCTCTGACAAAATAAGACGCAGCTCTTCTTCAGAGTGGGCAGCTTCATGTTCCGAAGCTGGTTTTAATCCAAATATTCCTGTTATAACACGAGCTGAAGTGTTAAGTGTCCAGATGAATGGATATGCGACTTTGTAAAAAAGAATTAAAGGCCGAGAGAATAATAGTGTAATGCGCTCTGCCTTTTGAATCGCCATTGTCTTTGGCGCTAATTCCCCTATTACAACGTGTAAAAACGTCACAATAGAAAAAGCAGCGATAAAGGAAATGGTTCCAGCAACCGAATCAGAAAAGCTCAAATGTTCTAACACTGGCTCCAACATATGATGCACGGTTGGTTCTCCTAGCCAACCAAGCGCAAGTGCTGTTACAGTAATTCCGAGCTGACATGCCGATAAGTACTCATCTAGATGTGTAATAACATGCTTCCCGGATAAAGCCCCGCGTTTTCCTTCTAAAACAAGCTGATCGATACGGCTGCTCCGTATTCTTACAATCGCAAACTCTGCTGCAACAAAAAAGCCTGTAAGAGCAATTAAAATTGCAATCATGACTAAATTAAATATGTCCAAGAACGCCCCTCAGTTCAATGAACTAAGGTGTTCACCTCCCGTTTCTCCTACCTTATTCTATATGTTATCAGTATTATACTTTACGTAAAACTGTACAGTCAAACGTTATAGTTGAAATGACTGCTCTAGAAAAGCTTTCTTCTTATTCAACAAGCATGTTGAAATTATATTTTGACTTTTTGACAATTTTGTGAATAATAGAATGTAAATAATTCATCTTTTACATATATGCGAAGGAGGAACTTGACATGCTGGATATACTTAGCCCATACTCTATGCTTGGATTTATCTTCTTCGGTGTTAGCATTAGTTTCATCATCGCCCTACATATAAAAATCTACTCAAAATGCAGCTGGGAACTGTTTGCCAAAATTATTTCCAACGGTCTTGGCGTGACACTGCTTTTATGTACATTGGCAACACTCAGTCATTTGTATTAACTCTACTATAGCAATTGAACTACTCCCACCTACTCGCTAACGCTCCTTGAGGTGGGAGATTCCATATCCTTTTCCTAGGAAGCGAAATACAGAGCCGTTCAACAAGCTTCTCATAGAGCAAATAGGGAGAGCTCACACTTTCCTGTACGTGACAAAGTCACATCCTTCACTTACCACTGGGCTACACCCATCACGTGCTTGAAGTGGGGGTCTTCTGTCGGAAAATGATAAAATGCTTAAAAGCTAATCATTTATATATTTTTCGTAAATGATTAGCTTTTTTCACACTGTAGGAAAGTATAAATTTCCAGACGGAGGAAAAAATAGGCTATGAAGAAAAGCTTCTTCATAGCCTGAACACATACAGGAAGCATAGAGCCTCCTGTACCAGGGGGAAATTGCTATATCTGAACACAGCAGCGGAACTGTGGCAGACTTATTATCATGCTTATTCTCCAACTGTCGCAAACGCGATGATGCCCTCTTCATCATGAAGTTCAAAGCGCAGCCTTGCAGAGAATGGATCAATATTCTGCTGGGTATCCAGCCAAAAGCGAAGCGCCTCAATCATATTGGCTTGGATTAAAATTTGCTGACGATTGTTTACTTCTACTTCAGCAGAGTAACCATAATCGTCATCATACATAAGCTCTACAACTACCTCATGAGGCTGTACCTGTCGTTTCTGAGCGATGTATAAGCAAAGGGCATTAATAATTTGCTGTTCGGAAATTTTTAGCGACGCCATGCTTCCATCTCCTGTTGTCGCTTCTTCTTCTTCCAATACTTAAATAGTTTGACTCCTATCATAACAATTCCAGCCAGCAGCATCATGTTAACAAAAAACGCGAGTATAGCACCAATTGGACCAAGACCAGCAAACAAGCTGCCAAGAAGTAATCCGCCAATTCCGCCAAGAAGCATTCCTTTTAGAAATCCGCCGCTCTTTTTAGCTGTTACCGGCGCTTTGGACTCCTGTTGTAACTTAGATGAATTTACAGTTGAATCTTTCTTTTGGACAACCGTTTCGTTCTGAGTTGGACTATACGATTTTCTTCCTGACTTGTATCCTTTTGCTTCTGCCGAATCAGGAGAAATAAAGCTGATAGCTGCGAACATAAGCATAAGCGCTGTTAGAAATCCGATGAATTTTTTCATCATACGTAGAATACTCCTCTTTTCTTTGCTAGATTTTATAGAGTTCTTATGAACCTATTATATGAACTATTATAAAGAACGTCAAGTGTTAAATAGTTTCATAGTTTGACTTTCTAACGAATAACTAATAAGATAAGGTCATAAGAACTCCATATTGCTCGAGGTGGGAAACATGAATATCCTTCAGCTAACAAGAAAAGAGATGGCGGACCTGCTTCTTTCCCTTAAGGGATGGAACGAGAAAAAAGCACTAACGGTTTTGCAGGATGCTTGGATCAAGTCTCGCAAAACAGAAACAACGTACGAGATACCAATGAATGCATTCATCACAACCGCCTTGCCGCCTATTTTTGAAAAGCTCGTAAAAACAGAAGAGCTCGATATTGGCTTTTCCCTTAATGAAATCGGTGCGCTTGGCAATCAGATTCAGCATACAAGCTTCTCTGTAACCGCCTTGCAAAACTGGGTAAAGCGGGATTTGAAGGATATGGTCGGTCCCCCGCAAAGAGGGAAGAAATATTCTATTGAGCAAGCCGCTCTTTTATTTATCGTAGAAGATTTAAAAACAGCGCTGGACTTTGATTCCATTCGCAAGCTGCTTAGTTTAATTGTAAATGATCCGTCAGATAGAGATGATGACTTAATTAGCCCGATCCGTTTATATTCGGCATACTCCTCTCTATTTGAGAAACTGAATTTCAGGGAAGCGACTGCTGCCTCTGGAGGAGACGCCATTATAGCGATTGAGCAGGAAATTGAAGCAAGGGCAGCTGATTGGGCCAACTCATTTCCTAATCTTCACGCGAATCAACGGGAAGCGGTTCGAAATGTCATTGTAATTGCAGCCCTGTCTGTACATACTGCCCATTTCCAAATGCTTGCAAAGCGCTACGTGTCCGCCACTCTTTTTTTACAAAACTTAACAATTAGCAATCCGAAGCAGGCGGAGTAGGAATGTATGTTGCCTGCTTCGTTTGCTTTTATCAAAAAAACAGATGAGAAACTTCTCCTCAAGGAATGCAGGCCTGTAACTGTCAAACTTGTACTGCTAACATGAGCATTTGTTAAATTAAGCTTATATACTTCATGACTTCATAAATAATTAAGATGAAGAGATACATAAAAATCATGAAAATTAACAAAGAAAATAAGGTGGGTACAAAAAGACAGGAGATCCAAGAAGGAATGAATATACCTTCTTGGATCTCCTGTCTTTTCCTTGAATATTGAATGGTTTGCTCTATTAGCCCTATTAAGAAAGCCGCTAATCGGGTTGTTGGAGCATAATCTTAAACTTTTGTCTCCTATAACCTGAGTATGTTTATTCACAAACATCCCATTTTTATTGCTGCACTATTTACTAATAACAATCGATAATTTATAGTTTGCATGCTTGTTTAAGTCTACCAAAAATTGATCTAATAGTTCATGAGATGGAAATTTACATTCAAGAAGATAACAACCATCTCCGCTAATTTTATAGTTATTTATTATATATTTCTCTTGTGTTTCTATAAATGAGAGATAAGGTTGATGATAAATGCTTTGTGTAAAGATAGTAATAAAAGCATGTATAAAACACCCTAATTTAACCTGATTCACTTTAATTGTGTAACCCTCAATTACTCCATTATCTTCTAACTTCGTAACTCTAGCCGAAGTAGCTTGCCCAGTCAAATGAACTTTCTCTCCTAATTCCTTCATAGTAATACGACTATTTTTAGATAATTCTTCTAATATTCGCATGTCTGTTTGATCCAACATGAAATCAACTCCTTTCAAAATTCAAGTCAAACGGTAAAAACACTTGATTTTATCTATGTAAATAGTACCTGCCCATATTATAAACTAAGCACAAGCAGCAAACGCAAATAAAAAGAAAAGGAGTTATCGATATGAATATCCAACAAATCAGAAATGCTACGCTCGTTGTCCAATATGCTGGGAAAAAGTTTTTAATTGACCCATTTTTAGCAGAGAAGGGTACATACCCTCCTTTTCCTAATTCGTTAAGGCAAGATCAATTTAATCCGTTAGTTAGCTTACCTATATCAATTGAAAATATTATTAACGTAGATGCTGTGATTGTCACTCATCTGCATTTAGATCACTGGGATGATACTGCCAAAAAAGTATTGCCAAAAGATATCAAAATTTTTGTACAAAATGAAGAGGATGCGACAGAAGTTCGAAATGCTGGATTTCAAAATGTAGAAGTGTTACAGGAAGAGACAGTCTTTGGGGACATCCAATTAATGAAAACAAAGGGCGAGCACGGAAGAGGAGAAATATTAAAGCTTGCTGGTTTAGTGTGTGGCGTTGTCTTCAAACACCCAACTGAAAAGACGTTATATGTAGCTGGAGATACGGTCTGGTATGAGGCGATTCAAGAAGTGATTGATACACATCAACCAGAAGTAATTGTGGTAAATGGCGGTGATAATCAATTCCTTCAAGGCGGCTCTCTTGTCATGGGCAAACATGATATCTATGAAATGTCTAAAGCTGCCCCTAACGCAAAAATTATTTCGGTTCATATGGAAGCTGTCAACCATTGGACATTATCCAAAGAAGAACTAAAAAGCTTTGCTTATGAAAAAGGAATCTCCGCTAATCTTTTAGTGCCAGATGACGGCGAATCATACACATTTTAAGCTAAAAACGGACAGATAGACATTTTTATGTTACGTTTAATTGTGAATTTTAATTTTTATTTTGCATAGTTTTGAAGCATTCATTTGCACTGGAGAAATACAAGGGGCTCGTGATTATGTTGTTAATAATCATGAGCTTCTTCTTATTTATTTAAGTATTGCTCAATAGTCTGCCAAAGCTTTTAATTAAAAAACTATTTTATTAGGAGGTGCAGTTTATGATAGCTGAAACAGAAGATATAAGCAGACCAAAACAGCAGCCTGTTTGGTTACAGGATTATATTGATTCACCAGAAAAACAACAACGGCTCTATAAAAAAACATTAAGAATTGTGATCCTCTCGCAAATCTTTGGAGGAGCAGGACTGGCAGCTGGTATAACGGTAGGTGCACTTCTCGCCCAAGATATGCTGGGAACGGAAAGTGCAGCGGGGATTCCCGTTGCCTTACTCACTTTAGGATCTGCAGGGTCCGCACTGCTGGTAGGCCGGCTTTCACAACGTTTTGGGCGCAGAGCCGGACTGGCAGCCGGCTTTCTTGCTGGTGGATTAGGTGCGATCGGTATTATAATCGCCGCCTTAATCAACAGTATCTTGCTTTTATTCGCTTCCCTGCTTATTTATGGGGCGGGTACTGCCGCAAATCTACAAGCACGCTACGCAGGTACAGACCTGGCGACAGCTAAACAGCGGGCAACTGCTGTGAGCATGGCCATGGTTTCTACTACCTTTGGTGCTGTAGCGGGTCCTAACTTGGTCGATGTGATGGGACAATTTGCAAATTCTATTGGTGTTCCAACTTTGGCTGGTCCCTTTATCTTAGCAGCCGCTGCTTTTATCCTTGCCGGATTGGTTCTCTTGCTTTTTCTTCGTCCAGACCCTTTGGTTGTGTCTACAGCCCTAGCGAATGCCCAGGAGGAAGAGCATATGGTGCAGGAAAAACTGAATGCGGAAAATTCTACAATCAATAAAAGAGGAATTGTCGTAGGTGCTACCATTATGGTTTTGACTCAATTTGTCATGGCAGCCATTATGACAATGACACCGATCCACATGGGACATCATGGCCATGGTTTGAGGGAAGTGGGCTTGGTCATAGGCTTTCATGTAGGCGCTATGTATTTTCCTTCACTTGTTACCGGCCTGCTTGTAGATAAAGTCGGTCGTACTGCAATGGCCGTTGCTGCGGGTGCCACACTTCTGGCCTCTGGTCTGCTGGCAGCTTTTGCGCCAGCAGATTCAATGGCACTGCTTATCTGCGCGCTAGTCCTGCTTGGTGTTGGCTGGAACTTTGGATTAATAAGTGGAACTGCTCTCATTGTAGATGCAACACATCCATCTGTTCGCGCCAAAACACAGGGGTCGGTTGATGTCTTGCTGGCATTATCAGGTGCCTCGGGCGGTGCGTTATCGGGAATAGTAGTGGCTCATTCTAGTTATGCAGTACTATCACTTTCTGGAGCTATCCTATCACTTCTGCTTATTCCTGTAGTTGTTTGGTCTCGTAAGACTTCAAGCAAAGAACTAATATAAAGTTTTTATCTAGCAAGGTGCAATTAGATTCTAATAAAAGGGCAGCTTTCGGCAAAAAATCGAAAGTTGCCTTTTTCTTTCGTATTCAATCAATCTAAACCCTGCTTAAACAATAATGAAGTAAAATCAAGGTATGCGCTTTCAGTGTTATACAAACGTATTGAGTGTTATATATAGTTTCGATATAAAATAACTACATTATTATCTAGGAAATGTGGGTGAAGCTTTGAAGCGGATTCATTATAGTTGGATTATTTTAATTATTTCTTTCTTCTCTATTATTGTCGCTGGAATTGTCCGGTCATCATCGGGGGTTTTCATAGATCCTTTCGAGAAAGAATTCGGCTGGGACCGATCTACCATTTCATTAGCTTTTGCAGTTGGCCTGTTTTTATATGGCATATCTGGTCCATTTATGGCAGCATTAATTGAAGTGCTTGGATTAAAGAAAATGATGGTCACCTCTATGGCAATACTGTTGACAGGAATCTTGCTAACCTTTGTGATGCAGCAGCCTTGGCAGCTGATTATGATTTGGGGTGTTATTATCGGGTTAGGGTCCGGATTATTTTTAACGGTCCTAAGTCCATATATTGCAAATCATTGGTTTGAGAAAAAAAGGGGACTTGCAGTAGGGATATTAACTGCAAGTACAGCCACAGGTCAGTTAATACTGCTTCCCGTCTTAGCCCTGCTTATTGATCATTATTCGTGGCGATGGGCGGTTGGATTGATTATGATTCTTAGTTTTATCATGCTTGTTATCATCTTATTGTTTATGAAGAATACACCAAAAGATATGGGTATACTCCCATATGGACTGGAGAAAGAAAGACAAGAGAGCAATGAATTTGAAAAGAAAAATCCGATTATGATTGCTTTTAATGGCTTATTTGAGGCAGTGAAGGTTAAGGAATTCTGGTTATTAGCGGGGAGCTTCTTTGTTTGTGGCCTTTCAACGAGTGGATTAATCGGTACACATTTTGTTTCTTACTGTATGAGCTTCGGAGTTCCTTTAGTTACATCTGCCTTGCTGCTTTCATTCATGGGGATTTTTGACCTTGTAGGTACCACTGTTTCAGGTTGGTTGTCAGATCGTTTCGACAACCGTTGGCTATTATTTTGGTATTATAGTCTAAGGGGAGCTTCCCTCCTATTACTTCCTTATGCTTTATTTGAAGGTTCCTTTACTTTGCTCATTATCTTTTCTGTGTTTTATGGACTTGATTGGATTGCAACTGTACCGCCAACTATCGGTATTTCCAGACAAATCTTTGGTGTGAAAAAAAGCGGCATTGTTTATGGATGGATTTTCGCATCCCATCAGGCAGGTGCGGCAGTAGCTGCTTTTGGTGGAGGGATTATTTATGAAATACTCAATTCTTATAAATGGGCATTTCTTCTTGCCGGAATTTTTTGCTTGCTGGCGAGTTTATTTGTAATTGTAATTAAAAAACAAACACCCGCATCCATAAGGACAGAAGAGTCATTAAAAGCATAACTTTTCTGTGGAAATGTAAAAAAGGATAGAGCATGCAGAATTCCCTGCTTGCTTCTATCCTTTTTTCTACCTTATAAAAGGGATATTTTATCGTACTAACTGTGCTCCTGCCAACGCATCACGGAAGCCTTTTACCTCAGCCATGAATTTGTGGAATTCAGGAATATTCATTTGCTGCGCAGCATCAGAAAGCGCCACAGCAGGATCTGGGTGAACCTCAGCCATAACTGCATCTGCACCGATTGCCAATGCTGCTTTTGCTGTTGGAAGCAATAGATCCTTTCTTCCAGTAGAATGTGTTACGTCTACTACAACTGGTAAGTGTGTTTCTTTCTTTAAGATTGGTACTGCAGAAATATCTAATGTGTTACGAGTCGCTTTCTCGTATGTGCGGATTCCGCGTTCACATAGGATGATTTGATCGTTTCCTTGTGAAATGATGTACTCAGCTGAATTGATGAACTCTTCAATTGTTCCAGCAAGACCGCGTTTAAGTAATACTGGCTTATTCACTTTTCCTGCTTCTCTTAGTAAATCAAAGTTTTGAGAGTTACGTGCTCCGATTTGGATTACATCAACGTACTCAAGAGACATTTCAATGTCGTTTGGATTTAAAATTTCACTGATGATCGCTAAATCGAACTCATCTGCAACTTGACGTAAAATTTTCAATCCTTCTATTCCTAAGCCTTGGAAATCGTACGGAGAAGTACGCGGTTTGAATGCTCCGCCACGCATTAATTTCAAGCCTTGCTCCTTCATTGCTTGCGCTACAGCGCGCACTTGCTCGTAGCTTTCTACTGCGCATGGTCCCATTACGAATGTTTGTGTTCCGTTTCCAAGCAATTCGCCCTTCACATCAACAATTGTGTTTTCTTGCTTCTTCTTACGAGATACAAGCAATGCTTTACGATTGTCATCTTCTTGCAGCTCTAAGCTTGCTTGGAAAATCGTTTTAAAAATATGCTGCAGTGTAGATGTTTCGAAAGGACCTTCGTTGTTCGCAGCAATCATATCAAGAGCTTGGCGTTCACGTACTGGGTCAAAACGTTTCGTACCTTGTAAATTCTTTTGTTGACCAATCGCCTTTACTACTACTGCACGTTCGTTTAACAAACGTAAAATTTGCAAGTTAATTTCATCCACCTTATTACGCAATACTTCTAATTCATTAACTGTCATATCAAACTTCCTCCTTATGATTAGCAAAATGGGATAATAGCTTAAAAAACTTTATAAAAAATCGCCCCTATCGTTCAAAACGATAGGGACGATAAAATATCGCGGTACCACCCTAGTTGCAGACAAAAAGCCTGCCTCTCTTCCTTGTTAACGATCATTAGACCGTCTTTCCCTTCATAAAAGCAAATGCCCTTACTACGAAAAAGATGCTCCGGGATTGTAATTCGTGTTTATCTATGCACTGATTCGCACCAACCATCAGCTCTCTGCAGCAGGGAGATATACACTACTAGCTTCCCATCTTCACACTATTATAAAGTTGTTTGTTTACAAAAGCGAACACGATAATACTACTATCTAAAAAACAAAAAGTCCCTGCTGAATATATCAGCAGGGACGATGATTATCGCGGTACCACCCTGATTGCAGACAAAAAGTCTGCCTCTCTTCCTTGTTAACGATCATTAGACCGTCTTTCCCTTCATAAAAGCAAATGCCTTTACTACGAAAAAGATGCTCTGGGATTGTAATTCGCATTTATCTGTATACTGATTTGCACCAACCATCAGCTCTCTGTTATAGGAAGATAAACGCTACTTTGTTCCCTTCATTGCTCAATTATATGAAAGTTCATTTTGTTTGGATTCTTATGCTTTTCATTATATGATCGACAAGATAACATGTCAATTATTTTTTTCAGAATAGTTTGTCCACTTGTTTTTTAGGCTTGGGACTTTTCCTGTGTATAGTACTGCGCCAGTTTCATAATCGCGCTGCCCATTCTCTCTTCCTCCGGCACAACCATTCTCTCAATTCCTACTTCCCGTAAAGCCGCAGCTGTTACCTTTCCCACCGCGACAGCTACAATATTGCTTGCAAATGCGTCAAGCACCTGCTGCTCCACCCCTTTGTTTCTTGCAAACTCCATAAGGAACCGAGCCTGTGGTGTGCTTGTAAAATTCACAGCATCAATTTCTCCGCCGAGCATTTCAGAAAGCAATTGCTCCATTACGTGCCCCTCAGGCGGAACATGGTGGTACGGTAAAAGCTCATGGAAGGACGCACCACGTTCTTTCAAAAACTCAACAAGCTTTGGTGCCGGGTCGCCATGAAGCTGAAGAGCAACCCTCTTTCCTTCAAAAGAAAAGGACTCCAGCTCTCGTACAAGACCTGCCGTACTGCCGTCATCATCACGCACAAGCGGCTGTAGACCAAGCTTTTTCAGCATATTCACTGTTTTATAGCCCCTTGCAGCAATGCTGGTACGCTGCAGCGCACCAAGAAATGCCGCTTCTTCTCCCATTTTCGTTGCGATCTTATACAAAGTTTCCAGTCCAACACCTGTTGTAAATAGCGCCCAATCAAAACCACCTTGAATAAGACGGTGGATATCCTCTTCTACACGTGAATCGTCTAAAAATACTGTTCCTTGCGCAGGTCGGATAAGAGGAATTCCTCCTAAATTTTGCACAAGAACACTCATTTCCTCCGAACGGCGTGGACCGACGAGGGCGATTCGTTTTCCTTCAAGCTTTTTCATCTGCAATCCCCCTTCAAATAAGCAGAACTTGGCCGCACCAACCTTTGGAAAGCTTGGCGCTGGCCGAGTTACATTTATACTTTATGTTTAAAACTTCCTGCTACGCCGAATAACTTCCTAGCTAAAAATGTAGAATCTCTAGCCAGGAAGTCAATCGGTTGCAAACGTTCTGTTTACCATATTACATGATTTCTTCAAGAAATCATACTCTGATTTCCTTATTTTACATTACATTCCGCTTTGCTGAAGACATTCAATAAGTGCTCCTCTTTCCGGTACATACGGCATACCGACAGGCTTAAACCCGTAAGCCTCTGCTGCTTGCCATGTTTCAGAGCCCATGCAAATGATAGCTGCTTCCTGCATAACTTTCTCCAAGTCCAATCCGCACTGATGTGCCTCGTCGACGAATGTAGAAACAGAGGCAGCACTCGGAAAAATAATCGTATCAAGCGTCATATCCTGCAGCATTCTTTGAAATACAGGAATAAACCGTTCATCGATCTGCTTACGGCTTGTCACAAACCGATCATGCACTCCGTATTTTGCTGTATAGTGGGAGCTGCGCTTGCGAAGCTCACTATCACCCACGATTAATAATTTGCCCTCCTGCATATTTTGACACACATCTGCGGCAAATCCACGTTCCCTTAATGCGCGTACAGATTTAATAGAGCCACCGAAGAACTTCGCTCTCACTTGACGCACATCAATTCCTTGTCCAATTAACGCTTGGAAGAAATCATGTACACTTTCCGGGGCGTGAAACAAGATGTTGTCATAGGAAGCAATCTTGTTAAGAATGGTGACATCAATCGGCGCAGGAACAGCACGCCATTTCGGAAACTCTATTACATCCGCACCTTGTTCAGTTAGCTCCCTTGCAAGCTTACTTGGTTCAGCGCTTGTACGTGCCAACAATATTTGTCGTCCAAATAAAGGCTTTTTCTCAAACCAGCTTAACTGCTTGCGGATAGCTACAATCTCTCCGACTAATGTAATAGCTGGATTTCCAAATTGCTCAGCTTTCGCTTTTTCATAAATCGTCTCAAGCGTTCCTTCCAGCACTTTTTGACGCCCCATTGTTCCCCATTGAATTAAGATAACTGGAGTTTCCGGCCGCTTTCCATACCGCACTAGATTTTCACAGATCCAAGATAGATTTGCGATACCCATATAAAAAGCAATCGTATCAACACCTTTAGCTAACCCTTCCCAGTTCACGGATGGCTTCCCGCCTTCTCCTTTTCCATGTGCAGTAACAACAGCGAATGAACCTCCATATTCGCGATGCGTAACAGGAATGCCGGCATATAAAGGGGCTGCAATTCCAGATGTAATGCCCGGAACCATCTCAAACGAAATACCATACTCCGTGAGCGCTGCGGCTTCCTCGCCAACTCTGCCAAATATTCCTGGGTCTCCTCCTTTTAAACGTACAACTGTTTTTCCTTCAAGAGCTTTCTCTACAAGCAATTGATTAATTTCCTCTTGTTTTAACGTGTGACATTTTGGCTCCTTGCCGCAATAGATGAACTCACAGCCTGCAGGAGCATGATCAAGCAGCTTCGCGTTAATAAGACGGTCATATAAAATTACATCCGCTTTTTCAATTGCTTGCATCCCTTTTACTGTAATTAAGCCGTTATCTCCGGGGCCGGCTCCTACTAAAAATACTGTTCCCTTCTTCATCGTGTGTCCATCCTTTCTACTGATTTTCGCTTGCAATCCTCACTGTATGAAAAGAACCCCTTCAAGCGTTCCCCTGCCTGAAAGGGTTCTTCTATTCTTATTTCTTTGTCATGACCCGGATTAAGAAGCGAGAATCTTCTTCTCCTCTACATGCAGTACAATCTCTTCAGTCTTTTCGTCAATTTCTACCTTAAACGTCTCTACGCAGCCTTCGTCTGGCTCTTGCACAAGACCGTCAAGTAAGTTAATCTTTTGGTCATGAAGCGGACAGTACACGTGGTGGTCGCAAATGATACCTTCTGACAATTTTCCTGCCTTATGAGGACATTTGTTTTCAATCGCCTTAATTTCACCAGTAGAAAGCCTAAATAATGCGATTTCTAATTCTCCAATTTGAATCGTTCTTGCGCTTTTCTCCGCAATATCAGACAATTTGCCGACAACAACCTTTTTCATTTCCAGTCCCCCCTGATTTATATACAAAAATCGGAATCGGCCTAGTTTTGCTCCTTCAGGAGAATGTTCTCCGGCAACGAAAACAATATTTGCCGGAGATTCTTCTGCAGACGGCAGCTAGACAACTACTTTCATATTTTTAAAACCTGCCACACCTTACAATGTAGCCAGTGGCTCAAATGTCGAGCTAAGCTTTCCTGTTTCGATAATTTCCTTCCAAGGATCTTTCATTAAGCCCAATGTCTTGTCAATGCGTCCAACTAAAGCAAGACGATCTTCCTTCTTCTCTAACGCCTGTTGAATTGTCGCTAGACCAAGACGCTCTACCCATTCAGATGTACGCTCACCGTAGTTTCCTGTTTCGCGGTAGTATTGAAGGTAAGCACCCGTCCATTCCAATACGTCCTCTGATGTTTTCACCTTGCAGAGTAAGTCACCCGCTCTAAGCTTCGTACCGCCATTTCCGCCGGCATACAATTCCCAACCGCCGTCAATCGCAACAACGCCAAGGTCTTTAATGCCAGATTCCGCACAGTTACGCGGACAACCAGAAACAGCTAATTTCACCTTCGCTGGCGTATTAAGACGCTCAAATTTCTTCTCTAAATCAATACCCATTTGGATTGAATCTTGTGTACCAAAACGGCAGAACGTGGAACCAACACATGTCTTAACCGTACGCAACGCTTTTCCGTACGCATATCCAGATGGCATATCCAAGTCAGCCCATACCTTCGGAAGATCTTCCTTCGTTACTCCTAATAAGTCAAGTCGTTGTCCGCCTGTGAATTTCACCATTGGGACGTTGTATTTTACTGCTACGTCAGCGATTTTCTTTAAGTCACTTGGTGTTGTAACACCGCCGTAAATTCTTGGAACAACTGAATACGTTCCATCCTTTTGGATGTTTGCATGATTCCGCTCATTTACAAAGCGGGACTCCCTTTCGTCCTCATGCTCTTCTGGCCATACCATACCTAAATAGTAGTTAAGCGCCGGACGACATTTCGAGCAGCCTTCCTCGTTCTCCCACTCAAGTACGTTCATTACTTCTTTTGTTGTTGTCAGCTTCATCGTACGAATCGCTTCAACAACTTCCTCACGGCCAAGCTTTGTACAGCCGCACATTCCTTCTGCTCCTGCTTGCACGCCGTCAGCTCCAAGTACGTATGTTAGCACGTCCTCTACAAGCGGTTTACAGCCGCCGCATGATCCAGACGCTTTCGTACATGCTTTAACATCACTTACGCTTGCACAGCCCTTCTCTTTAATAGCACTTACAATCGCACCTTTGGAAACGCCGTTACAGCCACAAACAATCTCGTCATCCGCCATAGCTGCAATGAGTTCAGCTCCAGACTTCGCTCCGCCTGCACTCTCTCCAAGAAGAACTTCTTTTTCTTTGCCTGTAACGTCCTCGCCTTTTCGAATCATTGAGAAGATGCGGGAGCCGTCACTTGTATCTCCAAACAATACAGAACCGATTACTTTGCCGTCTCTAATTACAACCTTCTTATACACGCCTTCAAAGTCATCTTGAACGCGAACAGAACGCGTATCCGGACCATCCATAAATTCTCCTGCTGAGAATACATCTACACCAGATACTTTAAGCTTTGTTGACACGACAGAACCTTGATAGCCTTCTCCTTCAACACCCGCAAGCTTCTTCGCTAAAATATTTCCTTGTTCATATAACGGTGCTACAAGTCCGTATGCAATGCCGCGGTGCTCAGCACATTCGCCGACTGCATATACGTTCGGGATGCTCGTTTCTAAATAGTCGTTTACAATGATACCGCGGTTAACTTCTAAACCACTTTCACGGCCAAGCTGTACGTTCGGGCGAATTCCAACTGCCATTACAATCAGGCTGCCTTCAACCTCTGTATCGTCAGTGAAGCGTAAGCCGCTTACTCGCTTGTCACCTAAAATTTCTGCTGAGTTTTTCTCCATCAAAAACTTCATGCCTTGATTTTCTAATTCTTGCTGAAGCATACGAGATGCTGTTGCATCAAGCTGTCTCTCCATCAAGTATGGAGCAAGGTGGACAACTGATACTTCCATGTTTAAGTTTAACAAGCCTCGCGCTGCTTCCAATCCAAGCAAGCCGCCGCCGATAACGATCGCCTTCTTGTATTCCTTCGCAGCAGCCAACATCGCTTCGCAATCCTTAATGTCACGGAACGCGATTACGCCTTCCTTGTCTGCTCCTGGAAGAGGAAGCATGATCGGTAAAGAACCTGTAGCAAAAATCAACTCATCATACGAAACTGTAATACCACCGTCAGAAGTAACCGTTTTTTGTTCTGTGTCAACTTTTCTTACACAGTGTCCTGTATGAAGTGTAATATTGTTTTCTCTATACCATTCCCAGCTATTTAAAATAATGTCATTCATGTCAGAATCGCCGGCTAACACCTTGGAAAGCAGGATACGATTATAGTTTGGATGAGGTTCTTCCCCAAACACTGTAATGTCATATTGGTTTGGATTCAGCTTTAGAAGTTGCTCAATACACCAAATTCCCGCCATTCCGTTACCAATGAGAACTAATTTCTTTTTCATTCCCGCCACACTCCATTTCGTAACTATTTATAACTTATGATGTTATGTTTGCTAACATGAATTAAATGTACCGGAGTTTTCTGAACATTTCAACTGGATAATTCATCTATTCTTCACAAATAGCTAATGAAAACGCTATCAACTTTCGACAAAAAGCGACATATAACGTTGCTTTTCCTGACATTTCCCTTAAATCCCCTCTGCACACGCTTTCATAGCTACGTAAGAAAAGCGAACATACTTAGTTTGTATTCCCACAAACAAACAGCATTTTTGGAAATTTATATAAACAAGGGGGAGAGAAAATGGAATTGACGTTCGTAAGACAATACCGAGTTTATTTTGATGAGCTAGCAGAGGGAAACAAGATATAGTTATATGCTTTATGTTTCACTGCAGGAAGGTATAAATGTTCAGATGGGGGCTTATCCGTTATGAAAATGTAAAGAAAACTCACCGATTGGTGGGCCCTGCTTTTGGGCGAAGACAGAGGTGCAGTTGCCCTTATACTGTATTCCTAAAATTTCCGACTACGCCGAATAGTCTTCCAGCTGGAAATTCATATTTTCTTACAGCACAAAAAAGATGCCTCCCCAAAAGGAAGCATCTTTTCACATATTTTCTCTATTAGTTATTATTAAAAAATGCATCGTAAAGTGCACGAACCGCTTTTTGTTCATCTACTCCCTGCACACCATACATCATGCTCACCTCAGAAGAACCTTGGTTGATCATATCGATGTTTACGCCAGCCTTTGAAAGAGCTGTTGCTGCTTTTGCTGTTGTTCCTATGTTTTGTTGCATGCCCTCGCCCACAATCATAACCATAGCTAAATCACGCTTCACTGTAACGCTATCTGCTTGCAACTCATCTTTAATACGTTGAACGATTTGTTCTTCCGTACCTCCGTCAAGTTGCTTTTGACGCACAATAACAGAAATGTCATCAATGCCAGATGGTGTATGCTCATACGATACATCGTAATCCTCCAAAATATGGAGCAATTTCCGTCCGAAACCGACTTCTCTGTTCATTAAATATTTACTTACATAAATGCTGGCAAAACCGTTATCACTCGCAATTCCTGTGACAGGGCCATTCTGATGCTCGCGCTCATGCGCAATCTTTGTCCCAGGCGCAGATGGATTGTTTGTATTTTTAATTACAACCGGAATTTGTGCACGGAACGCAGGAATTAATGCTTCATCATGGAATACAGCAAATCCCGCATAGGAAAGCTCGCGCATTTCACGATATGTTAACTCTTGAATCGCCTTTGGATTAGAAACAATATTTGGGTTCACTGAATACACGGAGTCAACATCGGTAAAGTTTTCATAAACCGCTGCCTTGACGCCGTTTGCCAAAATAGAACCTGTAATGTCAGAGCCGCCGCGCGAGAATGTAACAACTGCCCCTTCTTTGGAATAGCCAAAGAAACCTGGGAAAATGATGATACCAGAACGGTCGCGCAGTGCATATAGGTTTTCATAAGATTCTGGAAGCACCTGTGCATTGCCCGGCTCGTCCGTAACAAACAGACCCGCTTCCTTCGGATTTACATAATGAGCTTCTACCCCTTGAACATTAAAATACGCCGCAACGATTTTTGCGCAGTTATCCTCTCCGCTCGCAACTACCGCATCACGGAATCTCGCTGCATCACTGCGGTCACCATGCAGGATCTCAAGCAAATCCATAGAAATGCGGTCAACTACCTCAGCAGATACTCCTAAATAATCAGCAATTTCCTTATAGCGGGCTACTACCGCTTCAAAAGCTTCCTTCCCTTCGCCTGAGCTTAGGTATTGCTCTACGCAGGAAAGAAGCAAATCTGTTACTTTAATGTCTTCTTTAAATCGTTTCCCTGGTGCAGATACAACAACAACTTTTCTCTCAGGGTCACTCGTCACAATATTGAAAATCTTTTGAATCTGTTCACCAGAAGCAACAGATGTACCGCCAAACTTTACAACTTTCATTTTGAACCCCCATCATTACATCCACGAATAAACATCGTGCTTATTATAATTGAAATTAAGTTTTATTATCTCTCTATTTTTTATTTGTTGCAATCCCTTTTATTACACTTGTAAGAAATTATAAATTTCCAGCTAGAAGCAAACTCGACGCAACGGGAAATTTTAGGAATACAGTATAAGTAGGGCTCGCCAATCGGCGAGTTTTCTTTAATAAAAGCAATACTTTTCCAAACTGATTTCATCGGATGATAATATGATCGATCGGAAGAGTCCCTTTCCCTTCCCGAAACCTCCCTGCAGATACTCCGACAATGCGTTTAAATACCTTGTTGAAATAATTTGCGTTTGCGTATCCTGTTTTGGCTGCAATCTCTCCAATCGGAAAATTCGTCTGCCTCAGCAGCTGAACAGCCTTTTCTATTCTGATTTTTGTTAAATATTGCATGGGAGTTATACTCATTTGCTCCCGAAATTTATTGATAAAGTAATATTTGGACAAGTTAGCAGCGCTAGCAATATCTTCAGCCACAATGGGCTGCTGATAGTGCATCTGCATATAATAAAGCGCTTTAGACACATCTGATGAAATTCCTCTGTCTAAGTTATCCATTTGTTTAGCGAACCTATAGCATTCCATCACACATTCATATGCTTTAGCTGAAGCAGAGTAAGCATCTAACAGCTTTTGTTCCGCCACTTGCTTATATAGCTCAATTAAGCATTGGATAATTCTTGCCTCAATTGAGATTGTAACTACAGTCCCGCAAGTACGCCGTATGTACTCCCAGCATTTCGCTGCCTCATCACCGTACAGCGTAATATGAATAAATTCCCAACGGTCTGAGTTGTCCGGTAAAAAATAGCAGTGTTCACTCGGAACATCAACAAAAAAGGCTTGACCTGGCTCTAGTGAAATAGATTTTCCATCTATTTCAATCATCCCTTTACCCGACAGTGTGTATTGAAGAATATAGATCCCTTGTTCATCTCGCTCCATCCCGTCCCAGCGGTATTCCTTCGACGTTCGCTCCTCCCATCCGATGGACCATATCCCTGCAACATGCTCCTGACTCTGTTCATGAAATCGAGGGCCATATGATCCAAACCCCACCTTTTGATATAACAATATTTTACCCTCCTATCACACTTTATTACCGTTGATTCCCATATGCTCGTAGGTTTAACATATATTATAGCAGAACCATTACAAAAAAAGATTCAAAAGCTACAAATAAGCATCAGAAATATTTTACCTTTTAGGGGGAGTTAAAATGGGAAAAATCACATTTCTTGGAGCAGGCAGCACAGTTTTTGCAAAAAACGTACTAGGGGATTGTATGCTAACACCAAGTCTGCAAGGATTTGAATTTGCTTTATATGATATTGATTTAGAACGTCTGAGAGACTCAGAAAATATGCTAAATAACCTAAAAGAAAGCACAAACAGTACAGTTCGAGTGAAAGCGTATACAGATAGAAAAGAAGCACTGCGCAATGCTAAATATGTTATTAACGCCATTCAAGTTGGCGGCTATGACCCTTGCACAATTACAGATTTTGAAATTCCAAAACGATACGGTCTCCGTCAAACGATTGCTGATACAGTCGGAATCGGCGGCATTTTCCGAAATCTTCGTACCATACCGGTGATGCTTGATTTCGCCCGTGATATGCAAGAGGTTTGTCCTGACGCTTGGTTTTTAAACTACACGAACCCGATGGCTGCGTTAACAGGCGCTATGCTTCGCTACGGCGGTGTGAAAACAGTTGGATTATGCCATAGTGTGCAAGTATGCGTTCCTCATCTATTTCAAGCACTCAGCATGCCGCTTGATAACGTTCAGTGGAAAATCGCAGGGATTAACCATATGGCATGGCTGCTTGAAATCACACGTGACGGTGAGGACTTGTATCCAGAAATTAAGCGCCGCGCTTTAGAAAAACAAAAAACGAAGCATGACGATATGGTACGTTTTGAACTTATGCAACGCTTCGGCTGTTACGTTACGGAATCATCCGAGCATAACGCTGAATATCATCCATATTTCATTAAAAGCAACTATCCAGAGCTCATCGAGCGCTTCAATATCCCGTTGGATGAATACCCGCGCCGCTGCGTGAAGCAAATTGAGGATTGGAAAACAATGCGAGAAGAGCTTGTTCATAACAAAAACTTAACACATACGCGCACACATGAATATGCTTCCTATATTTTAGATGCGATGGAAACAGATGTACCATTCAAAATTGGCGGCAACGTTTTGAATACAGGCGGACTCATAAGCAACCTTCCTGAAAAAGCAGTCGTAGAAGTGCCTTGTCTTGTTGACCGGAGCGGTATCACTCCTACGTATGTTGGTGAGCTTCCGGAGCAATTGGCGGCTTTAAACCGCACAAACATCAATACACAGCTGCTCACAATTGAAGCTGCCATCACTGGTAAAAAAGAGCATATTTACCACGCAGCAATGCTTGACCCACATACGGCAGCTGAGCTATCTATGGATGATATTGTTTCACTATGTGACGATCTAATTGAGGCTCATGGAGATTGGCTGCCAGCTTTCAAGTCAAACTATATTCAAATATAATAAAAATGAGCTATGCGCAAATAAACAATATAATATAAGAAAACCTGCACCAAGCCTCATATTTGGTGCAGGTTTTTTGCTGTAAACGATTATATCAAGCTATCTTCTCCAAATATCCAAAGAGAAGAATAGTCTTAAAATTCAAAACCCCAAAAATATTGACATAACATTTTCCTCTTGCTAATCTTTATTTTAGAATAAAAAATGATGACAAGACGAATCGAATATAGTTGCTTCCTGTATAACAGGGAATCGGCGTGAGACGAAGGACATTGCTGCAAGTCATCTCCAAAATGCATAAAAGCCTATGATGGTTCATCTATCATTTAAACGGGGTATAAAAATAAAGAGACGTATCGTACTGTTTTTCTGCAGAAATAAGATTCATTGCGAGCACGCTCGTACCTATTTAGATGGGGCGGGCTTTTTATGCTGTTCATCAAGAGAAAGGAGCTACATCTATGAAACAGAGAGACATTTTACTTATTGGACTAATGCTATTTTCTATGTTTTTTGGAGCTGGAAACCTGATGTTTCCTCCGCTATTAGGAGCTCAAGCTGGTACATCCCTTTGGCTGGCTCTGTTCGGCTTTATCGTAACTGCAGTTGGTCTGCCTTTATTTGTACTGATTGCAATTTCGCTTGTAAAAGGAGGGGCGCAAGAGCTAGGCAATCGTGTCCATCCTCGCTTTAGCTCTGCCTTTACCGTTATCGTATACTTATCTATCGGACCGTTTCTAGCAATTCCGCGCAATGCAAATGTCGCATATGAAATGGGATTCAAACCATTTATCGACAGCTCGCCGCTTACGCTATTTATCTTTACGGCTATTTTCTTCGCCTTCGTCTACGCGATAAGTCTAAATCCATCAAAAATGGTAGATTATATGGGCAAATGGATTACACCTATTTTGCTTTTGGCGATGGCTGTGCTATGCATCGCTGCCTTTACGCAGCTCCATGAGCCGCTTCAAGCTCCAAAAGCAAAATATGAAGCATCTGCTTTCTTTGCAGGCTTTATTGACGGCTATTCTACGATGGATGCACTAGCTTCTCTTGCCTTTGGTATCGTTATTTTAACAGCGTTGCAGCAGCGCGGAATCACAGATTCACAGAAGCTAACGCGCTATACAGCCAAAGCAGGTTTCATTGCCGGTATCGCTCTAGCAGCCGTTTATATTACGCTCGGTCTACTAGGTGCAAAGATGGCGCCGCAAGGTTCGTTTGAGAATGGAACAACCATCCTTTCTAGCGCAGCAAGCCTGTTGTTCGGACAGGGCGGCAATATGCTTCTTGGTTTTATTTTTACATTAGCATGCTTTACAACATGTGTTGGCTTAACAACTGCCTGCGGACAATATTTTGCAAAGCTTGTGCCAAAGGCAAGCTATAAAACAATGGCATTGATAGTTACGCTCGTAAGCTTTGGACTTGCAAATTTAGGTTTAAATCAAATCCTTACAGTCTCTGTGCCGTTTCTTGTTATGGCATATCCATTAACTATCGTGCTCGTAGCTCTTGCCTTTTTGCACCGTTTCTTTGCAGGCTCACGAGCGGTATATGCGAGTGCTATGCTATTTACAGGGATGTTTTCGTTGTACGATGGACTTAAAATGTTCGGCTTAGAATCGTCAATCCTAAACAATGTAACAAATTCACTTCCGTTTTCCGCAGCCGGATTAGGCTGGGTCGTTCCAGCAATTGTCGGGGCAATTGTCGGAAGCATAATCAGCCGCTTTGGCTCACAGCAATCTACGCACAAAACAAATCATGCATCTTAAAGGAAACTCGCCGATTGGCGAGCCCCGCCCTTGGGCGAAGACAGAGGCGTAGCCCTACTTATACTGTGTTCCTAAAATTTCCTTCTACGTCGAATTCGCTTCTAGCTGGAAATTTATACGTTCTTACAGTGTAAGATAAAAGGTCTTGCCAATTCATCGGCAAGACCTTTTATCGTTTTATTTGAAACAAAATAAGAAAATCTCCATATCCTTCTCTTTCCAAATCCTCTTTTCGGATGAATCGCAGCGCTGCAGAATTCACCTCATAGTAGGAGGAAAGGCGGCGGCCTAGATAAGAGTCTCCTTCCCTGCTACGCACCTCTATCTCGCCGTCATTCTCCTGCTCCTTTACACTTGCGAACATAACCGGTTTTCTAAAAACGGGTCTGCCGCAGCCAGAGTTAATTTTGTCCTTGGAACTGAATAGCGGCTCTCCAGAAACGATGTCTACATATAACCCTTCCAGCTCACAATCCCAATACTCATTTTGAAATGGAGGTTCCATGCCATTTTCCTGCGTAACGTAATATTGCATTGCTGTTAGCTTGGCTTGTAAATAAGACGTGTCCTTAGGGCCAGTGCTTCTTAATGAAAGCGTCACGTCCTGAGCCTTGCCGATACATTTTGTAGCGGAACGGGTTTTTCTTGTGATAATCCTGATGATATTCCTCCGCTGGGTAGAAGGTAGATGCCGGTAAAATGGCGGTCGCAATCGGTTTTTGAAAATGGCCGCTTTCCGCTAATGCACGTTTGGATGCCTCCGCCTGCTGCCGCTGCTCCTCTGTATGATAGAAAATGACTGTTTGATAGGATTGCCCGCGGTCGTAAAATTGCCCGCCGGGATCCGTCGGGTCGATTTGCTGCCAATATAGTTCAAGCAGCCTTTCGTACGGCATACGATTCGGATCAAATGTAATTTGCACAGCTTCGTAATGCCCGGTCGTTTCTGAGCAAACCTCTTTGTAGGTCGGGTTTTCTGTATGCCCTCCTGTATAGCCTGATACAATGCCAAGCACACCATCTATCTCTTCAAACGGTGTAACCATACACCAAAAACAACCTCCAGCAAAGGTTGCCAGCTGCGCATTTGTATGTTCATTCATTCTTTTCACCTCGTTATGAAAAATATGGTACTGTTGTGATTATATCATGTTCATTCTTTCTTCCAAACGAGCATGCTTCCCTCGGCAGATTAGCACTTTTGTTAAAGATCCTGTTTGAATATGGATAGGCAATGAAAAAGACTATGCAGCTGTTAGAATATCTAAATTACAATTCCGAATTAGAAAGAAATACCTCTTTCCGCTTGACATCAGACGATGATTTACGGCATAATATTTTAAAAATTAAAATACAAAGAGCATTGAAAGGGACTAGTAAATATCCCTTCTTTCGATAGAGAGTGGAATCCACAGGCTGGAAGATTCCTCGAGAAGAAGCTATTGAACCTGCCCTGGAGCTTTCGGTGATAAACTGAACGTTCGCCTGCGTTACAGGTGTTGAGCGGATATGCTTTATGCATATCAAAAAAGGTGGTACCGCGGAATCATGACCCTTCCGTCCTTTTTATAAAGGATAGAAGGGTCTTTTTATATTGGAGGGGAAAATGTGAAAAAGCAACGTATTGTCGTGAAAATCGGGAGCAGCTCGCTTACGTCTGACGGCGGCGGTATTTGTATAAAAAAACTAACAGATCATGTAGACGCTTTAGCAAAGCTGAAGCAAGCTGGGCACGAGGTTGTACTTATCTCATCCGGTGCGGTTGCTGCTGGATTTACAGAGCTTGGCTATCCATCGCGCCCCGTAACAATTACCGGAAAGCAAGCAGCTGCTGCTGTCGGACAAGGTCTGTTAATGCAGGCCTACACAGAAGCCTTCCGGAAGCATCACATTGTAGCTGCACAGCTTCTGTTAACACGCGGCGATTTTTCAAGGAAAGAGCAATATAGCAACGCCTTCGCAGCCTTATCGGAGCTGCTTGACCGCTCTGTGCTCCCGATTATTAACGAAAATGATTCTGTTTCTATCGAGGAGTTAACATTTGGAGACAATGATATGTTATCAGCTCTTGTAAGCGGGCTCGTTCAGGCAGATACGCTTATTATTCTTACAGATATCAATGGGCTATATGATAAAAACCCACGGCAAGATGCATCCGCTAAGAAATATGCTTTCCTTCCTGCTATTACCGATGAAATTGCTGCATTTGCAGGCTCATCTGGTTCCAAGGTCGGTACAGGCGGCATGAAATCTAAAATTGATGCGGCACGAACTGCCTTATCGCTTGGCGTCAGCGTCTTTATCGGAACAGGATCCGGTGCGGAGAAGCTAACAGACATTTTAGAAGGAAAAGGCGACGGAACCTATATTGGCAACGCACCGCAGCGTCTTTTAAAAAATAATAAGCAATGGATTGCGCTGCATTCGTTTGTAAGCGGACAAGTCATTATCGATCAAGGTGCAGCAGCAGCTATCCTTCAGCAAGGAAAAAGCTTGCTGCCAGCAGGCGTTACATCAGTGCGCGGCAGCTTCCACGCAGGTGAAGTTGTTGAAGTTATAAACGAAAAAGGAATTGTCATCGGAAAAGGTCGAATTAACTATGATGCACCTGAGCTGGAGCGGATCAAAGGAAAGCAAAGCAACGAAATCGCATCTAAGCATTATGAAGTCATCCATCGGGACAACTGGGTAACTGTCTAAAGAAGATTGCGTGATTGGCGAGGGCAGAAGCATAGTTCTTATACTGTATTTCGAAAATTCGCGACTACTCCAGCTGGAAATTTATACTTTTTTTAAAATGTAAGAAAATCAGCCTTAAGCCTGATTGGTTGCTGGTTTAAAGCATTTGTCACTAGAAGTGCGCAGGTGGCATGTACTAGACAATCACTTAGCTCTAGGCCATACTTATCCTAACCAACTAAAAAGGGGGATTTTATCAATGAGTGAATTATTGACAAAAGCAAAGTTGGCAAAGCAAGCAGCAAGCGAGCTCGTAACAAAATCAACAGAGCAGAAAAACGCAGCCTTAGCCGCAATCGGAAAACAGCTTGTAGAAGAGATGGATTATCTGCTTGCAGAAAATAAAAAAGACATTGAAGAGGCGAAGGCAAAAGGAACATCTACATCTTTAATCGACCGCCTTACTTTAAATGAGGCACGCATCCATGATATGGCCGATGCGATGAAACAGCTTGTTGAGCTGCCAGATCCTGTTGGAGAACGTTTAGAAGCATGGGAGCGTCCAAACGGCTTGCAAATTGAAAAGGTACGTGTTCCCCTCGGTGTTGTTGGTATGATTTATGAAGCGCGTCCAAACGTAACTGTCGATGCCGCAACCCTTTGTTTAAAAACAGGAAATGCTGTCATTTTACGAGGAAGCTCCTCAGCAGCTCACTCCAACAAAGCTCTTGTGCGTGTGATTCATCATGCTTTAGAGAAAACGGACATTCCAGTCGATGCTGTTCAGCTGATTGAAGATACGAGCCGTGAAACAGCTTCCCAGCTCTTTACACTAAATGATTACTTAGATGTGCTAATCCCACGCGGCGGCAAACAGCTCATCCAAACAGTTGTAGCGCAATCGTCTGTTCCTGTATTGGAGACTGGTGCCGGTAACTGTCACGTCTTTATCGATCAATCAGCGGACGAGCAAATGGCAACTGATATTGTAGTAAATGCGAAGGTTCAACGTCCTTCTGTCTGCAACTCTATTGAAACCATTCTCGTTCACGAAGCTTGGGCAAGCCGTCATTTAGCTAAGCTTGCTGCAGCATTGCAAGAAAAAGGCGTAGAGCTTCGCGGCGATGAAGCAACACGTCAGCTCATTCCTGCCGTGCATGCTGCAACAGAAGAGGATTGGGAAACAGAATACAGTGACTTAATTCTAGCTATCAAAATTGTCGCAACCACAGAAGAAGCGATTGCTCATATTAATCAATATGGTACAAAGCATTCAGAAGCAATTGTAACAAATAACGATGAAAGTATTGCAAAGTTCTTTACATCCGTTGATGCAGCGGCCTTATATCATAATGCCTCCACTCGCTTTACAGACGGCTTTGAATTCGGCTTTGGCGCTGAAATCGGCATTAGTACACAAAAGCTGCACGCACGTGGACCAATGGGGCTTCCTGCTCTTACATCTACAAAATATATCGTGCATGGCACTGGACAAATTCGGCAATAAACTATGCTAAGAGTCCAGTATGCATATCTCCATAAAAATGCATAAGCTTCACAAGGTACATGAAAGCGGGATTTTTCGTCCCGCTTTCATTCGTTGTATGTGAGGAAGTTTAATACTCATTTTCCTGTAGAGCCTTCTTCCAGCACGCTAATTTCCTTCTGTAACAAAAAATGAAAATTCCCTTTCCTTCACTACTCCATCTGCATACACACGCTCTGTAAAGCAAATATCCTCCTTTTTTCGAAGCAGTACCGTAGATGATCTTGTCCCGTAATCTGGCGTTTGAATGAACAACGGAGACAGCTTCCGCTCCCAATCAAGCGAAACCCCTGTACTCGGAAGCTCTTCATCTGGCGCTTGCTCTGCCTGCTGCAATGTTGCAAATAAACAATCAAATAGATTACCCTCGGCAGCTTCTAGGCAGCTCTTCAGCCCTTCCTTCCCTTTTTGAACCTTCGGCCATGGCGTGTCGAGCAAATGATTACTTAATCCGTACAATCCTGGAGGCAGCAGCCGAATTTCATTTTCTACATTAGAGTAGTAATATAATGAATGCATATCCCCGACAATTAGGTTATAACCCGGGTATGCATCACGTTGCTGCTGCATATACCGCATATAGCATTCTGGTGAATCCTGCCCCGTTAAAAACTGACTCACAACCTCGCCGCGAGAACGCTTATGTTCTGTGCTTTCTGCCGGATTTCGATAGTTTGTAAGAGCAGCAAAGCGTCCCTGCCTCGTAATCCCCATCCAAGTCCCCATTTTCTCTAAATCCCGCCCCCCGAGTACATTTGGGGCGTCGTCCCAAAAATGTGCGGGAGCTGTCGGTCTATGATAAAACTCATCACGATTTGCAGCTACAATCAGGTCGATATTATCCATTTTATAAGCAAAAAGAATTAAACACATGTTTATCACTTTCCTTCCAAAGCATGCTTTTCTTCACTATATCATAATTGGTTTTCTTCCCACTAAACGAAACCCCCTCTTGCTTTTATGCATACGATAAGGTATCACTTTGTAAGGAGTATAACCGCATGACAACGTTAAATCAGGAGTCGTTAAATCTATTACAAAAAAGGTCATTTCCAGATGATGAAATACAGTTTATTATTCTTGGTGACAGCCATATAAACTCTTATGGTTGGAACGGTCATACAATGCAGCATGACCTAGACAAAAATGGAGAACGCTACAAAAAGATTCTGCAGCATATTGTAAAACATCACGGTTCTTCCGCGGCTTTTGTCATTCATGGCGGGGACGCCATTGGTGACGGTGTGATTAAAGGCATTAGCAAAGCGAAACAAAAGGAAGCAAACTTTCGCGCCTTTGTAGATATTACAAAAGAAATATTATTTCCAAAGGAGCTGCCGATTTTCGTCACAATCGGCAATCATGATTTCATCCTTGAAGATGATGAACTATCTCCCCGACTGTTTGAAGCATATATTGGACCTGTTAAAGGAGAGATATTGATTCCAGATTCAAATATAGCCTACATCTATCTTCCAACATACTTCGAAGACTTAAAAGGCTCACCTTATTTTTATGAAGAAGACCTAGAGTGGCTGAAGAGGAAGCTCGTTACACATCCATCCGATCATTACCTAATCGACTTTCACGCCGACTTACGCGTAGGAGCCTTTAAACAAAATTCAGCCAATGACCATTACGCTTTATCAGCGAATGAAACACAAGCATTTTTTCAACATATAAGCGCAAGCGTTAAAGGCATTTTCAACCACCATCGGCATTTTTCATATGAGTACACCGCTTCATTTCAAACACCCAGCGGTACTCACCAAGTTCCTTATCTTGTTACCGGATGCGGCGGTAATAGCACAAGCCGCAACAACAGTCCAAACTATTTCGTTTGTACCATGAGCAACCTCGATACGTCAGAGCCATCCCTTGACTTTACACCAGTCACAGTCCCGGGCTTGCAGAGCTAAAAAGCCGCCTTTTGGGCGGCTTCATCTTTTCCTTTAGAACTTATTTATCGGTTTCCCTTTGTATACCTTGCTTTAAAACATCACGAATTTCTGTTAACAATTCTTCTTCTCTGCTTGGCTTTGGTTCCTCCTGCTTCTCCTCTGTTTCCTGCTTCCTCTTTAACTTGTTAAAAAAGCGAATAAACATAAAAATAGAGAACGCAACAATTAAAAAGTCGACAATAGTTTGCAGAAAACTGCCGTATTTCACAACCGCGTTGCCGACTTGGATTTGTAAATGCGTAATATTAATACCGCCTAGCAACAACCCTACGAGCGGTGTAATAATATCTGCGACCAAGGAGGTTACGATTTTCCCGAATGCGGCACCAATAATAACCCCGACAGCCAAATCCATAACATTTCCTTTGAATGCAAACTTCTTAAATTCCTGCCACATATCTCTTGCCCACTTTCTTTCATTATCTCTCTTGATTTCCTCATTGTACCATCTTTTTTCCCGATAAAGAAAACTTGCCGATTGGTTACTGATTTCGGATTCCAATTCCCTCCTCCATTTAATTAGGGTTGGTTTACTAACGTTAATTCCCTTAGCTATATCATCATAAGATACGCCTTAAGAAGGAACCATCTTTTTTTAGTTTCATATTATGTAAAAAAGATAGGCGAAGGGGAGGTGGTTCTAATTAGAAATTCAATTTATTTGGATGCTTTGTCCAAATTTGGGGTTGGCGGCGCACACCCCGGTGGTATCAATCTAACAAAAAAAATATTCAAGACTGAGGAAATTAACGAAACCTCTTACATTTTAGATGTAGGGTGCGGAACAGGTCAAACAGCTGCCTATTTAGCTTCCCGATACGGAGCAAAAGTAACAGCAATGGACATCAATCCAATAATGATAGAAAAGGCCAAAAATAGAATGACTAAATACCAATTACCAGTTGAAATTATTCAAGGCTCAATAGAGAACTTTCCTTTAGCGGATGGGAGATTTAATTTTATTATTTCCGAATCTGTTCTTTCTTTTGTAAATAAGCCTAGAGCACTTAAAGAAATATTTCGATTATTGAAGAATGGCGGTCGGTTTATTGCAAATGAACTTACCATGAATAAACAGCTTGAGACAACTAACGAGGAGGAAATAAAGCAATTTTATGGATTAGATTCCGTACTTATGGAGAAGGACTGGGTCACTTTATTTGAACATACCGGTTTTAAACATATAAAAACTCGGGTGCAAGAGCATTCTAACTTCCAGAACAATCCACTACCTGAATTTACGTACTCAGCGCATATCGATCCTCAACTTTATCAGATAATAACTCAACATTTTCATCTAATGATTAAGTATCAAGGCGTTTTGGACTATCGAGTATTTTCATGTACTAAATAGTTGTTTAAAAGCTTTAACATAGAAAAGGCCTACAGAGACCGACCAACTGCAGGCCTTTTTTATGTTATTGTTTAGATAAAGAATGGTAATTCCCTTATATCACTAGTCCAATCATTGGAGTCTTCAAATTCACTTGCATCAATTCCACATTGCTTCTTTACTCTTGTCTATCCTAACTATTCAAAATTCCTTTTAACCAGGCCCGAGGACGGTATGGACCTACAGGGATTTGGATGAGGCTCGTTATTTGTTTCGAATCGGCTCTGTAAAGGTCATCACATTGCTTCGTATTAAAACCTAATAGTGGGTGCCCTCCCATACCTAAGGCACACGATATCAAGAGCAGCCGTTGCACGAGTATACCCGCTTCCATCTGTTGAATTCGGTATCCTCTATATCCCAATTCCTCCTTAAGGTGGTCCTTGTCACCAACAACATGCAGGCAGAGCGGCACTTGAAACAGATTTACATTGGGCATCGTTAATCCATATTGTAGAAACTCCCGATAATCCCCTTGCGTTATCCTGCAAAGTCCATGAGCGCTTTTGTCATAAAAGTAAGCACCATTTGGAACTCCCTCCACATTATAAAAACAGCCGTACAAAGAAACACGAGTATGAGATTTTCCATGTGTGCCGTCAAGATCATTATGGTAAATCACGGAGAAAGACTCTTTAAACAAAGTCGCTAGCTGGGTTTGACTAACTTTCCCCATCATAAAATCAATATCAGGAGAATGTCTCTCTCTGCAAACAGAAGCAAGATCGTACGAAAAGGACTCCGTAAATGGGAGCAAGATGGATTCCGTACCAAGGGACCTTTTAACACGATCATCTTTTTTTATCTTCACAAATGACTGCGTTGTTTCAAACATCGATGCTTCATTCATCTCTTTGAGCATGGGGTAATCAAGGATTCTCTTTGAACGGTTATAGGTTTCAGCTTTTAGCAATGGCACTTCCTTCGACAATTCAGCGGCAGAAACATGTTCTTCTCTATTAATGTTGTCAACACATTGGGCAGATGGATAAATAGATAATGGGATCATTGCATAGACACTTTCGTCCTGTTCGGATAGTCCAAGCAAATGATTAATAGACCGATCAAGAAATTGGTAACATACCTGTGATGAGAATCCCATCCGATCAGCCACTTCTATCGCTTGCCCAATTATCACACCGGCATCTAACCCTTGAAGCCTGTAGGAGAAATTATTATATTTGTAGAAGTTTTTCCAAAAAACTGTCGAGACAAAAACAGTGCAGAAGCAATCAGAAACATCACAATTCCCAAGACTTCTAGACAAGTAGGAATCGTAATTTCCTTCTCTGAGCAATTGGAGTCGATGATGGGCCACATCGTAATGGTAGATTCCCTTTGGTACGTTCTCCAGCTTTATATACACATATAATTCATTGGGATACAATGCCCCACCAGAGGGAACAAACCTTCGTAATAGCTGGGCATAGCTTACAGCAGTTCTTTCCTCGGGGTCCTCAAGAAAAGCTGATTGAGCGTATTGTGTTATGCCGTATACATACCATAAGAAATGACCAAGCTCTTCTAGTCCGGGCTCTCCATGGGCTTCTCGTCTATCGAGAGTTAACGGTACATCTCCGGTCAGTGGAATCACTGGTAAGCCGCGGTACAGTTTATATGGTAGTGGCGCATCGTCCCAATCCACTTGCCAATCTGGGGGATAGAGTTTTTCCGTGTCAAAGTGAAGGTGGTGCAAAAATGTTTCCAGTTTCAATCTTAGACACCTCCTACTTTTCAATTATGGGAACGGGTGTGGATATGGATTAAGCTGCTCATACGATAACGGCTGTTTGGTAAATCCAAGTTTCATCGGTACTTGGAGGACCCTTTCCAGCCCTTTAACACGGGTAAGGTGATGTCCGAAAGTCATCGGTAACATGCCAGGAATCAATACCTTTACACAGAATAATCCGTTCCGTTTGGTTATAGGTGTCGTCTGATCCACCACAATGACCTCGAGGTCCAACTGGCGGAACCTCTGAAGAATATCCTGTAGATCATCCTTCAAATCGGTATTCGTGGGAGGCTGTTTAAATTCCTCAGCAAATGTTCGTAATGGACGATGATTATCCAATAAAAAGCTCAGCCGGTCCTCTGCTTCCCGCAGACCGTAGAGCAGGCCATGGTCCTCCATCGAACGGACTGCAAATGGATCTTTTAGCATTTTTTCATACTTCTGCCGGTTTTCCTCCAATATTTTGTCATGCCTAACCATCATTCCAGCAAGCTCGTAAATCGAACTTTTTACAGCTCTAACAGGATCAGGACTAGCCCCTGCTGCACAAATGAGGTTTACACCCTTTGATCTTCTGTTTTTTGCCAATGCAAATACGCTGGGAATCTCCTGTTCCATCGTCGAATTGTAAAAATAAACGTCATATCCCGCCACCTCACGTAAACGGTCGACCATCAGTTCTAATTCTTTATCGTTAGCAGAACGAAGGTCAAGACGAGGAAGGGGCAGCTTGGCATACCATGTTAACAAGAAGGAATCTCGCTCGACGACCTCCATAATCCCATGGAAAATGGCCTCCTCCAAGCTTCCTCCCAATGCACACCCGTTGGAGGTTTCATAAACAAAGCCCTCCCCATTGCCCAAACTGTAATAGGCAAGTAACTCCGGAACCAGTATAGGACGTTCTTGTAAAAACGAATAACCCCAAACCCAATTCATTGGCACCTCAGGGTGAAACGGTTTAAACGGAAAATGAGGCTTTGCATATTGTTCCTGATCATGTAAACCTACTGTTGCAGGATTTAATGCGATATGCTTTAAATTATGATAACTATCATGAACTTTCTTCCTTTTGCCTTGAGGCTCGATTCCGCAATATCGCTCCAATCCCTCCAAAATGGCCGTAAGCCTACTCATTTCATAAGAATTAGAACGGCCAGCTACTCCCTCGTCCACTCCAAACAACGGCATGTTAACCAAAACATCGGCAAATGGGAGCCTGAAATCCGCCATTTCTCCATTCATGATTCCAGTACGATCATCCAGATAGTCTTCGACTAACACTGTTTTCAATTCACCCATCGAACGGCAGCGGTAACCGGCACCATTTAATTTAGGACTAGCTTCTAAGTTAATTTGTGCTAACTCCGGCGTGTCGTCAGGTATTGGACTGCAAATCGGGCACAATGGATCAGGCAAGAAAAAGTGACTGGAGGTCGTTAACATTCTCAGATTGGTAATGAACATCCTTTCTTCCAAGGAGGAGGGTTCTCCCTGAAGAATTTTTTGCACTTCGTTACTGATCAAGATTGCCATTTGCATTAACCCCGTTCGGGAAACCCATGCATCACGGGGCACACCTGCTCCTTCAGTCAACCTCATCTGAATCTCCCACATTTCACGACGATCGGGTCCGGCTATCAAGCGCCGTTTATCGGCACAGAGGGAACATCCAGGTTTGTTGTGGCGTATCAATGGACCAATGATACCATCACCAAATGAAACGAAACCTCGAAGCCAAGGGATACCGGCGTTCCTGAATCTCTGTTCCGCTTTTTGATGAAGGGATGGATGCCAAGCATCATCGAGGACCAGACCTAATTCCGTATCTTCGGGAATCTCTTCCAAAATGCTTTGACGTCTTACTAGATACCTAGTGGACAATTGATCACAGACATATTCTGCTAATAAACCGTCTCCGTCAATGAGGATATGTGCAGTCATTTGGAATCCCCCTCTCGTACCTGCACACCATATACCCCTGCCAGCCCTTGTTTTAAAAAGGGCTCAATCGATAGATCATAGACGAATAACTGTTTGTTGTTTCGGTTCAAGACCTCAATGGCAGATTGTAATAGTTCCAATTGTGTCATTTCCTCACAAGAGGGGATTTCAAGTTTGATATTCTTTTTTTCCAGATAAATCATAGAATCCTTCTCTTGCCTCTCTAAGGAATTTATCTCGTTTTGAGCATCGAAAAGTGCTTGCTGCAGTGTGTTTCGCAACGCCAATATTGCATTTAAACCTACCCCTGTATACAAACGGTCATTTGACCTTACCCATACAACTGGGAAGCCTGCTACATCCTCTTTTAAACCAATAGCCGGTGAACCCTTCAAGGTAGTAAGGGCATTTAAATAAAATCTGCATTTTTTATCTTCTATAGCTCCCATCGGCACACAATAAACCGTATTTAGCTGATCCGACCCTCTTTTTTTCAATTCTTCATCCAGATAGGCTTGCAGTCCTCGACAAACAGCCTCTGCGGTTGTTTCCCCTGAACCAATGCCTATAAAACCCTCTGGAAGATTCGCACCAGCCCTATCTGTCTGATTCTTGACTCTAAAATCTATCATTTTTGACACATACATTTCAATACCCTTCAAACCGGCAGCTCTGCTTGCTTCTTCATGTGTCAGTTCCGAACAGACAACTTCCGGCAGCAGTTCTGCCGGTCCCTCTGACAAAGGGGAAACAGCCTGAACATAGCACTGGGAAAGAGGAAGCTGTGGCAAATCCCGTTCTTCCCAGGTATGGAAAATACCTATTTCTTTTGAAGTTAATCGACTGAAATATTCCAAAAGCAAATCCTGTTGTTCATTCCTGTCGGATTCATGTTTCAGTCTTAGATCAAGGTCTTCAACCAGTTCGGGAATACCACTTTTAGACGTTACGGATGGATGTGTGAGGAAGGAATGCCAGTCTCCTTCCAGCGTTTCGAGATTAAGCATATAAATTTGATTACTTTGATCGGAACCTGCAATTCCTGTAGCCTTCTTGAAAAATTCGAATGCAGAGATATTCGCCAAAATCGCTCCTGATGTGGAAGAGAAGACCTGCGGCTCTCCATCGGCTTGCACGGCAGATTGATGAATTCTGCGCCAGGCAGACTCGAAGCATCCCTCTGATTCTGAATGAGTTAACGGTCCGGTGAGCCCTACTTTGTCTAAATAGACGGCCGGGAGAAATGCCTTCATTTCTTCTTTGCAAATTTGATTCAGATTTCGTAATTCATCTACATTTCTATCCTGCGAGACATACAGAATCCAATCATAGGGCTGAATTGCTTCTTTCCAAAAATTTGCCCCCTCCCCTTTATGAAAGGGTACTTCCTTCATCTCAACCTCGGAATCTTTTTTTCTGGCATTTTCTACCAAGCCATTCAACCGCAACCTATTGGTTGGAACCGTATCTGTTATCATGACGTTTAATTTAGGCAGTCCCGATTCGATTAAAGCAGCAATCAGAGATACCATGAAGGGACCAGAGCCGACAGTCAGAACCTTAGCCTGACGATATACTTGAAATTGGTAAGCGCCTGACTCGGCAAAATTCTCGATGAATTCAATTTGTGAAGCATATTTTTCAAGAACTTGACGACTTAATTGATGGGGAATATCTTTGCTGACATCGCGAACAAATCCATTCTTATATAACGTTTCTCCGATCTCGTATACCCTGTCACGATACGGTGGCGTTAACCCTTGAGTCAGAGCTCCCAATGTTTGCTCCCCATTGAACATCGGGAGCAATGTTTCAATCCACTGATAGATCGTTTGGCCTTCCATTCGGAATGAATTTAAGTTATTTCTAAAATAGACCCCCCCCTTCTGATCCGGGAGAAAAAATGTATCCCTTTTGACCTTCAGACGTGAGGACGAGTTAATATTTTCCATTTTAGCTCCTCCTTATTCCTAATCGTTACTACTTACGCACTATTAGTTTATGTACGATTTTTTGTCCAATATGTTTAAACAGTAAAGTAGTGCCCCTGCAGCACAGATTCATGCAGGGGCACTTTCTTTCGTAAATTAATGTTTTTTGTGAGTTTACAAAACCAATTAAATAAAACCGAAACCGATACCAAAACAACTAAATCCAAAGCCGAAACAACTAAATCCAAAGCCGAAACAACCGAAGCAGCCGCCACAACGGAAGCAACCGCCACAACGGAAGCAACCGCCACAACGGAAGCAACCGCCACAACGCCCAAACACACGCAAATCCTGGGCCTGAGCCTCGATTGGAACTAACTCTCCTACATGATAAGGGTCGATTCCCAACCCTTGCAATTGATTGTACATGTTTTCTCCCCCTTTACGTTTAATCATATTAAACCTGAATAGAGAGTTGAAAAGTAAATAATCCGTTTTGTGTATGAAAACATTAGATACGCTGTGTACTCTCTTCAACAAATTATGATTTCATTTAGGTCGCTGTTACTAAATAAAGAGCCTATTTTCGGTTGAGGAGGTTACAACACAACGCTAAAAGTGGAAGAATTATACAAAAAACATTGATAGCTTGTGGATACAGGATGTATAATAAGATTACCGTTTAACTGAAACATCGTGAAGAAAGTTGCGGTTATCTTTACAGAGATAGGTTACACCTATAATAAGGAACAAGAATATCCCTTATTGACTGAGCGAGAGCGGTCTTCTAGTGTGCGAATCCTGTGAGGCACACGTTTCCGAAAGGAGATGCAAAGCTTGTAAGTTCAATGCTGAATTGTAACTTTTAGTAAGTTTTGTGAACCAGGACCTACCAAGTGATCCTTTTGTAAAAACCAACATAATTTGTAAATTAATTTACTTAAACGAACGGGTTGCTTGAATTGAAGAACAAAAATTAAACACGATGAAAAACGCTTAGAGAGATCTCCAAGCGTTTTTTATGTGCCAAATCTCCTGTGAATTCGGATTTTCTCCACGTTAGCTGAACTGCTTAATCTAAGATCCGTCTCTTTTTTTTACTATTGTGCTTTTCGATCATTTGGCAGCAGCCAGGAAACAATCCCGAGAAGAGGCAGGAAGCTACAAAACATCATAGTAAAGGTTAAACCGTACATGTCAGCTAGCTTTCCAAGTACAACTGCACCAAGTGCCCCCATACCGAACGCAAGACCGACAATTAAACCGGACGCCATACCTACTTTTCCAGGCATAAGCTCCTGTGTGTACACTACAATAACACTAAAGTTGCTGAATAAAATAAATCCAAGAACAGCAAATAAAGGCGCTACCCAAACGAGCGGAATATGCGGCAATAACAAAGCAAGCGGCGCGGAACCGAGCATGGAAAACAGGATAAGATTTCGCTTTCCAAAACGATCGGATAACGGTCCTCCAAAAAACGTTCCCACCACCCCGGCAATCATAAAGATAAATACATAATACTGTGCAGCCCGGATAGACAAGCCATAATGCTCGATTAAATAAAACTGATAAAAGTTACCGATACCGGCGTTATACCAGGATCGCGCAAATGTTAAGAAAATGAGGAATACAACCGCAAGCTTTACCTGCCTGCTCAGCTTGCCTTCCGTACTTCCAGCCGCCGCGCGCTTCTTCACGCGCATCGTGCCGCTCGTGAGCTCTGTACGGTACCATCTGGACACATACCAAAGCAGCAATACGCCGATTGCCGCCGAAATCGTAAACCAAGCGGCGCCGGACTGACCAAGCGGGACGAAAATTAAAGCAGTGAAAATCGGTGCAAGCGCATTTCCTGTATTACCGCCAACCTGATAAATTGATTGTGCCAATCCTCGTTTTGTTCCTGCTGCCATAAAAGCAACGCGTGCTCCTTCTGGATGAAACACAGCTGAACCAAGACCGATAAATAAAACAGAAAGAAGCACAAGATAAAAGTTGGGTGCAAAAGCTATTCCAATCATACCGAACATGCTCGATAGCATTCCCAGCGGAAGCAGAAACGGCGAGGGCTTCTTATCCGTATAGAATCCAAACACAGGCTGCATAATCGAGGATGTCATATTCAAAGCGAACGCAATCCAGCCAACCTGTGTATAAGATAGATTCATAGACTGTTCCAAAATCGGAAATATAGCCGGCACGACAGCTTGCATAGAATCATTCATCAAATGACCTAAGCTAATAGCAAAAATAATGCGGTAGATCGTCGATGTGTTTAAAGCGCTTTGTTTAGGTGCTGCTGCTTGCAATGCATATTCTCCTCTCCAGCAAATGGACAATTCACTCTATAGCCCATTTTGTTCACATTTTAGATACAATCTATTGTATACCTATCCACTTCGCTTTTCCAGTTACTTACCTATATAATTATTCACTTACTTAACAAAAAACATCTCTTGGGCATGTATTAGAGACTAACCCAATTTGAACGGTTTAACCTGAACAGCTTCATCTTGCAATACATGTCGAATGCTTTGCGCAAAAGCTAACGCATGTGCACCGTCCCCGTGAATACAAATTGTGTCAGCCTTCAAAAGTATATCTTTCCCTTGCAGAGATCGCACCTTCCCTTCTTTAATCATTCGGATTACCTGTTGCATAGCCGTCTCCGTATCTGTAATCACTGCGTCCGCATGCCTTCGCGGCGTAAGCGATCCATCCTGCTGATAGGTGCGATCAGCAAATACCTCGCTCGCTGTTTGCAATCCAATCTTCTCTCCAGCAGCAATCAGCTCGCTTCCTGATAGTCCGAATAAAACCAACTCCGGATTCACCTTATATACTGCCTCTGCAATTGCCTCTGCAAGCCCCTTGCTTTGCGCCGCCATATTATATAATGCCCCATGCGGCTTTACATGCTGCATAATAGCTCCTTCTGCACGGATAAATCCGTATAAAGCACCAATTTGGTATACCGTTATATCGTACGCTTCCTGCGGGGAAAGCGCCATGTTTCGTCTGCCAAACCCGGCTAGGTCAGGTAAACCAGGATGAGCGCCTATCGCTACTCCCTTATCAAGCGCAAGCCGCACAGTCCTTCTCATTACTGAAGGATCACCTGCATGGTAGCCGCACGCAATATTTGCTGACGTAACAAATTCAAGGATTTCTTCATCTGCTCCCAGCGCATAGGCCCCAAAGCCTTCCCCCATATCACAATTGATATCGATTCGAAACATGATTTATCCCTTTCCTTTCCATAGTATTCCGCGTGCTGCCAATTTTAAGAGTTTTTCTTGCGCAAGCATGAGCATATGTGCCTGCACCAAGGAAATTTCTTGAAAACTCACAAAATCTCCTGGCTTTAATTGAGCCAATATTGGAATATCTACACTCACTACGTATCCGATATTCGGATATCCGCCAGTTGTTTGGCAGTCTGCCATCAGTACAATTGGGTTTCCCTCTGGCGGCACTTGAATTGTGCCAATTGATACCGCTTCAGAAAACAGCTCAGCAGCCCCTTGTAATTCAAGCTTTCCCCCTCCTAGGCGATATCCCATTCGATCCGAATTTGTTGTAACGTGAAACGAACGGGCAAAAAGCTCCTCTTGTGCTCGTTCTGTAAACCACTCAAACTGTGGACCGCGAATCATACGAACGATTGACCTTGATGAATAAGCAGGCAGTAATGTTGAGGAAAATCCCCATTTTGCTGCCGAGAAGCTCTTTTTTTCTCCGTCAGACAACTGCCTCACGAAACAGCATGCGAGCTCTGACGCTTTTCCGATGAACAGTCGATCTCCTTCTTTGACGTTACGACCTTCCAAGCCCCCAAATTCTCCTCGTATATATGTACTGCTGCTTCCCATGACCGTTGGAACATCAATGCCTCCTGCAACTGCAATATACGATCGGCAGCCAAGCTTTGGAGCCCCAAACTGCAGAATACTGCCTGACTTCATAAGTACAGGGCGCCATAGCGGCACTATACATCCATCTATATGAGGAGACAAATCGCCGCCACATATCGAAATCAATGTGTCCTTCTCAAATAAAAGCTTTGGACCAACCAGTGTTACCTCAAGTGCAGCGGCAGCTTCTTCGTTACCGACAAGTCTGTTACCGATTCTAAGAGCTGTCGTATCCATCGCGCCGCTTACAACCACCCCTTGCTTTCGATAGCCGTACCTTCCTAAATCCTGCACGCTCGTACACAAACCCGGACGTATTATCTGTATTGTCACTCTGCTCTCCTCCCCCAAGCCTCATATTCTTCTTGTGGAATAGGCTGAAAACGGATGATATCTCCTGCCTGCAGCAAGCTTGGCTGTTCTCTATGAGGATTAAATAGTCGCAGCGGTGTACGTCCAATAATTTGCCAACCACCTGGACTTTCTAGAGGGTAAATGCCTGTTTGCTTTCCCCCAATCCCGACACTCCCTGCCGCAATCACGAGACGAGGGGAAGAACGGCGCGGAACTGCAAGTTTCTCGGACATCCCTCCCAGGTATGGAAAGCCAGGTGCAAATCCAATCATATACACCGTATAGCTTCGCCCTGCGTGAAGTCCAATAACTTCTTCAGGAGTCATTCCCGTGAACTCTGCAACTTCCTGTAAATCAGGACCAAACTCTCCCCCATAACAGACTGGAATCGTAATCACGCTTGGCTCTTCTGAAACCATGTAAGAATTAACCAAAATCCTCTCCAATGCGGCACGAATTTGTTCATATGGCTGGGTAGCTTGTCCAAGGCACAACAGCTCCATAGGATCATAAAACACTGTTACTGTTGTAAAACCAGGAACAAGCTCTATCATACCAGGAAGCGGATGATCTTCTAAGTATTTGACAAGTCCCCTCACCTTGTTATGTACTGCTATATCAGCTGATGTGCCAAGCCGCACTGTAATAGCGGCATCCCCTAATGGATAAAACTGAATCTCATTCATATACCTGCCCCCTTCATTCCAAATGCGCAAGACACTAATCTATTTCCTATTCTACCGCAGCATCCCTCCCTGTCTCCATAGCTTTTCTCCTAAACAACTTGTAGAACGGCCCATTTTGGGTACAATATCCAAATGAACCTACTGTCTAGCTCACGAACATCGTTGCAAGGTATTTAAGCTTGAAAGGAAGATTGGTAATGATCGGGGTCGAGAGAATCAGCTCTTTTCAGTTTTGCTGTTTAATTATACTATTTGAGCTAGGGACAGCTGTTATGGTCCCATTAGGTGCAGATGCAAAACAAGATGCTTGGATTGCAGTTTTAGTTGGCATGCTTGGCGGTCTGTTAATTTTCTCTATTTATGCTTATCTGCATCGGCACTTTCCCCGTCAACCATTAACAAGTTATGTAAAACAAATCGTCGGTAAAGATATAGGATTTGTGATAGCTCTGCTATATACTCTGTTTTTTATTTACGGAGCCGCAAGGGACTTGAGGGACGGAATGGAGCTGCTGTATCCTACCTATGATGAAACTCCCTTATTGGTTATCGGTTTTATCATCATAAGTTTAGTCTGTTATTCCTTATATACAGGACTCGAGGTACTGTCACGTGTAGGGGAAGTATACTTTATGCTCTCTCTATTTTTGGGAGTGCTAGCGCTGTTATGTTTATATTTTTCGGACGTAATAGATCAAACAAAAGTATTGCCCCTATTAGAAAAAGGTTGGAAGCCCGTTCTCACTGCCGCCTATGGGCAAACCATTATGTTTCCATTTGGTGAGCTGATTTGCTTCACAATGGTACTGCCTTCTTTACTTCATCCACAATCCGGATTTAAAATTGGAACAATTTGCATTCTTATAAGCGGAACGATACTAGCAGTGACCGTGTTTCTGGAAATTTCAGTGCTAGGGGCAAACAAGACTAGCACGGCCTTGTTTCCTTTTTTAAGGCTTATGCAATACATTAACATTGGGGATTTTATACAGCGGATGGATGCATTTGTTCTTATTGGTTTAATTGTAAATGACTTTTTTAAGGTGTCCATTTTTGCCTATGCTGCTATCCTAGCTTTTACAGATATGTTTCCTATTCAAAAACATAAACTCGCATTTCCCATTGGGGGGATAATTTTATTTATGTCACTAGCAATTGCTCCAAATTCACAATCTCACTTTGCACAAGGAAGATTTGCTTTAAAATACATTTTCCCTCCCTTTATCCTCTACATCCCTCTCTTGCTTATGGTGATAGAATTAATTCGTACAAGACTAAGAAAAAGAGAAAAAGCAAAAACATAAACTCCGTGCATTTTTCTTGCTTTAAGAGCAAGAAAAATGCACGGAATTGCATGTATCAATTTTGCTTGCTGAAAATATCTCTTACAATCAATGACCGTTAGCATCTCGGATTACATCCCTATCTTCACCCATAGCTTTCCATCCCGAATGTCAAAATGCTTAATGCTTCCAACTGGGATGGACTTGATTGTATCAATTCCATCTAAGTCCATCTTCAGCATCCGATCCTCATACACAGTGTATGGCGGTTTATTTAAAACTTTTCTTTTCATCCACTCTTGATTAAACGGCTTCATATACGGAACCGTAAAGTATAAGGTTCTATACTCCGCCTTCAACGGCTTCAAATCAAATTCAAAATATACCTGCAGTAGAAGTTTTGTCGTCAAACCGCTAATGCATATTGTCTCGCCGTGAAAGGATACATCCAAATTCCGAATCTCCTCCTCTTGTTCCTTTATTCCTTTGCGAAACATCCATAATAAGCGATCTGCAGTAATCGGAATAGAAACAGCCTTATCCACCGCTACGCTTTTAAATGTTCCTTTTAACTTTTTAAAGAACTCACTCACAATATCACCCGCTTTAGATCACAAATTTCTAGGCCTTTTATAAAAGTATGTAAAGACTCCAAATAGATTGACAGCTGAGTCAACACTACAAAAATAGCGACTATGATCTAAGCTGTGGTAACATCTGAGATAGAGGTATATTTGACTAAGTATAGGAAAGGGGATTATCATTTTGATTCATTACGAGGAGCTTCATCATGTTGGAATCAATGTGACTGATTTAGAAAAAGCAAAGCATTTTTATAGTACAATTCTCTGTTTACAGGAAATTGAACGTCCAAATTTTGACTTTGAAGGAGCCTGGTATGCAATTGGGCAGCAGCAGCTTCATTTACTTGTCCGTCCAGATTCACAAACGATCCGATCTGATAAAGGGTTAAATAGCAGAGAAGGGCATTTTGCGCTGAGGGTGAAAGATTATGAGCAAACTTTACGTTGGTTACAGCAAAATCATGTGGAAGTGCTTGAGAAACCAAATAGCATGAGCGGCTTTGCACAAATCTTCTGTGCTGACCCGGATGGAAATTTGATTGAATTACATGTAGAGCAAAAAGACCTACAGCGTTCCTAATTAGCGGACAGGCAGGCTCAAGCAGCCTGCCTATTCCTTTAACGTGATAAAATCGCTTCATTGTTGCTACAATTAGGAAAACCCATTAGATGTACATCCTCCTTTTCTACAATTTGAAACTCCATTAAAACCGGATATCATGTTTCATAGCCTGTGCAATCGCCGGATTCATTCGTTTTTCCCAATGTAAATGATGATTGAAATTTGTATATATTTGAGTGTACAAGTATCACCTTAAAGGATATGATTTGATAAATTAAAGTATATATTTAAAAAACGCATAGTATATAGCAAAATTGACCCAAAAGGGTATGCCCTTTGGGTCAATTTTGCTCCCCCTCTATTAAAGATACTTCCCTAACTGCTAGAAGCCCTTCAAGAGTGTTATTCATCGAAAATATTCATGCTTAGATATCTCTCACCAGTATCAGGAGCAATGCATACCACACGTTTACCCGTACCTAACCGTTTCGCTATCATTATAGCTGCATAGACCGCTGCCCCTGACGAAGGACCGACTAAAATGCCTTCCAGTCTCGCAAGGTTTCTTGTTGTTTCTAACGCTTCTTCATCAGCAATTTGGATAATTTCATCATATATACTTGTATTTAAAATAGGAGGGACGAAGCCAGGGCTTGTACCAACAAGCTTATGCGGCCCTGGTTGTCCACCAGATAACACTGGAGATCCTTTCGGTTCAACAACCGCTACATACAACCCTTGTATTTTTTCCTTCAGCACTTCACCTGTTCCTGTAATCGTACCGCCTGTTCCGGCAGTTGCGACAAACGCATCCAACTTTCCTTCCATTTGCTCATAAATTTCAAGCGCGGTCGTAATGCGATGAATATCCGGATTCGCTTTGTTTTCAAACTGCTGCGGAATAAAGCTCCCCGGAATTTGCTCCCGAAGCTCCAGCGCCTTCCGAATAGCGCCAGGCATGCGGTCAGCAGCCCGTGTTAACACAACTTCTGCTCCGTAGGCTTTTAAAATATTAATACGCTCTTTTGACATATTATCAGGCATGACTAAAATAGCTTTATATCCTTTCGCCGCTGCATTCATTGCCAATCCAATACCCGTATTGCCACTCGTCGGCTCAATAATTGTATCCCCTGGACGAATCAGGCCTTGTTCTTCCGCTTGTGCAATTAAGTTATATGCAGCCCGATCCTTTACGCTGCGGGACGGATTGAACATTTCCAGCTTTACATACACGTCAGCTGCCTCAGGTGGCACAAGCCGATTTAACCGAACAAGCGGTGTTTTTCCAATTAATTCTGTTACATGATTGTATACGTTCATCCCAATCTCCTTTATTACTATTTGTATGATACATATCATCTTTTCCTACAGCGGGTTTTAAATTCCTGTTTTCAGTAAGATTAATAGGAGAATATAGACATAACGTATCATTTCCTAGCCATAGGGTCAATTGCGAAGACAGAGGCGTAGTCACCCTTATACTTTATTCCTAAAATCTTCAACTACGTCGAATTGTCTTCTAGCTAGAAATTTATACTTTCTTAAAGTGTAAACGAAAAGGACAGGTGAGATGTATCTCCACCTGTCCTATCATCTAAGAGATATTGAATCTCTCCGAGCACAAAAACAACTATGCTTTGTCAGTCTGTAGTCAAAATATTACCAGGAAACGTACTGATAAATGAGATAATAAGGGTTCACAGACAATCAGCCTTGTTGTGCAATTTTTGTTTTTTCTAAGTTAATCAACACAGCCTGGTGAAGAAAGTTTCTTATCGGATGATAATACGTTTATACCCTTCTAAACTCTAACAAGTATAAAATAGCGTAAATCGACTATTAATGAACCTTGAATGATTTTGTTACCAATTTCGATTTCATAAGCGAGTGTGGCACAGTTTGAACAACTCTTACCTACGAGATTAAAGACAGTTGGACAGTCTGATTTTGCCAAACAAATTGGGCAACCGGTTTGTTTGGTAATCAATATGAATCCCTTTTTTAGAGCTTTTTTCCTTTGTAATGGGATCACAACATTTACTACTTCTCCCCCTGAAACTATTACAATTTCGCTACCAGTAATGTAGCCCAATACTGATGCTACTAAAGTGTATTGTCCCGGATGAAGATTCGAAACAGTAAATCGGCCATTCGAATCTGTCTCCACCCTTGCAATGATGTTACCAGTGCTATCCGTTACGGTAACTATTGCGCCTTCAATTCCTGCTCCCGTTTGCGTATCGTTTACCTGTCCTTGAATGACTGCTGCATTCGGCAGTAACATTGCGTTCACAATCTCGGTTTCGCCCGCTGTTAGGTTCACCGACACCGTTTGGCTCGTAAAATTCTCTGCTGAAAAGACCACATCATAGTTTCTAGGGGCAATACCTGTCAGCAAATAGTTCCCGGTTTGGTCCGTTTGAGTTGAAGCGACAATAATCCCGCTGCCTTGGATCACCATGACCACTCTGGCTCCTGCAATTGGAGTTCCGATTTGTGCGTCCGTTACCTGTCCTTGGATTGTAGCCGGATTGGCTTGAAGCGCCACATCCAGCACACGTTCTTCTCCTGGTTCTAAGATAATTCGGAAGATAGCCGCTACATACTTATCCATGAGATATTACCACCCGGTATTCTCCTGCATTCAATCCATATATGGCATACAGGCCATTCTGGTCTGTCAAGGTGGATTTCACCAGCACATCCGTTCCGGCGATAAATACTTGGACGAGAGCGCCTGGAAGAGGTGCCCCTGTTTGCGCATCGGTCACTCTTCCCGTTAGAGAAGCTGGGTTTGATTCCAGTACGAAATTGACTGTCTCCGTCTCACCTGGTGTTAAGGTAATAACTGTTAGTTCAGAAGTAAAATTCT
>NZ_JASATP010000005.1:0-231070 GCF_038440375.1 Bacillus sp. OTU530
CAGTTCATTCCTGGAGAAAGTATGTGGAAGTCCAAATGGCGAACCTGTAATGTTATACAACTTATAAGGGGGCATGTTTATGAACAAAATTGGTTTTATCGGTCTAGGTACTATGGGTCTTCCAATGGCAACTCATTTGCTAAAAAACGGTTATGAACTAACCGTTTATAATCGAACAACGCAGAAGATGAAGTCTCTCGAAGAACAAGGGGCTAGAGTTGCTAATTCCCCTAAGGATGTCACAGCTCATAGTGAGGTTGTATTCACAATGCTTACGGCAGATAGTGCTGTTGAGGAAGTTATTCTTGGTGAGGAAGGTATTATCGAAGGGGCTTCTCCAGGATTAATTGTTGTCGATAGTAGTACTATTTCTCCTGCCACAAGTAAGAAAGTGGCAGATGCCCTTTCGCAGAAGGGTGTTGAAATGTTAGATGCCCCCGTGACAGGAAGTGAACCGCAAGCTATCGAAGGGATTTTAACATTTATGGCCGGCGGCAAAATAGAAATTTTTGAAAAATGTAGGTCTTTATTTCTTACGATGGGAAAAGAAGCTTATTATATGGGCGAAAACGGAAAAGGCTCTTATGCAAAGCTGGCAAATAATACAATGGCAGCTATTAATCTTCTATCACTTTCGGAAGCGCTAACAATTTCTGTGAAAGCAGGAATTGACCCGGAACTGTTTGTGAAGGTTGTGAACGGTGGAGGGGCAAGAAGCGGAATGATCGATAATAAAGCGCCAAAAATTTTAAACCGTAATTTTGAGCCGAATTTTATGACAGACCTTATTTATAAGGATCTCGGGTTAGCTTCAGAAGTTGCAAAAGAGTTGGAAATTCCAACTCCTGTCCTTGCTATTGTAAAAGAAATACTTCAAATGGCAAGAGTGAAAGGATATGGCGCTGAAGATATGAGTGCTGTTATAAAGTGCTATGAAGAATGGGCAGGAATTGAGATTAAAAAGAAAAATCAATTTTAAAGTCAAGTTAACTAAAGAAAAAACAATATAAATTAAGGAGTGAAACTAATGGAGTTTCGCTATTTAGGAAAAACAGGTTTAAGAGTGAGTGAACTTTGTTTAGGGACAATGACTTTAGGGCGCGAAACAAGTGAACAAGACAGCTTTAAAATTTTAGACCACTTCGTTGATGAAGGCGGAAACTTTATTGATACAGCAGATGTCTATTCACGAGGCATTTCTGAGGAAATTGTCGGAAAATGGTTGCGGGATAAACAAAGGGACGATCTTGTTGTTGCAACAAAAGTACGGTTTGCTATGGGTGAGGGGCCAAATGATCTCGGATTAAGCAGAAAACATATCCTTTCCGCTGTAAAGGAAAGTCTGCGACGTCTTGGTACAGATTATATCGATCTTTATCAAGTTCATGCTTGGGACCCGCGAACATCTTTGGAGGAAACATTAAGTACGCTCAATGATTTAGTTCGGGAGGGACTTGTCCGCTATATTGGTGCAAGTAATTTTAAAGGTTGGCAGTTACAAAAGGCCATTGATATTAGCCGCCAAAACAGCTGGGAATCATTTATATGTCTTCAACCGCAATATAACCTTCTTTGTCGAGCAACGGAGTGGGAATTAATAGATGTTTGCATTAATGAAGGGTTAGGAGTCATCCCATGGAGTCCATTACGCGGAGGATGGCTAAGCGGAAAATACACACGAGATATGCTAACACCTCCCGATAATACACGTGTTGCTATTGCAGAAAAAGAAGGATGGGGTGAATCCTGGAAAAATTATAATAATGACAACACATGGAATGTGCTAGATACATTGTACGCGGTTGCGGAGGAATCACAAAAAACACCAGCTCAAGTTGCATTGAATTGGCTTTTAAATCAACCAGGTGTTACAGCTCCGATTATTGGAGCTCGTACAATGGAACAGCTTGAAGCAAATCTGGGTTCAGCAGGCTGGTCATTAACTTCTGAACAAATTGCTCGTTTGAACAGCGCAAGCAATTTATATGTAAGCTATCCATATGATCAAGATGCTATAAACCAGCGGAATAGGGGCAGAGAATAATTTTGCTAGGGGAAATTATGAGTATAACTTTTTTGATACATACGGTAGTATAGGCGTAATGGAACGAGAGGTTTCAAGGTACAATGATTGGATATACAAAGAGTACTTGGATAGACGCAATAAGATGACCTCATGGATTAAAAAACGCTGGTATGTGGAAGATGTAAATACTCTTGGAATAGAAATTGAGGAAGATATGGATATTGAGGAAATTGATATCGTTTCTGTATAAGGGAGTAATATGTTACGGCTCATAATAGCCCAATTGTGGAATCAGAGCAGCAAAATATAAATATGAGAGAAGAGTTTGGAATATCCTTTATTTTTTGCAAAACTATGGACAAGCGGTGGTATTTTTATATGCTGAATCTTGTGCTTGGGGAACGTCAGGAATCTTGGGTGATATACAGTTGTGTGTTATGTAATGTGGATATTTATTATTCCAGCAACAAAATTTCTATAGATTTTGTATGTATGGACTCTGTATTGATTTCGTATCTATGCGGAAAATTTATCGTTATTTCATATGCAGCAACTATAGAAATGGAGCAGTCCATGTGGCAAGTTCTTGTGCCACATGGATTTTTCTTATGGTCAAAATTCCGATTTTCCAGGTTGCTTTTTACCTATTAAGCAAACAGATGTTGAAAAGTTGAATAAGTAACATTGGATCGAAAATAAGGGGGGATTTAATCAAGTTAGCATAAAGAATAAGAAGCTCCCTAATAAGGAAACTTCTTATTCTTCCTCTTTTGCTACGCGTACTGTAACTACTTGGATTTTTTCAGGTAGCACAGCGGGTTCATCGTCGTTTGTTGGTGCAAAAACAAACAGAATTACAGCTAAAACTGCCGATACGATGGAATGCAAGCATATATCCCCCTTTTCGAGGCCACGCTAGTTTTTGGAAACTAACGGGTCTGGTAGGTAGGGTTCAACTGAATGCAGAAGTAAATGTTATTTTTTAAAACATTCCAAGACCTAACCAGACATTTATACAACATATGAATAGGAATAGCAGGGTGTTCTTCTACATAGCGATCAAGGATTTCGGTACATTTTTCGCTCGTATCCCCACTTTCTCCATCAACATTACACCGAGCATATCCAGAAAAGGAAAATGCTTAGATAACGCTTGTGTTGAGAGCTTCTTTGGACAATTCAAGTCAGAACTGTTTCACCTCCGTTATTTTTGTACAAAACGGGAGGTTATTTGTGCTGTTCAAAAATATATCCGATTTTACAATACAGAACAGTTTCAGGCAAAGCTAAATAACCTGACTCCGGTTGAGTACCATCGTCAGGCTGCTTAAACAGTGTAATTGAGCATAGGGCTTTTTTTCTGTGTCTACTTGACAGGGGTAAGATCAAGGAGCGTTAGCGAGTAGGTGGGGGTAGTTCAATGTACAGGGTTGCCGTGGATATACCGAGCAGCTTGGCCGCTGCACTCTTATTTCTATATGTTTTACGTAACGCTTCCTCAATCATGAAAGCTTCTTCATTTATAGACACATGTTCTTTATGCAATGTCTCGTCCTGGGCAGCCCTCATTTAAAATACGCTGTAACACGATATCCTCCACGTGAAAATATTCTCCAATCTTTCGGCCGAGAATATTTTCTCGCTTGATTCCATAAGTCCCTTCGGCAGTAGTATTCCAACAAATTACTTTCCCTTCTTGATCTCCAGCTGTCACGGCATCATTAACTGTTTCTGCTAATGTGTGAAAATAGGCAGTTATCTTTTTATTTTTAATCTGCAAGTTTTGAATCCACTCGTCTAATCTAGTCATAACAAAAATTAGACACTTTTGTTCTTTGTAATCTAGTTTTTAACTATAAAATGATTTGTTTGTTAGAAAATATAACGAAAAAATGTACAAAAAAATAGTGTGTATTATAATTTGATTAAACAGATTCACATAATTGTTTAATTTAAACGATTATTTTTACAATATTGACACTTTTGTAAACATGATTGTATAATTATTTTACAAATAAATCTGAAAATTATACCTTATTTAAATTTTCGGAAATATAGGACAAAGGAGGTTTATTGTGTATGGAGGTTTTAATGAGAAATATGTTTCAAAATTTAGGAAAGAATCAATCAGCAAATGTTTGGTTTGTAATGAAGAATCTATTAAAAAAATAATTTTATATAAAGGAGTTATATGAATATGATAACTATTAATCAAGTATCCCCATTTGTTAATGAACCTTTCACTGATTTTACAATCGACACAAACAAACAAGCCATGCAAACAGCTCTCGCAGCAGTGAAAAAAGAGCTTGGTCAACAGTACCCGCTATATATTGGCAGTAAACAGATACTTACGGAGGAGCAAATTACTTCCATTAACCCAGGGAATGTAAATGAGGTGGTCGGTTATGTGAGCAAAGCGACCCAGCCGTTAGCGGAACAAGCTATGCAGGAAGCGTTAAGAACATTTGAAACTTGGAAGAACGTTTCTCCGGCGGAACGTGCAGGGTACTTATTTAGAGCAGCTGATGTAATGCGTCAGCGTAAACATGAATTCTCTGCATTACTTGTATATGAAACAGGGAAGAATTGGGCTGAGGCAGATGCTGATACAGCTGAAGCTATTGATTTTATGGAATTTTATGCTCGAGAGATGATACGTTTGAGTGAAACTAACATTCACCATCCTCTGACTAAAATTGAAGGGGAAAATAATCAAATTACATATATTCCCCTTGGAGTAGGGATTATCATCTCACCGTTTAACTTTCCATTAGCAATTATGGCTGGAACAACAGTGGCAGCGATTGTTTCAGGAAATACAGTAATCTTAAAGCCGGCAGACTCTACACCAGTCATTGCAGCAAAGTTTGTTCAATTAATGGAAGAAGTAGGCCTTCCAGCAGGGGTGCTGAACTTTATTCCTGGAAACGGGGCAGAAATCGGCGAATACCTTGTTGAACATCCAAAAACCCGCTTTATCTCATTTACAGGCTCTCGTGAAGTTGGATGCCGAATTTATGAGCGTGCGTCAAAAGTTCAACCGGACCAAATCTGGTTAAAGCGTGTCATTGCTGAAATGGGCGGAAAAGACGGCGTTGTGGTTGATGAGACAGCGAATTTAGATGCAGCTGCAGCAGCAATAGTCGCGTCTGCCTTCGGCTTCCAAGGACAAAAGTGCTCGGCTGGTTCTAGAGCGATCATAGTCGCATCTGTTTACGATGAAGTGGTGGCAAAGGTAATAGAATTAACGAAGAAGCTACAGGTAGGACTACCTGAGAATAATGCTTCAATCGGCCCGGTTATTGATCAAAAATCACTAGATAAAATTTTAAAATACATTGAAATCGGCAAGAAAGAAGGAAAACTGCTGGTGGGCGGATCCCGAGCGGAAGGTAATGGCTTCTATATTGAGCCTACTGTTTTTGTAGATGTTGATCCAAAAGCTCGCATTATGCAAGAAGAGATATTCGGCCCTGTTCTTGCAATAGCTAAAGTAGCAAATTGGAAAACAGCTATTGAGGCTTATAATGATACGGACTATGGCTTAACTGGTGCTTACTTCTCACAAAATGAAGAACGAATTGCCTACACTTTAGAAAACATGCATTGCGGAAACCTTTATATTAATAAAAAATGTACAGGAGCATTAGTTGGAGCGCATCCATTTGGCGGTTTTAACATGTCTGGAACAGATTCCAAAGCAGGTGGATATGATTACTTACTATTATTCACTCAAGCGAAGCTAACGTCTCGAAAGATATAATAAGATGAAAAGCCCTCTTTAAATGAGGGCTTTCTATAAAAGTTATGAAATGATACCAAGATTTATAATGAGTTTACTTACAATCTATGTCGGTAGTCTTTGAATACCAAAGCCCTGCAGTAATACGGAAAGAAACTTTGAGAAATATAAGTTATTTGTTTAATGAGTAAAGGTGCATAGCACCTATTAAGTCATTCAAAGGTATAAAAAGTAGTATCGTGTAAGTTCTACAAAACTAAATTATGTGGGGGATAAATAGAGTGGGATCTATAATGAGCATGACACAATATAAAGTAAGAGAAGAAAATCAGAAAAAGAAGGAACAGTTGAATATTTTAGAAAATACGCAACAAGTGATTCGTACAGCCCTTAAAAATATGGGGTATGAACAGGAGGTATATGAGCTATTAAAGGAACCTCTTAGATTGTTGACTGTTCGGATCCCTGTCAGAATGGATGATGGCTCTGTTAAAGTATTTACAGGATACCGTGCGCAGCATAATGATGCAATTGGACCAACAAAAGGAGGGATTCGTTTCCATCCAGCTGTAACAGAGGAGGAAGTAAAAGCTCTTTCTATGTGGATGAGTATTAAATGCGGGATTACCGGTCTTCCTTATGGAGGAGGAAAGGGAGGTATTCAGTGTGATCCGAGAGAGATGTCGCTCCGGGAATTAGAGCGGTTAAGTCGCGGCTACGTTCGTGCTGTCAGTCAAATTGTTGGACCGACGAAGGATATTCCAGCTCCTGATGTATTCACGAATTCACAAATTATGGCATGGATGATGGATGAGTATAGCCGGATCCGTGAATTTGATTCCCCTGGATTTATCACAGGAAAACCACTAGTGTTAGGAGGCTCTGTTGGAAGGGAATCTTCTACTGCTAAAGGTGTGATTATAACGATGAAAGAAGCTGCAAAAGTGAAAGGATTGGAAATAAGGGGATCAAAAGTAATTATCCAAGGATTTGGAAATGCGGGCAGTTTTCTCGCGAAGTTCCTTCATGATGAGGGAGCGAAAGTTGTTGGGATTTCAGATGCGTATGGCGCGTTATATGACCCGGATGGTCTAGATATTGATTACTTATTAGATAAGCGAGATTCATTTGGAACTGTTACAAGGTTGTTTTCAAGTAGAATTACCAATCAAGAGCTATTAATACAACCATGTGATATTTTAGTGCCTGCAGCACTCGAAAACCAAATTACAGAAGAAAATGCGGCAGACATTCAGGCGCAGATTATAGTAGAGGCAGCTAATGGGCCTACAACATTAAAAGCCACCGAAATCTTGACTGAAAGAGGCGTATTAATCGTTCCGGATGTGCTGGCAAACTCCGGTGGTGTCATTGTTTCTTATTTTGAGTGGGTGCAAAATAACCAAGGCTATTACTGGACAGAAGAAGAAGTAGACAACAAACTGAAAGCCATCTTAACTGCGTCTTTTTTACAAGTGCATCAAACAGCAATTACTCAAGCAGCTGATATGAGGTTAGCGGCGTACATTGTTGGATTGAAGAAAATGGTAGAAGCTTCTAAGTATAGAGGGTGGATATAATTCTACTAAGACTAAATTTTTTAATCAGAAAATGTGAGGATATAGCCTGGGATTTGTAAACTCAATCATGTAAGGAAATTCGTTTCCAGTAAAAAGAAGTCCGCGAAGCAGGAAACTTCCATTTCACGCCGTGGGAGCAGGTAAGTGGGAGTTGTTTCATTGGCTGGATATGGAATAGAACCAAGGGCTAACAAAGGTGTACAAATTAATACATTGTATTGACAAAATTGAACAAATTTTTATACAATTTGTTTGCAATATATATTCAAAAGATTTCAAACTTGCAAAATTTAAGGGACATTAAATCTTCTATTCCGTGTTTCAATTGAGTTTATCAGCGATTTATCTAATAAGCGGATTAGACAAAGGAGGAATTTCGATAGCTTTCGGATGTGTTACTTAAAAAAATGAAAGGGTTTTCATTGTCTTTTTTCCTATGCTAAGCAAATGAAGCAGCTTTGGTTATTGTTTGATATTATGTTTTCTATAATAGAGGAGGGACAGGATATGAATCATCACCAAACGGAATTAAAGAAAGAGTTAAAAGTTCGCCATATTACCATGATTTCTCTGGGAGGAATCATTGGTGCTGGATTATTTGTAGGGAGTGGATCCTTAATAAATATGGCAGGACCGGCTTCTATCTTCTCCTATGCGCTGGCAGGACTACTTGTGGTTTTGGTCATGCGCATGCTGGGGGAAATGTCAATGATCAACCCATCTAGTGGTTCTTTTGCCACGTATGCTCGGGAAGCACTAGGTCCGTGGGCTGGATACACAATCGGCTGGCTATATTGGTTTTTCTGGGTTATTGTCATTGCCGTTGAAGCAATCGCAGGAGCGAACATTATCCAGTACTGGTTTCCTTCCTTGCCTTCTTGGTCGGCTAGTCTTGTCCTTACCTTCTTATTAACTTTGACTAACGTGTATTCTGTTAAATCGTTTGGTGAGTTCGAGTATTGGTTCTCCCTTATTAAAGTAGTAAGCATTGTTTTATTTTTAATTCTGGGAGGGGCCATTATATTCGGCTTCGTACCTGGTACAGAATCACCTGGGATTTCTAATCTTATACATAGAGGAGGATTTTTTCCAAACGGAATCAATTCTATATTGTTGGGAATCACTCTCGTTATGTTCTCGTTTATGGGGAGTGAAATTGTAGCAACTGCAGCAGGAGAAACATCACATCCTGAAAAAGCCATTACTGTTGCGACAAACAGTGTTATTTATCGAATCTTAGTTTTCTATCTAGGTTCCATTTTAGTGTTAGTTACTATTCTTCCATGGGATTCTCATACTCTACTGAAAAATCCTTTTGTTTCCGTACTTGAACTTGTGAACATACCAGCTGCGGCCCAAATCATGAATTTTATTGTTCTAACAGCCGTCCTTTCTTGCTTGAATTCCGGTCTTTACACGAGTTCCCGTATGTTGTTTGCTATGGCACAAAATGGTGATGCTCCCCGTATGTTTTTTAAGGTCAACAAGAAGGGAGTGCCGCTTTATGCTATCCTGGGATGCACTGTGATTTCGTATATTAGCGTGATATTCAATTACCTATCCCCGGATAAGATATTTCTCTTTTTGGTTAATGCTTCCGGAGGAGTAGCGCTTCTTGTTTATCTGGTGATTGCCTTCTCCCAACTCCGTATGAGGAGAAAATATGAAAAAGAAAATCCTGAAGCACTGAAAATAAGAATGTGGTTATTTCCTTACTTGACATATGCCACAATCATTGCGATCGTCAGTGTCTTTGTAGCGATGCCATTTATTGATTCAATGCGTTCACAATTCTTTTTAACCCTACTTATCGTTGTATTCGTTTTGGTTACCTACTTTGTCACTAAGAACAAACGATCAACAGATTTATTATCGGAGAAAAAGAAGCAAATGCCTCTTCAGTACAAAGCAAAGTAAAGGGCTAAAATTTATCTTTTCACAGGAGATGTTTTTATGTGGATAATCACTGTCTACTCAAAAGGAAACCACACTACCATGTTTGAATTTGACACAGAAGAAGAAGCGAGAGAAGTTTTTGAAAAACTCCAAGGTTGCAAAATTCTTACGGAAGTTGTTTGTTTTAATGATCCTTGTTTAGCTATAGCTGCTGTTTAAAAGTCATACCATATTTGTTTCCTGGAAAGATAAAATGCTTAAAAATAGTAAAATATCTAGCACGCTGTTTTAAAAAACCCTCGAATGTAATAGTATTCGAGGGTTTTTTGTGTGCACCTGGCATGGATGCAAGTCTATAGGATACAGTTCTTTAATGTATTTGAACAATATTTATGTTAGGAAGTTTAATATGAATGTTTAGAAAAATAGTAAATTGTATAGAGTTTTATTGTATGAACAAAATTGTTTATAATTTGTTTTTTGAATAAACGATTTTGTTTAAATAATATAAAATTAAACATTTTTTAAAAAATAATATACAAAAGTGTAAAGAATGTTTATAATAGATTTATAAGGAATCAGAAAATTTAACATATTTAAAATTATGTAATAATTTTAAAGGAGGCGATATTGTGGCAGTACAATATTTTCACTAAAGCAGTATTAAAAATAAAGTAAGGACTAGCACAATGTGGTAAGTGATAGACACTTGTTTATTTTAGAATCATTACTGATTATTTTTAGTAGTTTAAGAAGAAATACTAAAATCGATTTTTTAGCTAGGTCTTTATTAGTTATAAAAATATAACGGGAAACAAAAAACTATTATTTTACATAAGGGAGAGAGCCGCATGATTACAGAATACAAGAACACAATTAAACCATACAAACATGAACCGTTTACCAACTTTACACTAGAAGAAAATAAACATGCATTTGAAGAAGCTTTAATGTTAGTCCAGTCAAAATTAGGTCAAGAGTACCCGCTTGTCATCGGAGGAGAACATATTAAAACGAGTGAACAAACTATATCGATTAACCCGAGTAATAAGAAGGAAGTTATTGGTATAGTTTCCAAAGCTAATAAAGAATGGGCTGAAAAAGCGATGCAAGCTGCACTTTCTGCATTTGAAACGTGGAAAAAGCAAGATCCGGAAGAGCGGGCAAACATCTTATTTCGAGCAGCAGCTATTCTTCGCCGTCGTAAACATGAATTCTCGGGCTACCTTGTCAAAGAGGCTGGAAAACCTTGGAATGAAGCCGATGCAGATACAGCAGAAGCCATTGACTTTCTTGAATTCTATGCCCGCCAGATGATGCAATTAAAGGACGGAGTCCCTGTACAAAGCCGTGAAGGAGAAAGTAACAAGTTTACGTACATACCACTGGGTGTGGGTGTCATCATCTCACCGTTTAACTTCCCATTAGCAATTATGGCCGGAACGGTGACGGCAGCTATAGTAGCGGGGAACACTGTCCTTCTTAAACCATCTGACAATACGCCGGTAGTAGCAGCCAAGTTTGTGGAAGTCATGGAGGAAGCAGGTCTTCCTCATGGGGTACTCAACTATATTCCGGGAGAAGGCGCAGAAATAGGTGATTATCTTGTTGATCATCCGAAAACCCGCTTCATCTCCTTTACAGGCTCCCGTGAAGTCGGCTGTCGTATTTATGAACGTGCAGCAAAAGTGCACCCGGGTCAAATTTGGTTAAAGCGTGTGATTGCTGAAATGGGTGGTAAAGATACAGTAGTCGTAGATAAAGACGCGGATTTGGATTTAGCGGCCTCTTCAATTGTTTACTCTGCTTTTGGTTTCTCCGGACAAAAGTGTTCGGCTGGTTCTCGTGCAGTGGTACACCAGGATGTATATGACGAAGTGCTCGAAAAAGCAGTGGCGTTAACAAAAACTTTAACGGTTGGTAATCCAGAAGATGCAAATACCTATATGGGCCCTGTTATCAGTCAGGCTTCTTACGATAAAATCATGAAATATATTGAAATTGGTAAGGAAGAAGGCAAGTTGATGACGGGCGGAGAAGGTGATGACTCCAAAGGGTTCTTTATCCAACCAACTATCATTGCTGATGTAAAAGAAAAAGCACGTCTTATGCAGGAGGAAATCTTCGGTCCGGTTGTTGCTTTTTGTAAGGCCCGTGATTTTGACCACATGATGGAAATCGCAAACAACACGGATTATGGCTTGACAGGTGCATTACTTACTAACAATCGTGATCATATTGAGCGAGCAAAAGAAGAATTCCATGTAGGGAACCTTTATTTCAATCGCGGTTGTACAGGAGCAATCGTCGGGTATCATCCATTTGGCGGGTTTAACATGTCAGGAACGGATTCGAAGGCAGGAGGACCTGATTATCTTATTCTGCACATGCAGGCGAAAACAACGAGCGAAGCATTTTAAGAAAAAGCGGGCAACTTTAAAAAAGTTGCCCGCTGTAAAACTTTTATATAAAAAACTAAGAATATATCGTTTAGGGGGACAAGCCATGTTAGCAGAGGTTTCAAAAAATGTCTTTCTTTATGCTTCTCAAAGTAAGGGATTAAATAAGGCTGCAAAAAAATGGGGTCTTCGATTTGGGGCTTCTCAAGTTGTAGCGGGAGATACTATCGAGAGTGCCATTAAAAAAGTTCAAGAGCTAAATAAAAAAGGCTTAGTTTGTACATTGGATCATTTAGGGGAATTCGTTTCAAGTAGAGAAGAAGCGATAGAAGCAACAGAATATAACGTAAAAACGTTAGAAGCCATCGCAAAAGCAGGAGTAAATAGTAATTTATCTGTTAAAATGACCCAACTGGGGTTGGATATTGACCGTGATTTTTGTGTTAAAAATATGCGGAAAATTCTTAAGACAGCCAAAAAACATAACAACTTTGTCCGAATCGATATGGAGGATCACGCACATTGTCAAATTACATTAGATATCCTGAGAGAATTACGTCAAACATATGACAATGTAGGAACTGTGATTCAAGCCTACTTATACCGTGCTGAACAGGACGTGAAAGAATTAAAAGGAGTTTCTCTGCGTTTAGTTAAAGGAGCTTATAAGGAGTCTCCTGAAGTTGCTTATCAAGAGAAGGGAGAGGTAGATGAGAATTATATGAGAATCATTGAAGAGCATTTGCTGAGCGGAAGTTATACTGCAATTGCTTCACATGATCACCATATTATTGCCAGAGTAAAAGAATTTGTGCAAAAGCATAATATTCCACGTGACCAATTTGAATTTCAGATGTTATATGGATTTAGAACAGATATACAACTAAGTTTAGTTCAAGAAGGGTACAAAATGCGTGTTTACATTCCTTTTGGAAATGATTGGTTTGGGTACTTTATGCGCCGTTTGGCAGAAAGACCACAAAATGTAGCCTTTGCTCTTAAAGGATTCTTCTCCAAGTAAATGAAGGGGATGCAGAGTTCGGTAGATAAAGCCTTCAGTTATTGGGGGATTATCATTAGGAAGAATAAACAAAGAGACAAGTTTAGCTTACCTGCCACTTATTAGTTAGTTCGTATATTACAATTAGGTTAGCTGTACGAAAAGAGTTCAATCCGAACATGGATCGAACTCTTTTATTTTATGCTGGATCCCAAATATACCAATAATAGCTTTTGTTACTCACTATGTGAATCGAGCCTATATTCTTTAATCTTATTGTATAGTGTTGCTCTGGATATACCAAGCAACTTGGCTGCTGCACTTTTATTTCCATATGTTTTACGTAACGCTTCTTCAATCATGGAAGCTTCTTCATTTGTAGATACACGCTCCTTATATAATGGCGTGTCTTGGCTAGGGATCGCTATAGGACCAGCATGTATAGACTGACTCGAAGTAACCACCTCTCTTGGAAGGTGTTTGAGTGTAATAACATCCTCATCATTTAGCAAGATAAAGCGTTCTACTACATTTCGAAGCTCCCGGACGTTTCCTGGCCAATCATAGTTTATTAATGCAGTCATAACTGTTGGATCAATATTCGGCAGGGGCTTCTTATACTTTATGGTAAATTCCTGCATAAACTTTTGGATTAACTCTACAATATCCTCTATTCGTTCACGCAATGGAGGAATATCGATTTTGATTACAGCTAACTGGTAATAAAGGTCCTTATGAAAAGTTCCCTCTTTTACCATTGTGTCGATTACAGGCGAAGCAGAGGCGATAATACGTGTATGGGCTGTAACTAATTCTGTTCCCCCTATGCGATAAAAGGATTGGTGTTCCAAATAATTGGAAAGTTTTACTTGAATATCAAATGGCATTTGGTCAATGTCTGTAATGAACAGAGTTCCCTGACCTGCTTGTTCCAACTTACCAGACTGTCCCACTTGTTCCTCATCCGTAAAAGCTTTTCTCTGATATCCAAATAATTCTGCTTCTAACAGCCCTGGAGGGACAGAGATACAGTTCACGGATAAAAAAGGCTCATTCTTTCTCGAACTGCTGTAATGGATCGCCTGTGCCAGCATCTCTTTCCCAGATCCAGATTCGCCAGTTAAGAGGACGGGGATATCAGCATAAGTAGTTTTCTGTGCAATTTGTAACACTTGTTGAATTTCTGTACCAGTTCCAATGATAGAAGAGAAAGGATTTTCTGGGTGGACAAGCTGAGGCACCGATGAATACAATTCTTCGTTAAGCCGAACAATTCGAGTAATATCCTGCTCTGTTGCAATTCCTCCGATAATAATATTGTCTTGTATAATTGGAGAAGCGTTGATTAAAACGTGAGTATCACTATCAGGGCGGTGATATGCTTTTCGAACCGGGCGGCCCTCATTTAAAATACGATGTAACACGATATCCTCTACATGGAAGTATTCCCCGATTTTTCGGCCGAGAATATTTTCCCGCTTGATTCCATAAGTCCCTTCTGCAGGGGCGTTCCAACAAATTACTTTCCCTTCTTGATCGACAGCTGTAACAGCATCGTTAACTGTTTCTGCTAATGTGTGAAAATAGGCAGTTACCTTTTTATTTTCAATCTGTAAGTTTTGAATCCACTCGCTGGCAGTTAAAACTCCAATAATATTTTCTTTTTCTTCGTGTTTTATTAGAACCGGGCGTCTCCAATCTATGCTCAATTCAAGAATTTCTGACATTGTAAGAACTGTAGAAGGAATCCATTGCATTTCTTCAAGCCAAAGAATTACAGGCTTTGAATCCGCATCTGATAGGATAAAGTTATATTCACTATTTGTAATCGTATAGTGTCTTTCCCCTGTAATCACAGCAAATTGGTACTGTAGGATCTTGTTTTTTAGTTCTACTAAAGGAGTGTTTGGTTCAATTAAAATAAAGGAGGTTTCCAGATTGATTTGCTCAGTATTCAACATAGTAAATCCCTTCCATATATAGTAGCTACTTTTTTATAATGTATCATATCTGTATAGTATTATCTAGTTAAGTGGCAGTGAAATGAACACGTTAAACAAATGTGTCCAAATTGATATTTATATACCGATTTTTAGTAATCAAGTGTGAAATGATAGAACTCTTTCGATTTGATATTGTAAACCGAAAAATTTCTCAACTTTTGGATAGTTAAACAAAAAGTATAATTCAGAGGTAGTATAATTGGCTAAGGGATATTGCCTTTTTATTGAGAATGAAGATTCATTGCACCCAAACCGGCTTTATTATCAGCTTGAAGTGTGAGTATGATATTACCTTCAGGTGATTTCAACAGAAAGGGAAGTGGTTAACATGACAGAAGAATTAGAAATATTGAAGCTGGAACTAGAAGGAATCATAAATGCCTCAAATGATAACATTGTTGTGACAGATGGACAAGGAATCGTGTTGAGGGCAATTAGAAATTCTGAGGAGATATATGGTGAAGTTTCATCAACTTTAGTGGGAAGGTCGGTTTTCGAACTGGAAAAGGAAAATATTTTTTCTCCATCCGTGACTGCCAGGGTTTTAAAGGAGAAAAAGGAAGTTCAAGTAATGCAAAAGACGAGAACAGGGAAGGTGATAATGGCTACGGGTATTCCAATTTTTGATAAACAAAAAAATATTATTAGAGTGATTAGCTTTTCTCATAATTTAACCGAGATACAAAAGTTAAAGGAGGATTATGAACAGCTTCAGTCTAAAATGAGACGCTATGAATCAGAAATCGAAGAGCTGAGAGGAAAGGAAACAAAAATTGGGGACATAGTTATAAAGTGTAAAACAATGCAGACGGTTTGGGAGCTTGTAAATCGAGTGGCAAGAAGTGATGCAACGGTTGTTTTACTAGGAGAATCCGGAGTTGGGAAAACTGTTTTTGCCCGTGCTTTACATAATAGAGGCGAGCGGAAAAAGGAGCCTTTTATTGAAATCAATTGCGGGGCTATACCAACAAGCTTGTTTGAATCTGAACTATTTGGATATGAGCCTGGTGCTTTTACAGGAGCAAATCATAAAGGAAAAATAGGAATAATTGAATTGGCGCATAAAGGAACACTGTTTCTTGATGAAATTGGGGAGCTGCCTCTTGATATACAAGTTAAGCTTTTAAAAGTACTACAAGAAAAAAGCATAACCAAAATTGGTGGGGGAAGGAGCAAAAAAGTAGACTTCCGGTTAGTGGCAGCTACTAATCAAGACTTAGAATACATGGTGAAGCAAGGAAAGTTCCGAGAGGATCTTTTTTATAGGTTAAATGTAGTTCCAATTCATATCCCTTCTTTACGGAAGAGAAAAGAGGATATTTATCAACTTATAGAGCATTTTTTATCAAAGTTTAACCGAAAGTATCAAACAAATAAATTTTTTCATTCAGCTGCGATTGATGCATGTTTAGAATATGAATGGCCCGGGAATGTCAGAGAGCTTGAGAATCTTATCGAACGGTTAGTTGTTACTTCGGATACTAATATAATCTATCATGACAATCTTCCCTTTATACAAAAAAATCAGCAGAATAATGATACTGAAGTGGAATGGTCTTCACTAACAGTTTTTGAGGAGCGAGGATTAACGCTGCAGGATGCTTTGGAAGAGGTTGAAAAATGTTGGCTGCTACGTGCTTACCGCCAATGTAAAACAACATATGAAATGGCTGAAACTCTTGGATTAAGTCAAGCAACAGTCGTTCGTCGGTTGAAAAAGTACAATATTAATTCAAAATGAATCAATGAATTCAAAATTGAATTAATTATTGCTAGTTTAATTCAATTTTGAATTCATTTAAATAGATGTAAAGGGAGATTTGCGCTAAAAAAGTTGGCATAGAATTTGCAAGTAATATGAACGAGTAGACTTTTAGAAAGAAGGAGGAATTTTTAAGCTAAAGTTCTTTATAGATATACATGATCGTGCTTTACCTTACTTAGGAAAATAAAATGAACGAAAAAACGGACAATGTTAATTGCATGCTAGTTTTTACATATTAACTTTATTATTAGACCATTTTACCTGAGTATAATGTCAAGCAAATGAAGCGGGTCTGCAACAGCCAGTACTTTGTTTATATATCATAAAAAACTGAACAAAATACTGGCTTTCTTAATCTTAGAAAAGGAAAGGATGTTTATCATGATAAAAGATTTGGATTTGGTTCAAACATTAGCGGAATTGGATAAAAAGCATTTTCTTCATCCTACGTCTCCTATCAAACAGCAGCAGGAACAAGGACCTGCCTTTATTTTTACTGAAGGAAAAGGAGTTCATCTATATGATGTGATGGGAAAATCTGTGATTGACGGAATGTCTTCTCTTTGGAATGTCAATGTTGGTCATGGTAGAGAAGAGATCGGCAAGGTCGCAATGGAGCAAATGTCGAAATTAGCCTTCACTTCTTGTTTTGCCACATTTAGCAATGAACCAGCAATTCGATTGGCATCTAAACTTTCTCAAATAGCTCCTGGGGACTTAAGTGCTACCTTTTTCACTTCAGGAGGATCAGAGTCTAATGATACTGCTTATAAACTTGCTCGGCATTATTGGATTCTAAAAGGACAAGCTGGACGAAAAAAGATTATTTCGAGAACGAAGTCGTATCATGGAGTAGCGATGGGGGCAACGAGTGCAACAGGATTGAAGCCTTTCCGGGATTTTACGAATTCATTAGCTCCGGATTTCTGCTACGTAGAAAATTTCTCTGCTCAGTCTCTACGAGAAGTTATTGAAGCGGAGGGCCCAGAGACGGTTGCTGCGTTTATTGCAGAACCAGTTCAAGGGGCTGGAGGGGTTCATGTAGCCCCAAAAGATTACTTTAAGAAAATTAGAAATATATGTGATGAGTATGGAATCTTATTTATTACAGACGAAGTAATTACTGGGTTTGGAAGAACAGGAAAATACTTTGGGATTGAACATTATGGTGTTGCCCCAGATATGATGTGTTTTGCTAAAGGGGTTACAAGCGGATATGCTCAGTTAGGGGGCGTGATGCTCTCGGAACGAATCCACCAAGAATTAATTGAATTTTCAGAAGGTACACTCTTACACGGTTATACATACAGCGGTCATCCAATGGCTTGCGCCGTTGCTTTGAAAAACCTTGAAATCATTGAACGGGAAAATCTGATTGAAAATGCGGAGATAATGGGGCAAGAAATGCTAAAAGGATTTAAATGGCTGCAGAGTAATCGGAAAATTGTTGGTGAGGTCAGAGGGCTTGGTTTAATGGGGGGCATTGAAATTGTAAAAGAGCAAAAATTTTCAACTCCTATAGCTCCTCTTATTGTTTCAGAAGCTGCAAAACGCGGTCTTATTTGTAGGTCAGTTACGTTTGATGGTCAAGATACGCTTGTATTTGCGCCTCCATTAACAATAAGCAAAACTGAATTAGACCAAATGATTGATATCCTTCATGATTCTATTCTAGCTTTTGAGTAAACATCATCTCTAGTGCAAAGCGTTTAATAGAAACAAAGAGTCGTTCATTTATTACAAGCATTTTCAGGCTTTGCCACCCTGAAGAAACCGAAGGCATGAAATTTACTGGTTTTTATGCTATTGTCCTTTACTTTTACATCATTTTTGCTTTAGCAATGCTGCTTACTATTGCCATTTCCCACTTCCGATTGCGAAATAAAATGGAAAAGGAAAATCGTCAAGTTTTAAAAATGAAAATGTGGCTGTTTCCTTACTTAACATATGTAACAATCTTTGGAATTGTAGTTTTTCTAATTTCAATGGCTTCTATCGATTCAATGCGTTCTCAACTCGTTTTAACGATGCTGATCACGGCATTGCATAGAAAGAAGGTGTTGGCGATAGAGACAAGTTGTTCAATATTTACAGTATGCATGGCGTAGAGTGTAAACATGCTGAAATGGATAGCAAACATGAGAAGAAGTGCCCGAGACGGAACATTGTTGCCATTTTTAAAGGAAAGTCATGACGGCAGTACTCCGTTTTTTGCTTGATCATAGATGAGTCCTGTTACAGCACTGATAATGAGCAATACGGTACTGATGCATAAGGAAATGGTAATGGTAGAAATAAAAGCGGTGTTGCCATCGGTCCCGGGCTTCCTCCAGATGAACAACTAGAGCAGTATATTTCCAAGATTCTAGCTGAGGAAATTCCAGTGATTTTAGATGCAGGGGCGTTAAGCAAACGAACGTATGAAAAACGGACAGATCCTGTTATTCTGACGCCTCATCCAGGAGAATTCAGCCGTTTAACCGGCTTGCCGACGGCTAAGATTTAGGAAGTTAGGTAGATGCATTGACTTCCGGTAATTCCATGTTATGTAGGCTGAATAAGTATAGAATATATATAATTTTGATAGTATGTGAATATATTTGTTGTACATCCTGTTGTTTTATATCCATAAAAATAGTACCTCCAAAGTAGACCAAAGATTGATTTTACCACAATAGGTAAGAGCTCTTTCTTTTCTTTGTCTACTTTGTAGATACTATATCAACAGGCCGGGATACTCATTTCATTCGTGTTCTGTACGGAAGCAATCAGTCCCTATTCACTAGATCGAAACGTCCTTGTACAAGCAGCATTGAAGCTATGGGATTGGACAATTGATACAAATGTTCTTCATCTAATATATTGGGAAAGAGTACGTACACTTTTATGGACATCTTTGTATTTACAGATTTTCCGAACGAGAAAGTCTACGTTGGGCGTAGCCCGTCTTTAGACGTGGGATGAAAGTGAGGTCAAATACGGAGCACCACTGATCAACCGAAAAGTTGTGGTGCTTCAAGTATTTGAACATGTTACTATCCTTGTTTGGTTTGGAATATTTCGGTACAATCTCCCTATCGGACAACTTGTCCTTTGAAAACTGAAGATATGAGGTTCTAGCAGGAAAAACGTCTGCTAGGTAAAATCTTCAACGATCTCATTTACAAATCGGTCGTGATCACGTCCGATGCAGAACGATAAGTACATCGAGAGTCTTTTAAGGCTTGTCGAGCGAAGTGCCTGGCTATACGCCATACGTCCATCTACACCAGTGCTTTGATAGAAACTCTTTCTATACAGAAAGATAAGGTGTCGTTGAGAAGTGTAGTAGTACTCTTGAACCCCACTGCTTTAGCGGTGGGAGTTGTCAGATCGTGTTTTTGATATTGTTGTTCAAAACAGATATTTGTTCCCCTCCAATGTGTTTTGAAGAAGAACCTGTACGTGTATGATACATCCATTTATAACTAATTGGAATCATACATAAGCTAATACATGTTGAACTGATTAGCCCGCCTACAACAACAATCCCGAGAGTTTGAGAGATTACCGTATCGGCCTGGGAAGAAAAAGCTAATGGTAGTACTGTCAAAATCGTTGTGAAGGCCGTCGTTAGGATAGGACGTACTCGGGACAGCGTTCCTTGTAAAATAGCTTCTTCTACTACCAGCCCGTTTGCCAAGTTTCTCTCTATTTTATCGACAAGGACAATCCCATTTGTGACGACGATTCCTGTTAACATCATGAATCCAACTAATGCTGCAAGATCCCACTCCATACCAAAGATAAACATCCCTATTACTGATCCGATAAAGGCCAATGGAATACAAATGAGAACTGACAGAGGCGCTTTCCATCCCCGAAAAACGGCACTGACGATTAAGAGAACAAGCAAAATGGAAAAGAATAAAGCAATAGCCATCTCATAAATCATTTCATATACTTGTTGAGGTGCACCCGCGAAGGAATACTTCACGCCCTCAGGTAACGGAATATTCTCAAGGGCACTGTTGACCTGTGTAGTGACTTTTCCGATATCGCTTGAAATGATGTTCGCTGTGACCACTGCATATGGATGCCCATCTTTCTCTTGAATCACCGATGGATCTGAGTTTGGTGTTAGCATTGCAAGTTGATCCAATGAAACATTTTGCCCTTTGTTATTTATAAAAGTTTCCCTACCTAGTAAAGAGAAAATGTCTTGAGAGAGATCTTTACTACTAACATTCGTACCATGCTTTTGTAAATCAGAATGGATTACAATTGGAAACGTATCCTGGTTAATTGAGATTGTACCTGTTGACCCTTCTGCAGTATATTGCTGAATTCGATTTAAAATATCCTCTACCTGAATCCCATTCTTTTCTATCGCCTTCCGATTGAGCGTGATATGATACTGCGTGATATGGTCTTCATTATCTGCCGAACCCTGTACAGCCAGTCCTGGGACCAATTTAAGCTGGTTTACGATTGTTCGAGCCATGGACTCCAGCGTCTCACTATCCGCCCCTGTAATATTGATCTTTAATTGCGAATCATCGCCTGCTATGCTTTGATTCGTAACAGTGTAGACCGCTTTACTTGATAGAGAATTTAATTGTTTCTGCAATTCAAGCATAAAGGCATTTACATCTGTACTGTGCTTAACAGTTATAGATAAATTGGCAATGTTTGGTTGTTGAATCCATCCACCTCCTGCATCAAAAACATCATCAGATTGGGGAGTAAAAGATGAACCGAGCCCTGAAGAAAAGAAGTCCACTTTAGGATTTGTTTTTATTAAATCTTCCAATCTTTTTACTTCTGCATCGACTTCTGTTAATGAAGTATTCTGAGGCATTTCAACTTGAACCGCGATTTGGCCTGCGTTATTTGTTCTTGGTAAAAAATTAACGGGAAGAAAAGCTGCTCCCACCGAAGTAATCAAGAATAATGCAAGAAAGGCGGTAACCATTTTTTTCTTTTGTTGAAACACCCAGATGAGAATTTTATGTGCAAACGGTTCTAGCCGATCGTTGACGGCTATAGGTCTTCCTTTCCAAATCAGGTTATAAAGAACCGGCACAACAAGGATTGAAACAAATAGTGAAATGACCAGTGCAATCACGACAGACCAGGCAAATCCTGAAAAAGCTGAACTCACCATGCCGCCAATTAGTGCAATTGGGATGTAGACAGCAATAGTTGTTGCAGTAGACGCTACAATAGCAGGAATCATTTCGGAAACTGCAGCTGCTAATAGATTCATACTATTTTTTTCTTTTTCCTCATGCACTTTACGGTTCATATTATCAAGTATAACAATCGAGTCATCGACTACCCTGCCCATTGCAACAATCAGTCCAGAAACGGTAAGAATATTTAGACTTATCCCCATCGTTTTTAGTAAACCGGTGGTCGCCAATAAGCAGATTGGCAGTGAAAGAGCTATTAATAGCGTAGAACGAACTGTACGGAAAAAGAGAAATACACAAACCATCGAAAACAAGCAACCTAGCAAGCCCTCTTTTATCAGACCTTTTAAAGATGCATTGACTTGCTCACCCTGATCAAATTGAATGGAAAGTTTTATATCTTTATTTTTCAAGGCGGGAGTATCCTTGATTTTGCTCCTTATTCGGTCGGATACATCCGTAATATTGGATGAAGGGGTTTTTAAAACATCTAACAGAACGCTAGGTTTCCCGTTGGTTCTTGAAATAGTCTGCAGATTCACGATTGCGTTTGAAATGTCCGCTACATCAGAGAGCGGTACGGTTTTCCCATCTCTTGTATGAATAGGAAGCTGGAGTAGATCTTGTTGATTTAATCCCCAACCTGAAACTTGGATAGGAATAGAAATCTGGTTGTCTGATACATTTCCTTCCGCTTCAGTTGCATATTTCTCCTGAAGTGACCGTTTTATGTCGTCTACTGTTAACCCTGCTTTTTTTAGGTCTTCTGTTCGAAGGGTCACAGCATATCCGGCATTTCCACCCCCGGATACTTGTACATCCTGCACTCCTGGAACTGTTTTCAACAAATCTACAACATCTTCTTGAATAGCAGTTCGAAGCGTATTTTCAGTAATATTGTTAGAAGCACTTATCAAACTAATTCTCATCATGGGTAGAGAATGCGTACTAAGACGCGTTACCAAAGGTTTTTGAACACCAACCGGCAGCGAAATCGTTTCTAATGCTTTAGATACCTGTTCCTCCGCATGCCTCATATCATAATTCATTGGAAAATTAAGACTTATTAATGAACCGCCATTAAATGAGTTCGTCTCGACATCTTGAAGACCGTCTACCACCCGTACGGCTTGTTGGATCGGTTTTGTAATCTTTGCTTTTACTTGCTCCGCCTGGTAATTTTCCGCACGTACTGTGACCGTTAGGGTGGAGTTATTAATCTCTGGCAGGTAGTCCCGTTGAATGTGTCGTGCAGACATTCCTCCCCATACTAGTATAAGTGCGATCAAGGTTACAATGAGAACGGCACGTTTCATCATTTCATCTATCAGTCGTTTCATATTATTTTATCCGGGCAGTGATAAACCCGAAAGCGCTCCTCTCTTACTATAGTGGATACAATCTAAACTACTCCTAAAAGTATTCAGAATCCCTAAAAGATCCCAATTGTGCACAGCGCTGATACCCGGCTTAGATAGTATCTTCCATAACAAAAGCTACCCCTTATGGGTAGCTACTTGTTACGTTACCGACTGTCATTTTGCAGCAGGGCATTAGAAAGAGCTATTAGTTATTGTCAGCAGGAGATGGTGCACTGCTTTCAGGTTGCTTCTCCACTTCATCTGGTGTAAGCACCTTCTTTTCACCTGGATACGGTTTGTCAAACCCTTTTGTAGCATACCATACTGAGTGATTTAGCATATTTGCGTTGATTTCATCTGGTGATGCGTGTTTACCAGTTAATTTATCTTTATTCTTGTTGGACCATTCTGTCCACTGTTTCGAAAGTTCCTTTGCTTCTGGTGTTACCTGAGCTGTGTTGGCAAGCGCTGCGGTATTTGCATCCGGTTGTCCGTTTAATGTGTCAAGCGGGATTTGGTTTGGTTCAAATGTATATGGTGTAAGGTCTGGATGATCCGTAAAGAGCTCACTCATAGGTTCTGCCGCTGCATCGTTTTGGTTCATGGCTGGAAGACCGAGAATCTGCTCAATACTGCGAACCATGTTGATAACAGTCCAATAGTGGCTGTTAGTACTTCCTTTTTTCACCCAAGGACTAATCACATAAGCTGGCTCGCGATGACCGTCAACGTGATCTAATCCATTTTGCGCATCATCTTCAGTTACAAAAATGACAGAGTCTTTCCAGTATGGGCTGTGGGAGATTAAGTCAACAATTTTACCAACTGCCAAGTCATTGTCTGCTACCATAGCCTGTGGTGTTGGGGAGCCTGTAGCACTTCCGGCAGTATGGTCATCCATTACCCACATTGTGGTTAGTGCTGGCAGGTCATTATTTTTTACGTGTTGTTCAAATTGCTGCTTAAAAATTTCATATCGATATTGGTCAGGGATATTCGTATCAAACGTCGGGAATGTTTTATGTGTAATTGGTCCAAGGGATGGAATATCATATGTTGCTGAATAGTTGCCAATTGGAACATGAAGATCCCCTTGCTTTTGTCCAGACAGGATTAAGTAATCATTGTACCAATCTGTCCAAGTGCCAAATGGTGCTGAACCGGTAAAACCAGTCGTGTCTTCCCCAAAGTTTTCTACAGATACGCCATGTTTAATGGCTTGATCCCATAAATGGCCGGTAGGTGCATAGGCCATTGGGTCCCCAGCGCCGCCCGGATAGCTGCGGACATTAGCTGAATCTGTTTCTTTATCCTCGTAATCTGTATTCGTTCCTTGCATAACCCATTGGTGTCCACTTGCTGACTGAATACCTGAAACATAGAAATTATCCAATAACGGGTACGTTTCGGCTAGTTTATGGAAGTTCGGGGTCACAGCTCTAGGGAACTGCGTTAAGGCTGGTTCTCCATTCCCTTTTCCTAAGTCGCCAAGCACTTGGTCATACGTGCGGTTTTCTTTAATAATATAGAATACGTGTTTAATAGTAGATGGCTCACCAACTCGCTCTGGCATAGCAACAGGTTGTTTATTGTTACGCGGCGCCGCGTTAAGATTCTTTAAGCCAAACCAGTTATTGTCGGCGTAAACCTGTTTTGTCCCCTTAACAAGATCTTCAGCTGTAGGGAATGGAATCAATGAAAGAGATCCCATTTGTGCATAGGAAGAATGGCCATTTACCGTAATTCCTTGAATTGTTAGATTACGTGCTGGTCCACGGGAACCAATTCCATCCGCATTAGCCACTATGAGATTTTTATTTGCAGAATCCACCGCTATATCGACTGGAAACCAAGCAGTCGGTAAGAGACCTTGCAATTCAGGCGTTTTTTCAGGACCTTGCCAATCATATACAGCAATTGCATTATCGCGGCCGAGGCTTACCATGAGCTTATTATCTACAACCTTTACAGCATTTGGTGCAGATCCCTTTGGTGCATCAGGATATGGTTTAATATCAATCGTTTGAACTACCGTGTTTGTCTTCGTGTCAATAACTGAAACAGTATCACTGTTTGTATTGGTTACGAATATGTACTGACCTGACTGCGTCATACGTTCAGGCTGCATACCCACATCAATGGTTTTTGTAACAGTGTTGGTTGTCAGGTCAACAATGGAAACAGTTCCTGTTGAAGTTGCCCCTGTTTTAGGATCTACTACAACTTGAGTCCCGGAAGAGTCAACCGTCGTGTCTCCAGCTTTAGCTACTCTGCCGCCTTGGTTTGTAACGTATGCTGTATTTCCATCAACTAACACACCCGTTGGGGCATTTTCTACCGCAATTTTGGCAGTGAGTGTACCTGTCTGTGGATCCATAACTCCAAGACTGTTGTCACGGTTAAGGGCTACTAATAGCTGACCTTGTGGTCCCACTGCTAGATCAAGCGGGTTGATATTTCCGCCAACAGCTGCATTTGGAAGAGTATAAGTCTTTTGGATAGCTGGTTTTCCGTCCGCATCAATTGACATTACGACAACCTTACCTTTACCGCCCTTAGAGCCAGTTGCATAAAGTTGACTGCCGTCCTTAGAATAAGCCAATCCCCACATTGTAGTAAGGCCTAAATCGAAATCATTGAGCATTAATTTTCCTGTCGCAAGATCAACGACATTGATACCTTTACCGCCGTAATTATTACGACCAACTATGGTTACAGCTGTTTTTCCGTTTGGATGGACAGCAACAGAAATGGGGTTACCGCCAAATTCAATTTGCTTTCCAGCCGGTGTGATTAATTGGTTAACAGGTGTTTGAACTGAACCATCTGCTTGTTCACCAACTAAATTGCTTCCAAAACCACTTTCCTGTGCAGCATAGACACCAGCGGAACCTATCAGTACAGTACTCAAGGCAATTCCACTAAGCAGTCTTTTTTTGTTTCTGAATTTCTTTTTCAAAATTTCCCCCCCTATTTGTTGGATATGAGAGTAGGTTAGTCTTGATTTATTAACCTAGTATTATGTTAATGTAAATTATATTTTATTTGATTAAATTCATGTATATAGATTCAGTGTTTTGATTTTACTGGTTGGTAGAATAAAAGAATAAGAGACCAGTGGCATTATTAGCTTATATAGCCTTACCCATTCTAGCTTGTGTGCAAAAAACAAAAACATCATGTATGGGGATTACATCTGTTTATTTGGCTATGGAGGGAAAAACTCAAAAGGAAGCAGAAGGGGTTTGCGATTTTCATCGTCAAATAGGATTTACAAATAAATGACAAAATCATCAAGGAAACTTTACATATTGTTGATATCTTTGATTTGTTAATCTAATTAAAAGTAAATCACGTTATGGAGGAGTCAAGGTGAGAAGAGGATTTCGTAATTTTACATTATCTTTGGGGGCATTATCGATTATAGCAACACCTTTGTTTGGTACGTTACCCGTACATGCAGCAGAAGCGAAGGCATCTTCTGCAGAAACAAAAATGTCTTCTGTAGAAGCAAAGACAGCTTCACCAATCAAACATACCATAGTAATTTTTCAGGAGAATCGTACGTTTGATAACTACTTCGGTACCTATCCTTATGCACCTGGATTCAAGCCGCTTAATGGAACGCCTCAGGATGTTAGAAACTTTAAGTATGTCACAGGGAATGTGACTAGAGATGTGAATGGGGCTGTTTACAATCCTGATGTAAATGGAAATCCGATTTACCCTTGGCATGATGCGGGGAAAGCTGATATTCAAGAAACAGATGTAAATCACGGCTATAGTGCGATGATATCCATGGTGGATGGCGGAAAAATGGACAAGTTCTATCAGGTCAATCATGATAGCGGCAAAACAACCGATACGAATGACAAAGGCTTATTATCTATGTCATATTTTGATTACAACGATATTCCGGCCTATTGGCAATACGCTCAACATTATGCTTTAGCGGATAACTATTTCCAACCTGTCTATGGCCCTTCAACACCAGGTGCACTCTATTTAGTAGCGGCACAGTCGGGAAATGGCAGTGAACCGGCGAGCAACACAAACCCTAACTCTCAAATAACTGGTGATCCATCCCCTAAAAATGGTCCATTTGGAGGGGATAGCACGAACGGGCTTACATATAATCTCACCTATCCAAACATTGGGGATGAGTTGAGTGCTACGAACCAATCTTGGGCTTGGTATGCTGGAGGATGGGATGCAGCAAAGGCAGATCCTACTTCGGATGAAGCGAAGAAATATTCACCGCACCACAACCCATTCCAATACTTCCAAAACTATGAGGATGGGAAGTATAGTAACAACCTAAAGGACTACAACAAATTCGCACAGGACATTGCAAGCGGAAATCTTCCTGCCGTTAGCTTTATAAAGGCTGGATATGGGGACGATGAGCATCCTGGTACAGGAAATCAAAGCACACCGTCTGCTGAAGAATTTACAGTAGATACAATTAATGAAATCATGAATAGCCCGTACTGGAAAGATACAGCAATTATTGTCACATATGATGAAGGCGGCGGCTTCTATGACCATGTAGCTCCCAATTCTATTGCTCCGAATAAAGACGGGCTTCTAGGAAATGGACCGCGTATCCCTGCATTAGTGATATCTCCTTATGCTAAGGAGAATTATGTGAGTCACGTTCAATATGATCATTCATCTATTTTAAAGTTCTTAGAGTGGAACTATAAGTTGCCAGCGTTGAACAGTAAGGACGCTACTGCCAATAACATGTTGGACATGTTTGATTTTGATCACCCGAACTTCTTGCCTTACATGTATAACGACGGTGATTTGACTAACCAGTCTGCTAATGGAACTGCTGTAAAAGTGCGGCTAAACAATGCTCTACTAGGAGTGAGTCACGTTGGCGAAGCTCCGTTTGTTGACAGTAAGGGTAACGTTATGGTTCCGTTAGACGATTTTGCCCGTAGCGTGAATGGCTCTGTCACACAAATAAAGGAAAATCGCCTGCTCCTTCAAACAACAGAGAAACAAATTGAATGGAAAGTACAAGGAAATACGGTGTTTGTGGACGGAAAGCCAATTCATTTAGAAACAAATACTTGGAAGAGTCCGACAGGAATTACCTACATTCCTCTTCAGTCTGCAGTCGATATCCTTGGTTGGTCGATGGATACTCAAGGAGATACAGTAACGGTTACAAGCAAATAAAAAATATGCATGATTGAAAAGAGAGTGAACAACAAGACTAAAGAATCCTCATTGTGGGATTGTTGATAAATACCTATTCAAAACAAAAAGAATACAATGAACTGAACCCCAATTGTTAGGCAAAAAATCTAACTATTGGGGTGTTTTTTTTTATGTCAAAACATACTTGGATAGGCTTATATATGATTTTGCTGAAGTATGTTTTCAATCATCTCTACGATCGTCTTATTTGTCGGAACCGTTAAGTAGAGATTTTGACATAATTTCTGAAATCTGGCAGAGCTCTAATGGGTCTACCATGTAGTCACGACTAATGTGAATATTTCGTCGGGCAATCTTTTCAGTGAGTATAGAGCGGGGCAAAATCATTGCTGAGATTCCAGCACTGATTGCGCAAGTAATCAAAGTTGGAAGCAACATGGCAAGTAAGCTGCTATTACTATGAATGTTATACGTTTATTTTCCTTTTATGAAACTTATAATATTATCTTAAATCTCTATACGAATTTATTGTGATGTGCCGCCTTTATTGCTGCTAGTAGTCTTTTTGACACCTTTACTCACATAAGGTTTGGCACTCTTAGCCTTATTAGTTTTGGCCTGCCAGCGATTCCAACCCTTCTTGCCTGTTCCGCTTCCCGTTCCGCTTTTACCTTTTTCCTTAGTCATATAATCACTCCATTATAATTGTATACCTAAGTTTCTCTTGTTTATTAGTCTTTCCTATTGTATGTTACCATAAAACAATTGCAGTAACCTACACTAGATTATAATTATGTGCGAAGATTTGTCACCATGTATTTAAAATACCAATCTCATCTAAATAAGTCTTGATAACAGAAGTGAAATATCCTCGGAAAGGAGCGGGTTATTTGAAGATAAAATTAAACCAAAAAATCATTAAAGAAATGTGCGGTACAGTCTCCTTCAAAAGGGGAGACGCTTTTTATCGCGCTAATAAAGTAACATTTGAAAATTACAGTCCTGATAATTGTGAAGCAACGGTTACAGGAACGGAAGATTTCCATGTAACCATTGAAAAGAATGAGAGCGATGGCTTTCGCACGAAATGCAGCTGCCCTGCGCTAGCTTCCTTTCAAAGAGATTGTCAGCACATTGCGGCCGTGTTACTGTCGATTTATGAGCATCAGCGTCAAGGAACAATCCCTATTGGTCCAAGCGAACGTCAGTCTGGCTCTTCAACAAATCAGGCGCTTACAGAAGATTTGCTGACTCTTTTCAATGATCAGCCTATACGATCAAGCGGCCATCAGCTTCACTTTGAAAACAGACAAGTACTTGATGCAGAGTTTACGTGTAAACCCGTCACGATGGGCAAGGGACGAAATATGTTCGGAATAGAAGTTAAGATTGGTCCGGCCAATGTGCAAAATATCCGAGATTTTCTGGAGCAAGTGAAAGAAGGTAATCCCAGCTTGCTTTCTATTTCATTCACATACGACCCAAGCCTTCATTGCTTTCAAAAAGAAACGGATGCTATTATTCAGCAGCTTATCCAAGTGGTCCATGATGAAAAAGTGTATGTTGACGCACTACCGGACAATTCCAACTATACCATCAGCAATCACATGTTATTTATTCCACCATCTTCTTGGGAACGGCTTATACCTTTAATTATAAGAGCACCGTTAGTGAAGCTAGAGTACGACGGAAATACGTTTGACAGTCTGTACTTATCGGACGAACTGCTTCCTTTACAGTTTGACTTTGCAGAAGCTGAGGGTAAAGGCTATCAACTGAAGATCAAAGGGTTAAATCATCTGATGGTGCTCGATTCGTATAGGTCTGTTCTATCTGGAGGAAAATTAGTAAAGCTGAGAAGTGAGGACTGCCAACGTCTTTCAGATCTAAAACAGATGCTAGATGCGTCAGGAACGAATCAAATTCCCATTCCTCAGGAGCAAATAGATTTTTTCCTGGAAAAAGTGGTTCCAGGTTTGAAAAAACTAGGAGATGTTCAAATATCTGGAGCTATTCCTAAGAATTTGGTGAAGACATCGTTAATTGCCAAGCTATACTTGGATCGTGTGAAAGATCGTCTGCTTGCCGGACTGGAGTTTCACTATGAAAATATGGTGATTAATCCATTGGACAGCAGGGAACTCCGGGCAGTCCCCAGGCTTATAAGGGATGTGGAGAAGGAGGCTGCGATCCTTCAGCTGATGGAGGATAGCTTGTTTGCCAAGACAGATGGCGGATATTTTTTGCATAATGAAGAGTTGGAGTATGAGTTTTTGTACCATGTCGTTCCGAAGCTTCAAAAGCTTGTACAAATATATGCAACTACAGCAGTGAGAAACCGGATTGCCAAGGAGAATGCCCGTCCGCAAGTTAGGGTGAAGGTCAAAAAAGAACGGACTAATTGGCTGGAATTCAAATTTGAAATGGATGGCATTCCTGAAAAACATATACGCGAGGTTCTATTGGCTTTAGAGGAGAAACGAAAGTATTATCGTTTGCCAAACGGATCGCTACTCTCGTTGGAAACATGGGAATTTGCAGAAATTAATCGTTTTCTGAATGAAATTCCAGACCAGAATAAAGATCTGGAAAGTGGCTTGAACTTACCAATCGTCCGGGGGCTTCAGCTTCTTGATTCTGTTGATGATAGTAATACATTTAAGTTAGAGGAATCGTTTCGTCAGTTATTAGAAAACATCCGTAATCCGGGCAGTTTGGAGTTCGAAGTGCCGAAGAGTTTAGAAGTGCTATTGCGTGACTATCAAAAGCACGGCTACAAGTGGATGAAAGCACTTGCTAATTATGGCTTCGGAGGGGTTCTCGCAGATGACATGGGATTGGGTAAAACGCTGCAAAGCATTACGTTTATTCTATCAGAGCTTCCTGACATCCGCAAAAAGAAGCTCCCGGTCCTTATTGTGTGCCCATCATCTTTGACGCATAACTGGCTTAGTGAAATTACGAAATTTGCTTCGGATGTACAAGCTGTTGTCATTGATGGCAATAAAACAGGGCGGAACAAGATACAAAAGGATGTAGCGGATATGGATGTTGTCATTACCTCCTATCCATTGTTACTTAGAGACATAAAGTGGTTTGAGAAACAAGACTTTCACACGGTGTTTTTTGATGAGGCGCAGGCATTTAAAAATCCTATGACACAAACAGCACGAGCAGTGAAGAGGATAATGGCAGGTAATCGCTTCGCCCTTACTGGTACGCCAGTGGAGAATTCACTAGAGGAGCTGTGGTCAATTTTTCACGTTGTCTTTCCTGAACTATTCCTGGGGTTAAAGGAATACAGTAATCTCCCAAGGGAAACGATTGCTCGGAGGATCCGTCCATTTTTGCTTCGCAGGTTGAAAGAGGATGTACTTTCAGAGCTTCCTGATAAAATCGAGTCGATGGAATCGGTGGAGTTGCTTCCTGATCAGAAGAAGCTGTACGCTGCCTATTTAGCGAAGCTGCGAGAGGATACGTTGAAGCATCTAGACAAGGATACACTCCGAAAAAATCGTATCAAAATCTTGGCTGGTTTGACTCGGTTACGACAGGTCTGTTGTCACCCAGCCTTGTTTGTGGACGGCTATAAAGGAGGCTCCGCGAAATTCGAACAACTGATGCAGATTGTAGAGGAATCAAAGCTTTCTGGAAGAAGGGTGTTGATTTTCTCACAGTTTACGAAAATGCTTGAGCTCATAGGTAGAGAATTAGCAATTCAAGGGCTGCCTTTTTTCTACCTTGATGGACACACTCCATCAGAGGAACGAGTGGAAATCTGCAATCGATTTAATGCAGGCGAACGTGATTTATTCCTCATTTCCTTGAAAGCAGGCGGTACAGGCCTTAATCTGACGGGTGCCGATACCGTTATCCTATATGACATGTGGTGGAATCCTGCAGTCGAGGAGCAAGCAGCTGACCGTGCCCATCGCATTGGTCAGACAAATGTTGTACAGGTCATCAAGCTTGTTGCCCGTGGTACAATTGAAGAAAAAATGAATGAACTGCAAGAAAAAAAGAGGTATCTGATTAAAGAAATTATTGATTCTGAGGAGAAAGCGTCGTCTACTCTTACAGAAGAGGACATTCGGGAAATATTAATGATATGAATACTCCCGCTACTTAACACCCTTGGGGATTGTTTCGTTTCCCTAGGTGAACGGTTTGCCTCCATTCTTGGTTCAATCCAGTATGTTATTTTTAATAATTAAAAATAAAAGCCAATTTGTCCGGCATTTTAAGTATAATGAACCATAGTCAGATTTTGCATATGATATTTCTTTGTGAGAATCCTATATAAGTCGGATAATACAAAAAAGCGAGGTTAATACATGAGTGAAAGAAGTTTTGAGGATTTTAATTTAAGCGATGAAATAAGAAAAGCACTTGCTGTGTTAAAATACGAAACTCCCACAGAAGTTCAGCGTGAAGTAATACCAGTAGCAATGGAAAATCAAGATCTTGTAGTAAAATCTCAAACAGGCAGTGGTAAGACTGCATCCTTTGGTATACCTATTTGCGAAATGATTGAATGGGAGGAGAAAAAGCCACAGGCATTGATTCTTACACCAACTCGGGAGCTTGCTGCTCAAGTTCGAGAAGATATAACGAATCTTGGAAGGTTTAAACGGATTAAGGCTATGGCCGTTTATGGAAAAGAACCTTTTTCAAAACAAAAAGAAGAATTGAAACAAAGAACTCATGTAGTCGTCGGTACACCTGGACGTATGATGGACCATATCGAGAGAGGAACCCTCATTTTAGACCAAATAAAGTATCTTATTATAGATGAAGCTGATGAAATGCTTAATATGGGTTTTATCGAAGAGGTAGAAGAGATTATAAAAGAACTTCCTTCAAATAGAGTCACGATGGTATTTTCTGCTACCTTGCCTAAAGATGTTGAAAATCTCTGTCATAAATATATGAAAAATCCTATTAATATCGAGATTGCTGCTACCGGGATAACGACGGATACAATTGAACATATTTTAATCGAAGTGAAAGAAGAAGAAAAGATTTCACTGCTTAAAGACGTTACGGTCGTTGAAAATCCAGAGAGCTGTATCATTTTTTGCAGAACCAAAGAACACGTCGATACAGTGTTTAGCGAATTGGAAGAATCCAATTATTCTTGTGAAAGACTCCATGGAGGATTAGAACAAGAAGAACGGTTTGCAGTTATGGATGGTTTCAAAATGGGAAATTTCCGGTATCTTGTGGCCACCGATGTAGCTGCGAGAGGAATTGATATTGATAATGTGACACTTGTCATCAACTATGATGTTCCAATGGAAAAAGAGGGCTATGTCCACCGAACAGGAAGAACCGGGCGTGCCGGCAATAAAGGAAAAGCAATTACGTTTGCGACACGTTATGAAGAAAAATTTCTTAAAGCCATTGAAAAATACATTGGCTTTGAGATACCTACTATAGAAGCTCCTAGTCATCAGGAAGTTGCTAGAGGAACAGCTGCTTTTGAAGAGAAAATCAGTGGCCGCCGAGTCGTGAAAAATAATAAAACTGCCCGAATAAACAAAGATATCATGAAACTCCATTTCAGCGGCGGAAAAAAGAAGAAGATTCGAGCTGTAGATTTTGTTGGAACTATTACAAAAATTCCCGGAGTAACAGCAGATGATATTGGAATTATAACTATCCAGGATCATTTGTCTTATGTTGATATTCTTAATGGAAAAGGATCGCTAGTCTTACAAGCCATGGAGAAAACAACAATCAAAGGAAAGAAGCTGAAAGTTAGTAAGGCAATTAAGTAATTAAATCCTCAACCAATAGAAAATCAATAGTCTCAAAGTGTTAGTGATTTTTTTATTGGTTGAATTTTAGGATGGGGGAACCTGGGGAATTCTTGAGAGACATACCATTAGGACCTGATGTCATTGGGATTCGAGCGGAGATAGGGAAAAATAGACAGTTTCAACAACAAAATTTCTATACATTTTGGATGTATGGGTTCTGTATTGATTTGGTATGTGTGCAAAAAGCTTCTCGTTATTTTGTATTGAATAACTATGGAAACCAAGTGGTCCATGTGGCGAATGCTTACGCTGCATGGGCTTTTTCGATGGGAAAAACTTAGATTGTCAGGTTGCTTTTTACCTATTACCCGAACAGATGTTGACATGTTGAACGAGTAACATTAGATTAAGCTCAAACGACAACATAATCCGCATTTTCTTGTTTCTAACTTACTCACTTAAATTCATTTTTCTTCCCTCCAATTAACTAGTAGATGCCTCTCCCACCTCACTGAAGAAAAAACTAAGTAAGATGGAATTTTATACTGAATCTACATTAATAGCCATATAGATATAGTTATAGGAGGGAGAAAAATGGATAAAGAACAACAAATTTTAGATATTATTCGTGCAAACCCAACTATTTCACAGCTGGATCTAGCAAAAAAAGTAGGAGTTTCCAGCTCGGTTATAGCTAGCTATCTAGCTACTCTCGTTAAAAAAGGGAGAATTAAAAGAAACGCATATGGATTCTCGGATAGATCAACGATTATTTGTATTGGAGGTGCCAATATAGATCGAAAAATATATGGTAAACAAAAACTACTTTTTGGAACCTCTAATCCAGCTACATTGTCAGAATCATGCGGAGGCGTGGCACGTAACATTTCGGAAAATTTAAGCCGTTTAGGTTTTGACGTAATACTCCTTACAGGTGTAGGTGATGACAAGGAAGGACAGTGGCTAATTGAAGAAACAAAAAAGCAAGGTATAGATGTTAGTCAAGTGTGGAGCCTTGAAGGTAAACGTACAGGTACGTATACAGCCTTATTAGATTATGATGGAGAAATGGTTATCTCTTTTGCAAACATGGAAATTTATGAGGATATTACCCCAGGCATGATCGAGAAAAAATGGCGGCATATTGCATCTGCCTTTATGGTTGTATTAGATACAAATTTATCCCCTGATTGCCTTACTTATATAATTGAACGCTGTAGAAAAGAAGAAATTCCTTTGTATATTAATCTTGTTTCTTTTGAAAAGGCTAAAAGACTACCTAGTTGTCTTCAAGGAGTAGAGGCTATTTTATCAAATAAAGAAGAAGCTGAAGTGTTATCGAATATGAAAATTGAAACAGTAGAAGACTATCGATCTGCAGCTTTAAACATTCACGCTCAAGGTGTAAAACAAGTTGTTATTACACTAGGGAAAGATGGGATTTTTTATAGTGGAACGGAAGGGAACATACATATCCCATCCATTAAAACCGATGTAATTGATGTTACGGGAGCTGGCGATTCCTTTGTTGCGGGCTTTGTATTTGGTATTTTACAAAAGAATACCATGATTAAAGCATGTAAGTTAGGATTAGCAGCTGCTCATCTGACGTTGCAAACAAAAGATTCTGTTTCAACGGAACTAAATAAAAGTAAACTGTACACTCTTGTAGGGAGAGAATAATAGATGAAACATTATTTGACGTTTACGGAGGAAGTAAAACATGCGTTAGGCAATCATTTACCGGTAGTGGCACTTGAGACAACGATTATTTCGCATGGAATGCCATACCCACAAAATATACAGACGGCGAAAGAAGTAGAACAGATTATTTATCATAATGGTGCTGTTCCAGCTACAATAGGAATCATGGATGGGAAAATTAAAATTGGTTTAACAAATGAAGAGCTAGAGGAATTTGCAATAAGTAAAACAGTAGAAAAAGTAAGTCGACGTGATTTGCCATATATATTATCAACCGGAAAACTTGGAGCCACAACAGTTTCTGCTACAATGATTGGGGCAGCTCTTGCTGGCATTAAAGTGTTCTCAACAGGTGGTATTGGTGGTGTCCACCGTGAGGGGGAACAAACAATGGATATATCAGCTGATTTAACTGAGCTATCTAGAACAAATGTAGCTGTTGTCTGTACCGGCATAAAATCTATTTTGGATATAGGGCGTACGTTAGAATATCTAGAAACGCAAGGTGTACCAGTTATAGGTTATCAATGTGATAAGTTTCCATCTTTCTACTCTCGTGACAGTGGTTTTAGAGTAGATTTTCGCCTTGATGTACCAGAACAAATAGCTATGTTAATGAAGACAAAATGGGAGCTTGGTTTAAATGGCGGGATTGTAATAGCTAATCCTGTGCCTGAAGCATATGCAATGAATCATAGAGAGATTGAAAATGTTATTGTCCAAGCAATTCAAGAAGCAAAAGAAAAGGGGATTACTGGAAAACAAGTAACGCCATTTTTATTAAATTGTATTAAACAAATGACTAAAGGAAAAAGTTTAGAAACAAATATTTCATTGGTAAAGCATAATGCAGAGGTAGCAGCGAAAGTTGCTATAGCTTTAAGAAAAATTGTGGATGTGAAGTAAACTGAATTACTTTGGATTATGTTTTAAGATGGATTTTGCTAGGGCTCTGAAGATCTGAAAAAATAGGAAATATAATAATTTATAATTAGGAAATACATTTGTGGTACCTCTCTTGATATTTATAATGATTTGTAAATTGTGGAAAATGGTAGGGTGCTCAGTTAGTAGAGATGAAATTAAAGGCACTGAGATAGCAATTATATATGTATTTGGCATGTTGGTTTCTTGGTCATATATTACTTGGAAGCTTCAGGAAGGTTGTAATGCTTGATAGTAGTGGGGGTACCATAAATAGATGCGGTTTTTTATCATTTTATTGGGGATTTTCGTATGACGGGAAATTTTCCTTAACCTTCCATTTATGCTTTTAAAGCATCAATAAAAAGCTACTATATAAAAAATGGAGCCTGTTAGCTTTATATAAACTAAGGCTCCTTTTCATTATAAATAGCTAAATTAATGTCTTTATTATTTATCTAAATAATCATTTAATCAGGGACCTTTGCCAGACACCCTAACACCTTCATCATAAAGGGACTTCATTCATTTTGCACTTGTTTTTAGTTGTATCCTGTTATAGTATGAATTTCTTTATTATGAAGATGCCGATCTTTTAAAATAGTTAATAGTTTCAGTTTTATTGCTTCATCAGTAAGTATTACTTGCCTTAGGCAGACTGTATTACTTTTCTAATAAAAAGGAATATGATTCGGTGTCAATCGGTTGATTGGAAAGAATGCTGAAAACGCATCGGCCGTCACCGTTCTGAAAGGTTTCTTTCCGGACTACGCGGAGTCCGAGCAACCTTGTGAGTACGTTAACCGTTACACTGCAAAGGGCCGGTCGCTTCATTGCAACGTTTGCAAACGGACAATTCCGTTCAATCAGTAAAATTTCTTCCCCATTCTGTTCGACTTCAATAAATGAATCGTTTTCCATATAAATATCCTTTAAAGCAGCTACACGTTCATTAAGACATAATTCTCGCAGCCGAAATTCCCATTGTTGTACCCGACTTTCCGTCATGCTAGAAAGGACCTGCTTTAAAGAATCCTCTCCTAGTTGCGCTATGATTGTGTCAATCAGTTCTACAGTTAGTCTGTCGTAGCTTTTAGGAAACAGCTGCTCTCCTTCCATAGTAAGACTGTAGTTTAAAGAAGGCCGTCCGGCACCGGCAGCAGGGGTTCTTTCAGATTGCCGCTGAATATATCTATCCTGTGTAAGCTGGAGGAGGTGCTGACGAACAGCTTCTCCAGTCATCTGCAAATGTGAGGAGAGGTCCGCAACGGTTGCCGGGCCATGCTGCTTCAGATAATACAAAATATCACGTCGTGGGCCTGGGAACTGATTTGAGTTAATACTCACACCGATTACCTCCGTAAATATTGATTTTTCCAAAAATACCCTTTGTAACTACTATGCCAAAAAAAAACTAATTAAACAAGTAATTATTTGATAATTCAGAAATATAATGTATAAACCAAATTAACCAATTATAATCTTGATTAATTAAAGTTATTGTTGTATTCATTTTGAGTGAAGTGATTCCTTAAATTTGTAAATGGAGGGGATTGTAAAGATGCTGTTCTTATCTGTTATTCTGTTTGCAGTTGCTGCACTAGGTGGTCTAGTGCTGGGGATTTTAGGGTTTCGTCAGAGGGATTTGCCTATGTGGCTATCACTTATACATGGTGCCGTTGCGGCTGGCGGTCTTATTACTTTAATTCTTGGGGCCGTTCAGGGAAATGCAGGATTACTTCCGATTATTTCCTTGATTCTATTCCTTATTGCCGCGCTTGGCGGATTCGTACTGTTTTTTTACCATTTACGCCAGAAACCTCATCCTAAAGGTCTAATTGTAATTCATGCTTTAGCTGCAGTTATCGCATTTATCCTTTTACTTATTGGAATCTTGTAAGGGGGCGGTTGTTAAATGAAACAGCGTAGAAGGTTGAGGTTTTTTGGACATCCGGTACACCCCGTTGTTACGCATTTTCCAATGGCCCTATTGCCAGTGTCGTTACTTGGTGATCTGCTTGGAGTCTGGACAGATGCTTCGTTCTGGTGGAGTTTTTCGTTTTATAATCTTGCAATAGGTCTTGTTATGTCCATACCTGCGCTAATTACTGGCATGATTGACTTTCTGGCCATTCCTCAAGAGGGGACTGCCGACCGAGTCGCAATGCGCCATATGACCGTTATTATTACTGCAATAACAATGTTTATGGGGAGCCTTTTTATCCGATTTGGTGTTGAAATTCTATCTGGTTGGCGGTTAATAAGTTCCGTTTCCCTCTCATTGTTAGGGCTTATTTTTCTTCTAATCGGAGGGTGGTTTGGCGGACAACTCGTTTACCGACACGCTATCGGCAGTGAGTCAATATTTGATAAGTCAGAATCGGAGAAATTCTAATGTGAACTGGTTTTATTAAGAAAACGAGGGGTATTCAATGGAAAATCCCTCCCTTTCAATTACTTTTTTGGATCTCCGCCATTACAATAAGAAAGAAGTAGCTTAGCAAAAAGGCTACTTCTTTCTTATTGTAATGGCTTCGTAAAAGAATATTGATAATTTTCTTGTTAAACGGGGCAGGTTAGTACATATTTTTATTACGATTTTAATGTGATTTTGGTTACTTGTACCTTTAAACGGAACCCGTTTTGTACTAAATGCATCAATCTTTTATTAATGAATTTATATTTTTTTTACAAAAAAATGGATTATTTAAAAATAATCCATTACATTAATTGTAAATAGTACAATTAATTTTTTGGAAAAGGAACTTTTTAAAAAGGCAAGAATATTATGCTATAGAAAATAAGAAACGATTGCGTTCCTTTAAATTTTTAGTTATAATTACTGTAAAAAGTACAATTAACAATTAAAAAAAGGGATAAAGCAAAAGTTTTGAAAATATCTATTACAGACATAATAATGGCAATATGAGATAAAGAAGGGAATGTAGTAAATGGGAAAGTATCAAACAGAAGAAGAAGTATTAAAAAATTACGATTCAGATTCAAGAAAGTATGTAACTCCAAAAGGGTATACAGCTGATATAGCGGTTTTTACCATTGTTCCAGATGAGGACAATGATGAAAAAGTTCTTAAAATCATGCTAATTCAACGTGCATTATTAGATGCAGAAGGTGAACCTAACATTGAGGCAGGAAAATGGGCTTTGCCTGGAGGATTCGTTCAACCAAATGAATCAGCTTTTATGACTGCCAAAAGAGAATTGGAAGAAGAGACAGGCGTAAACGGTATTCATTTACAGCAATTTGGAACTTATGATGAACCAGGAAGGGATAAAAGAGGTTGGATCATTTCTAATGCTCATTACGCTATTGTTCCTGAATTTCATTTGGAGAATCGAAAAGCAGCTGATGATGCAGCAGAAGTAGAGTTGTTTACCATGGAAGAGGCTTTTGCCTTAGAACTAGCATTTGACCACCGAAAGATTATTCAGGATGCTTTAGCTGTTATAAAACGAGATATGATGCAAACGAATGTGGCAAAGGAATTTTTACCGGAAGAATTTTCGGTGTCAGAACTACAAAAGGTCTTGTTAGCCGTTTATTATCATAAAAGCATTGCTTCGGAAAACTTCTTTAAAAAGATAAAGAATCTTCCGTTCATTAAAAAAGTAGAGAATAAAGATAAGAAAACACAAAGAAATTCTAAAAGACCGGCTAATCTGTACCGATTCGTAGATGATGAAGAGTCAGAACTAGCTTCGTTATACTTTTAAACGTTTTAAATAAAATGTAAAGGTATCTAGGGATAAAAGATACCGCAATTTTTTAAAATAAATAACTGTAAAAAGTACAATTAACAATTAAACTTTATATAATAGGAGAGTGTTGAAGATGAAAACAAAGTTTGAAGAAATTGTTGATTTGCATGCAATCGGTGGTGTTAATACGAGAAAACTGAATGATTTATTAATTCTTGCTCATTCAGAGAATTTGATTCCTTCTATTGAAGATGTCGAAAAAGTGATGTTCATCGGTATCGACTTTCAAAATGATTTTATGGAACAAGGAGAATTAGCTGTTCCTAATTCCCATAAAGACATCAAGAACGTAGCAAAGTTCATTCACAACAACTTAGAGAAAATTACCACCATAGTTGTTTCTTTAGATACTCATCAACTACAGCAAATCTTTCATCCAAGTTGGTGGATTGATAAAAACGGAGAGCATCCAAAACCGTTCACCATCATAACAAAAGAAGATGTTGAGTCAGGAAAGTGGGTAGCAGTAGATAAACAAGAAGAAAGTTTACATTATATTCGTAATTTGGACAAGTTAGGTAAAAAGCAATTATGTATTTGGACTTATCATTGTATTGAAGGTACAGATGGAGCGGCTTTGGAAGGGCAATTTTCAAATATCATTCATTTCCATTCTATCGCTCGAAAGTCTGCTATTAAAAAGATGGTAAAGGGTCAAGACCCATTAAGTGAAATGTATGGGATTATTAAGCCGGAATATTCTCAACATGAATACTGCAACGATGAATTTTTAGAATCATTAAAGTTGTACGACAAAATTATTGTTGCAGGAGAGGCTAAGTCTCACTGCGTATTAGAATCTGTTAGACAGATAGTAGAATATTACGCAAATAATCGAGATATACTGGCAAGAATTTATCTATTAGATGATTGTATGAGCCCAATACCTGGTTATGAAGAAATGACAGAAAAAGCATTCAAAGAATTAAAAGACAGATACGGTGTAAATATAGTAAATTCCACGGATTTATCTTTGATTTGATTAGATAAAAGTCATTAAAACTAACATTCTATACCGGCCATGATGTTTACAGTATTAGGTTTGCATGAACACCAACTGGTATTGATATTGTATTTTAAACATTGGAGGAAATGAAAATGAATCAAAAATATATGGATGATAGTTTTGCACTACACACGGATTTATATCAAATTAACATGGCTGAAACATATTGGGAAGATAACATGCACAATAGACGTGCAGTGTTTGAATTATACTTCCGCAAACTTCCGTTTGGGAATGGGTTTGCAGTTTTTGCAGGATTAGAAAAAATTATTGAGTTTATTAAGGGGTATAGATTTACAGAAAGTGATATCGAATATTTGAGAAATGAATTAGGATACTCTGATGACTTTTTAGAGTATCTGAAAACAATACGCTTCACTGGGAAAATCAGAGCAATGAAAGAAGGAGAATTAGTTTTTGGAAATGAAGCAATCCTTCAAGTAGATGCGCCTTTGGCAGAAGGGCAATTGGTAGAAACGGCGTTTCTTAATATTGTCAATTATCAAACATTAATTGCAACAAAAGCCGCGAGAATTAAGAGGGCAGCAGGAGAGCAAACCGTTATGGAATTCGGAACAAGACGTGCGCATGAGTTTGATGCAGCAATTTGGGGTACAAGAGCTGCGTATATTGCAGGCTTTGATGCTACAAGTAATGTTAGGGCGGGTAAAAAGTTCGGTATTCCGGTTGCTGGAACACATGCCCATTCACTGGTTCAAGCATATAGAGATGAGTACAAAGCATTTCACAAATATGCTCGTAGACATAAAGATTGCACGTTTCTGGTAGATACCTATGATACATTAAAATCTGGTGTTCCAACAGCAATTAAAGTGGCGAAGGAATTAGGAAAGGATATCAATTTTAAAGGAATTCGATTAGATAGCGGAGACTTAGCTTATTTATCTAAAGAAACACGAAAAATGCTAGATAAAGCAGGATTTAAAGAAACGAAGATTGTGGCTTCTAATGATTTGGATGAATACACAATTAGTCATTTGAAAGCACAAGGAGCAAAAATTGATGTGTGGGGCGTAGGAACAAAGGTAATCACGGCATTTGACCAACCTGCTCTTGGCGCTGTGTTTAAGCTTGTAAAAATTGAAGATGATAACGGAGAGCTTATCGACACTGTGAAGATTTCTGCAAACCCCGAAAAAGTGTCTACTCCCGGTTTAAAGAAAATTTATCGCATTATCAATCTTACAAATCAACGTTCTGAAGGGGATTATATCACATTAGAGGATGAAAACCCTCAAGAAGAAGAAAAGCTGAAAATGTTTCATCCTGTTCATACGTTTATTTCAAAATTTGTTACTAACTTCGAGGCAAGAGAGTTGCACCACGATATTTTTGTGGGCGGTGAACTTGTGTATGAGTTACCGACAATTCAGGAAATGCAACAATACGTAAAAGATAATTTAAAACTTTTGTGGGATGAATATAAGCGAGATATGAATCCGGAAGAATATCCGGTTGATTTAAGCCAAAAATGCTGGGATAACAAAATGAAGCAACTCCAGGAAGTTAAAGAAAAGTTGGCAGCAAAGTTAGGTCGATAAAAATACAGAAAAGACATGGTTAATTTTATAGAAACGAGGTGCATTTTGATGGCAAATTCTCAAGAAAAAATGGTGGAGTATTATCGTTCATTAAATCCAAATAAGAATATTGAAGATTTGTTTAAGGAGGGTGTGAGAATTGGGTTCTATGGTTCTTCCTTTGACCCAATTACTCATGCTCATCTGTGGGTGGCTGCTACGGTAGCACATCGAAAGAAGTTAGATTTTGTTATCTTACTGCCTTCAATTGGAGAGGCTCGGAGAGATAAGGTTCTTCAAACGCAAGATAAGCATCGAGAAGAAATGGTTAAATTAGCGATTGTTAATAAGAAGAAATTAATTTTAGATACCTATGAAATGAATGTCCGTCCTGAAAGACAATATACCTACTACACAATGGAACATTTTAAAAAGGTGTTTCCTAAAGCTGAGTTGTTTTTTATTATGGGTGCAGACCTTTTAGTAGACATTAAAGATGGAAAATGGACGATGGATGAAGAATTGATAAAACATAATCAATTCATCGTAATGGGAAGAAAAGGTATTAACATGACGGAAACAATAGCAGAGTCTCCTCTGCTAAGGAACTATGATGATGGTCGATTTCATTTAATGGATAAAGGGATAGTCATGGAAATAAGCTCTACTTACATTCGCGAGGAGATTGCTTCTGGAGGAGAAGCTGATTCTTTGTTACCAGATGCTTGTTATGAATACATCAAAGAACATGGATTATATAAAGAAATAAAACGTTAGGGGTTATTTGAAAGTAACTACGTAAGCAAATGAATTAAACTATAAACTATTTTAATTACAATATGGAGGTAATTTATTATGAAAACATTACAACAGCAAATTATTGAGGAACTAAAAGTACAACCGGTTATTGATGTAAAAAAAGAAATTCGTAGAAGTGTGGAGGCTTTAAAAAATTATTTAAGAAAGCATCCGGCTATTAAGGTTCTTGTGTTAGGAATTTCTGGTGGACAGGATTCTACTTTAACAGCTAAAGTTGCTCAGATGGCTGTAAATGAGCTTAACGAGGAGCTAGGCGAAAAGGTATATTCTTTTATCGCTGTACGACTTCCTTATGGTGTTCAGAAGGATGAAAGTGACTGCCAAGATGCAATTCAGTTTATTCAGCCTGACGAAGTAATTACTGTGAATATCAAACCCGCTGTGGATGCTAGTGTAAATTCTTTAAAAGAAGCTGGTATTGAGTTAACGAATTTCTTAAAAGGAAATGAGAAAGCAAGGGAACGAATGAAGGTGCAATACAGCATTGCAGGTGCAAAAAACGGATTAGTATTAGGAACGGACCATTCTGCGGAAGCTTTAGTGGGATTCTTTACGAAGCACGGTGATGGAGCAGCGGACGTAGTTCCAATCTTCAGACTCAATAAGAGACAAGGAAAAATGCTGCTAAAGGAGTTGGGTTGCCCAGAACATTTATACTTGAAAACTCCAACAGCGGATTTAGAAGATGATAAGCCGCAATTACCGGACGAAGTAGCATTACAAGTCACATATGACGAAATTGATGATTACTTGGAGGGAAAAGAAGTAAAGGAGAAAAGTAAGCAGAGAATCGAAAAATTATTCTTAAATACGGAACATAAGAGAAAAGGACCAGTTACTGTTTTTGATGTACTGGGAGAATAAACTTGACAGAGGGAGATATAGTCTTCCTCTGTTTTCTTTCTACAATAAAAATAGCACACGTTTTTTCACAAATGAAAAAACGTGTGCTATGCGCTTAAATTTATTTTTTAGCACTTTGATTACCTTTGGTATTAATAAGTGTTAAATAATTCTCTTTCTTAAGTAACCGGAGATAAGGTCGATCAAGGTAACCCCCGTAAAAATGATAGTTTGGTTGTGCAAGAGAAAGTATAACAAAAAATAGTCACCTTTTTGTGAAGGTATTGTAAATGTTTTTCTAAATTTGTAATTTATTGTTATTTTTCAGACGTAAAAGATATAATAAACACTGATCCTTAGAGGAAAAGGTGGTTGAAAAATGAACAAGCTAACTGACCAGTGTGAATTGGTCATTCTAGAAACTAGTGATATTCATGGGAATGTTTACCCAATCAATTATGGGACTAGTAAGGAAATGAACTTGGGTATAGCAAAAATTGCAACCCTCATAGACCACGAGAAAAATAATGCCGATTATACACTGCTTATCGATAATGGGGACGTGATGCAAGGGACTCCATTAACTTATCATTTTGCAAAATTGCTTCCTAAGAAAAAAAATCCAATGATCAGTATTTTAAATCTCTTACAATATGATGCGGCGGTCATTGGAAACCATGAATTTAATTATGGAATGAGTTTGCTAAGAAAATCGATAAACGAATCTAGTTTCCCATGGCTTTCTGCAAATATTATCGAAGAGGAAAAACATCAGCCTGCTTTCGGTCACACATATTTCATAAAGGAATTTTCCAATGGGCTTCGAATTGCTGTATTGGGTGTAACGACACACTACATCCCAAACTGGGAGAATCCAAGTCATATCAAAGGATTAAAGTTTGAGGATGCTTTCGAAACTACGAAAAAATGGGTTAAGTACATCCAAGAAAATGAAAACTTTGATTTATTAGTGGTTTCCTATCATGGGGGTTTTGAAAGAGATCTTTCTTCAGGGGAGCCTACAGAATCATTAACTGGGGAAAATCAAGGCTATCGAATCTGTCATGAAATTGAAGGGATTGATGTATTGTTAACCGGGCATCAGCACCGGGAGATTTCTTCCAGCCTGAATGGAGTCACAGTCATTCAGCCTAGTTTTAATGGCCATGCTTTGGGAAAAGTTAAAGTTCAATTTGAACATCAAAATGGAAAGTGGCAAGTGGTAAGTAAAACGCCTGAGTTATTGAAAGTAGAAAATAAAACAACAGCCAAAAGAGAAGTCCTCCAATTAGCTGAAGAGTTTGAGAAACTAACGCAGGAATGGCTAGATCAGCCAATCGGTGAAATTGCGGGAGATATGTCAATTGCAAATGCCTTTAGTGTTAGACTCGCTGACCATCCGCTAATTGAATTCATCAATAAAGTTCAAATGGATGCAACTGGAGTGGACATATCGAACACCGCTCTATTTCACAATGAATCTCCAGGTTTTGCTAAACATATAACGATGCGAGATATTGTGTCAAATTATATTTATCCTAATACATTGAAAGTCATCCGAATTTCTGGTCAGGATATCAAAGATGCATTGGAAAAATGTGCTACCTATTTTATTTTAGATAAAAATAAACAAATTAAGGTAAATCCTACATTTGTTGAGCCGAAACCTCAACATTATAACTATGACATGTGGGAAGGAATTGAATACGAATTAAACATTTCGAAACCGGTTGGGTCCCGAGTGGAAAAACTGACTCGCAATGGCAAGCCGCTCAGTCTTCCTGAACAGTATGATGTGGTGATGAATAATTACAGGGCCGGTGGTGGAGGAGACTTTGAAATGTTCAAAGACAAACCGGTCATAACAGAAATTCAGACAGATATGACAGAGCTTCTAGCTGATTATTTTATAAAAAGAAAAACTGTGGAGGCAAGTTGTAATCATAATTGGAAAGTTATCTGGTAAATCATAAGTGAGGGAAACGATGTAAAACGTTTCCCTCACTTTTTTATATATTTTTAATAAATTTGTGTAAAAATTTGTAAAAATATATAAAATACCTATGGGAGGATTGTCGTTTATTGGTATCTTAAAAAAGCAGGGCTTACCAAGATTAAAAATAAGGAGGAACAGGATTTGAAATCTAGTGAATTACCATTTTAAAAAAAGTATTAGGAGGTTCTTCAATTGAAGAAAAGGAATCAGAGAAAAGCTTTAGGTATTATTCTAGCATTTATTGTCGTAATTTCTAATTTTATGAGTTTCATTCCCAATGCTGCATCAGCAGCAAATGCTGATGGATCCCTGACTCGTCCAGTTGGAAACTCTGATACAAAGAAATATGTAGACAAAGAAGAGTGGGCATCTGTCCCAGTTGAAAAGCGTATTTTCTTCAATACGGAAGCAGACGCTATTGCAAATGGTTATACAAAGGAAGGTCAAACGCAGACTCCAAGCACAGATCTTCCAGGTGGTACAGGCAAAAAAGCCTTATTCGACAACACCCATGGTCAAACAGCGGGAGCTGCTGACTGGGTAATCGATGGCGGATTCTCAGATTTTGCCGATGCTTTAAGAGCAGATCATTTCACTGTCGACCAATTAGAAAGAACGATTCCATTCACTTACGGTGAGCAAGCGGTAACCTTTGATAAGTTAAAGGATTATGATGTGTTCATTATTGGAGAGGCCAATATTCCATATAAAAAATCAGAACAAGAAGCAATGCTTCAATATGTACAAAATGGTGGAAGTATTTTCTTCATTGCAGATCACTATAATGCGGACCGTAACAAAAACCGTTGGGATGCGTCAGAGGTTATGAATGGTTACCGACGTGGTGCTTGGGACAACCCTGCAAAAGGAATGACAGCTGAAGAAGCAGCTTCACCTGCCATGCAAGGTGTACAAAGTTCCAACTGGTTAGCTGACAACTTTGGGATTCGTTTCCGTTACAATGCTCTTGGAGATGTGGACAATTTAACAGATGTTGTCACTTCTGACCAATCATTTGGTATTACAAAGGATGTGGCATCTGTTGCCATGCATGCCGGTTCAACACTAGCCATTGTAGATCCAACGAAAGCAAAGGGACTTGTGTACGTTCCAACAAATGTAGAGGGTTGGGGCTTCGCTGTTGACCAAGCCGTTTATAACGGGGGTGGCCGTGCAGAAGGACCATTTGCAGCGATTTCCAAAGTAGGAGCAGGAAAAGCTGCGTTTATCGGTGACTCCTCACCTGTCGAGGATTCAACACCTAAATATTTACGTGAAGAAAATGGTTCGAAGAAAACAACCTATGATGGATTTAAAGGTGAAGCAAACGATGCAACCTTCTTAGTTCAAACAGTAGAATGGTTAGCTAACCATGAAACATATACAAGTTTTAGTCAAGTTCAGGGATTACAGTTAGATCAGCCAACACAAACTCTAGCTATGGAAAACCCGGAAACTTCAACAGAACCACAAACTGAACCATGGGCGGCTCCAGCAGCTGGTTACAAATGGTATGACCCTACAACTTATGCAGCAGGTTCTTACGGTTCATCCAAAGAAGCTCCAAAACAAATTGAATACAAGCTTGTACATCAATCAACATTGCCAAACCAATCTGAATTTAAGATTCGTGTAGAGCTAAACAACCTAGATCCGAATGCTACCGTTTCCGGTTTAAAAATTGGAATGTATGTTAGTGGTGGTCAGCAAGTAGCAATGTTCCAAAATGAAGACGGTACATGGCCATCAAGCTACAACTATAGTCAACAATTTTCAGTGACAGCCGATATTTTTGGACATGCATCAAAGGAATTGACAGTAAAAATTAATCCAACGATTTCAGGCGATGCAAGTCTTCGATTAAAATTAGGTTCTGATAATGCTATAACGGAATCTGTAAAAATTGGTGCCGTTCCAGTTGAAATTTATGATGATACAGCACCAACAACAACTGTCGTAGTAGATGGTGTTTCTGGAGAAAATCACTATAACCAAAAAGATGTAAACCTTTCCTTCCAAGCAACAGACAACCCATTTGGAGTAGGGGTAGACCGAACAGAATACCGTATCAATAACGGTGAATGGACAGTTGCGTCAGGTAATGTGGTGCTTTCAGAAGATGGGAAAAATATGGTTGAATTCCGCTCTATTGACAAGTATGGTAATGGGGAAGCACCTCAATCGATTCAAGTTTGGATTGATCAAACAGCTCCTGTGATTCAAGTTTCAGGTTCTACTGACTTCTATCAAACTGATGAGAATGTAACGTTCACCGCCACAGGTACCGATACACTTAGTGGAGTTCAATCTATTAGCTTCAAACTTGATAATCAAGAATTAGCTTCCATTGAATCTATTAATCCACTTGCTTTAACAACAGGTAACCATACTTTGATGGTTAAAGCGGTTGACTACGCTGGAAATCAGGAGACAAAGACGGTTACCTTAACGTGCAAAATCGATTTAGATCACCTATCAGACTTGATTTCAATAGGTGAAACGAATGATTGGTTTGCGAATCACGGAATAGCTCAAAGTCTGCAGTCTAAGGTGGAAAACGCTCTAAAGGCAAAAGATAAGGACCAACAGCAGAAGCTTGAAAAAATTATACAGGAAGTAAACAAACAAAAAGGCAAGCAAATCGATGGAGATTTTGCTGAGCTATTACTTGATGATCTAGAGTATATCCAACTAAATTAAGTTTAGAGAAAATGATGAAACCCTCGGGTTTCATCATGCAGCAACTATACAAATGGAGCAGTCTATGTGGCAAGTGCTTGAGCCATATAGGCTTTTTATATGGAAGAAAGTTGGATTTTCTAGGTTGTGTTTTACTTATTACCCAAACAGGTGTTGACATGTTGACCGAGCAACATCGGAGTAAAAAGATGGCTAAGCAGAGGATTAGTAAAGGTGCCTGATGCTTAGCTTTTTCAATTGTGGGAGATTAGCATTAAGCAGCAACAAAGGTTAGTTTTCAGGCACGTTGCAGTCCTTGGTAACAGTAAGATAAGGGAGCAGGAAGTTTTAGTAAAATAAGGTTGTTGGTCATTGTTAAAAAAGAGATTAAGGGTTCGGCTTGGTTTTTTATGTTTGTATTATCAGGAACAAATCCAGATTTTCCCATGAATGTTTCTTCTATTGTCCCAAAATTTTTTAAAAATCTTAATCAACACATTCCCCCTCCTCAAAAAACGTACTCTATCTATGCTAATTCCAAGGTTATGTAAGGCCCACATAAAAAACCCCCTCTGGAGTATTTACATAAATTTTGTTAGCACTCCATGTTTTGGAATTATACCAAAGAAGTTGGATACTATATTAACTGGTAATCAAAAAGGTTTATGTTCAAGAACTCCATAAATAAAACGAAGGGGAATTTTGAAGTGAGAAAATGGATTCGGTATAGTAAAACTTCTATTTTGGGTTTATTGGGTGTGATGCTTTTATCTAGTTGTGACCGTAGTAAGTATATTGTACTTGATCCAAAAGGACCGGTCGCTCATGAAGAGATGCGTTTAATTATTATTTCTACCATCTTATGTGCAGTTGTTATTATTCCTGTTTTGGCAATATCTGTTTATATCGTAGTTCGTTATCGCAATAGGCCTGGAAACAATGCACCTTATGAGCCTGAATGGGATGATAGCAAAGTGCTCGAGGTGATTTGGTGGGGAATTCCTATTGTTATTGTAGCGATTCTAGGGTTTTACACAGCAAGAACAGCGATTGATGTATCAAAGCCTCCTGTAAAGGATGTTACACCTGTTGTTGTTCAAGTGACTTCATTGGATTGGAAATGGCTGTTTACGTATCCCGGCCAAAAGGTCGCCACTGTCAACTATGCGGAAATTCCCGCTGGGGTTCCCATTCAATTTGTCTTAACCGCTGATGCGCCCATGAATTCATTCTGGGTACCGCAGTTAGCAGGTCAGGAATACACCATGCCTGGCATGGCGATGGGGATGTGGCTTCAGGCCAATAAAACAGGAAATTATTATGGTTCCGGTGCTAACTTTACCGGAACAGGATTTGCACATATGAAATTTAGAGTAAGAGCGGTAAGTCAAGCTGATTTCAATAAATGGGTCGCTCGTCTCAGGAAAAACTCACCTGCTCTGACAAGGGACGGATATGAGGATTTGGTTAGACCAAATACTGTTAAAGAATTAAGCTTTTCTTCCTATCCTGAGCATTTATTTGAAGACATCGTAAATAAAAATGGTGGAACCTATTTCCATCATCAACACCATATGGGTGAGGATGTGCCAATGCAAAAAACTCATACTCATCCTTAAACAGGAGGAAACTATTTCATGAATACTTCGCATTTTTTTGTTACAGGCGATCCAATGATATATGGTGCAGACGTTTCCATTGCTTTGGCAATGGTAGCTATTATCGTCTCTCTCACCAGGCTAAAAAGATGGGGCTGGCTATGGAGAGAATGGCTTACAACAGTTGACCATAAAAAGATCGGGATTATGTATTTATTAGCTGCTTTGCTTATGCTCTTCCGCGGCGGGGTGGATGCGATACTTATGCGTATACAGCTTGCGGTTCCAAATAGTCATTTTTTAGCTTCTGATCACTATAATGAAATTTTCACCACCCATGGAACCATTATGATTTTATTTATGGCAATGCCTTTTATGTTTGCCTTGTTTAATATCGTTGTACCGTTGCAAATTGGTGCTCGTGATGTTGCCTACCCATTACTAAATGCCATTAGTTTTTGGCTGTTCTTCATTGGAGCCATGCTTTTTAATATTTCTTTCGTGATTGGCGGGTCTGCAAGTTCAGGGTGGTTATCTTACCCGCCTTTATCTGAACCAACCTTTAGCCCGGGGCCTGGTCAGAACTTCTGGATTTGGGGTGTTCAAATTTCCGGTATCGGAAGTTTGGCTACCGGAATCAATTTTGCTGTTACCATTCTAAAAATGCGTACACCATCCATGCGCTTAAAAGATATGCCTTTGTTTACATGGTCTGTTTTAGCAGCATCCATTGCCATTTTAGGGGCATTCCCTATTCTGACTGGTACATTATTCATGTTAACAGTCGATCGTTTACTTGATGGACATTTCTTCACCATGACCAATGGGGGGAATCCAATGATGTATGTCAACCTGATTTGGATGTGGGGTCATCCTGAAGTGTACATCGTTGTCTTACCTGCGTTCGGAGTATTCTCTGAAATAGTGGCAACCTTCTCTAGAAAACGAACCTTTGGATACAATTCGATGGTCTATTCCATGATTGCGATTGCCGTCGTTTCCTACTATACATGGGTTCATCATTTCTTTACAATGGGTGCCGGTATTGATGTGAATATTACATTTGCCATTTGTACAATGATTATCGCAATTCCAACTGGTGTTAAAGTTTTCAACTGGCTGTTTACGATGTATCGCGGACGTATCGAGATTTCGGAGCCATTGCTTTGGTTTTTAGCGTTTGTTCCAACCTTTGCCATTGGTGGTGCAACTGGTGTCATGCTTGCAGCAGCACCAGCAGACTATCAATACCATAATAGCTATTTCCTAATTGCCCACTTTCACCAAGTGTTAATCGGTGGTGTCGTGTTCGGCTATCTGGCGGGTATGTATTATTGGTTCCCAAAAATTTTTGGTTTTGAATTAAATTATACCCTCGGAAAATGGGGCTTTTGGTTATGGCAAATTGGTTTCTATGTTTGCTTTATGCCTCAATATGCTCTTGGGTTTATGGGTATGACACGGCGTGTTTATATTTATAATCAAACCGAGGGCTGGGATATGGGCTGGGCTCCGCTCAACTTGATTTCTTCCATTGGTGCGTTCGTAATGGGAATTGCATTCGTCATCCAAGTTTGGCAAATCCTTTACAGCATTCAACATGGTAAACGTGATGTCACAGGTGATCCTTGGGATGGTCGAACATTAGAATGGTCGATTCCTTCTCCAGCGCCGCTATACAATTTTGCCATCATCCCAGAAGTAAAAGGTCGTGACTCTTGGTGGTACAAGAAGCAAGAAATGCAACAAGAAGGATATAAACAAGAAACTCCACAATATGAACCTATTCATATGCCGAAAAATTCAGGTATCGCTTTTATCATGTCGTGCTTCTTCTTTATAGTTGGATTTGGATTTACGTTCGAATGGTATTGGATGGGCTTTGCCGGATTAATTGGTGTTGCGTTAACACTATACGCACGTTCTTTCCAATATGATACGGATTATTACATTCCAGTGGATGAAATTGAACGAACGGAAAAAGCTTTAAGGAAGCATTCCCCTGCAATTCAAAAAACATCAATGGAAGAAACATTAGGGAGGTAGTAAGTAGTGTCACAAAGTGTTTCTGCGCAAGCCTCTGGCCATGGTCATGATCATGGTCATGTAGACCAGGGGCAATTGAAAACTTTAGGGTTTTGGATTTTTCTTGTAACCGACTGTCTCTTGTTTTCTACATTTTTCGCTGCTTATGCTGTGTTACACGAACATACAGATGGCGGATTTACGGCTCATGATTTTGATGTTACTGGGTTTATCCTTGAAACCTTCATTCTTTTAATTAGTTCCTTTACGAGTGGATTAGCAGTGTTGGCCATGCACAAAGGAAAGAAAAATTCCCTGATTGGCTGGTTAATACTAACGGTTCTTTTAGGTGCTGCATTCATCGCGCTTGAAATCAATGAGTTTACAAACATGGTTCATGAAGGGGCTTCCATTTCTAGGAGTGCGTTTCTTACTTCGTTCTTCAGTCTTGTAGGACTGCACGGGGCGCACGTTTCGTTCGGTATTATGTGGATGATTGGTTTGATAATACAGCTTGCCCAAAGAGGCATTACAACAGTGACTAAAGGTAAAATCTCGATTATTAGTTTGTACTGGCACTTTTTGGACGCCGTTTGGATCTTCATCTTTACTGTTGTCTACTTAATGGGGGTGATGTAAATGGCAAATCACGAACATACTGAACATACTGGGGCCATGAAGTCATACATCATCGGTTTCATTTTATCAATTATTCTGACAATCATTCCACTTATTCTTGTATTGAATCATATGATGGCCAAAAAACTGCTGACGGTTAGTATCTTGATTGCTGCTATTTTGCAATTTGCCCTTCAGCTATTCTTCTTTATGCATATTCGTGAGGGAGACGGACCAAGATACAATGTAATGGCATTAATTTTAGGTTTGGTTTTCGCTGTAACAGTCATCCTTGGTTCCATATGGATTATGGCATTTAACTATGTGGTTCAATAGAATCTGGACGTCCCAACGAAGTAAACCCACGATGGGTCATGGAAGGTAAACACGAGGGAGTGGGGGGTCTATGGCAGTTATCCCGAAAATTAATCGGGATTCGCCATCTTTATTAAGTCGCTTGGCTCAAACCATTTCTTTGTATATAGAAGTGATGAAACCTAGAATCTTATTTATGCTAGGTTTTATTTCCCTAGGCGCTTGCCTTATACAAGAAGGGTGAATATACAAAGGCAGGCATTCCGATGATGCCGGTAATTATAGGCCCCCGTGAAACCCAAATTTAAAGTCTTATTTATATGATACTTTTATTTGTTTGTTCCATCGTCCTTTACATAAATGGGAATTTTAATACCATTTACCTTGCCAGTGCCATCATGTTTAACAGCGTTCTCTTATGTTGCACTTGAGAATGTGGCAAGAGGAGGATCATTTAGTTTTTTGGGAAAAACGGATGTTTATTTGCTCTTTTTTCTATATATTAGGGGTGTTTTCAACTCTGGTAATTGGAATTTCGTAGACGGAAAATTAAAAAACAATACGATCACTAAAAAGGAGGACAAGATGAATTACGGACTTTTTATTATTCTTGGTTTATTTGGTGTGACTTTTATTTTATCCACTATTATTTTTAAAAAATCGATGAAAGAATGAATGGTACACATTATTTCTATTCAAACGCGAACTTTACGACAATTATTGGTGGACTTTCGACATTTTTTCGTGATGTACTACCATTTTGAGGTCAAATACAACAATTTTTCATGTTATACGAAATTTGAGGCAGCTTACGACAATTCTTCACTGCTTATCTATAAACAGGGGAATAAGCCAAACTATTAAGGGCTTTGTTGAAAAATCTGACAAAGCCCTTTTTTATGCAGGAACGGATCCATGGGAATGGTACGTTCTTATTATTCAGTCATCAATTTATAATACATATATGAGGATAACCCCACTGCTGCTGCAAACAACCCCAAATAGCTAACTGTATAATAAAGACTCTCCATTTTGCGCCCCCTTCTAAAAAACAGTTTTAAGGTCTGAATCAGATTAGAAAAACAGCTCTATAGTAGCATTGAGAGAACTCATTCTTTGTACGAATAATCTCTATGTTGGATAGATCCTAGAATGGCACCGAAAATGAAGGTAAATCCTGCACCGGTAAAACATCCAAGTGCAACGTTAAAATGGAAGTTTTCATCCATTGTCCAAGGAATTCCGTCCATTGTCCATGGGTGACCCGTAAAAAGTTCATACAACATGAAAAGAACTCCCACAATGACTTCCAGTATCGTTAATTTTATAGTCCATTTTGTCATATTATTTCCTCCATTGTGCTTGGGATATATGTGTGTTAAGACTTCATTATTTGGTTGATAACACTGAAACGCCCAACATAGGTGCAATTTCTTTGAGATTATTACGATTTAACACGATCAGCTCGTGGATTTGGGATTTATCCTTTTTGGAAATTGCCTCTGTTAGCTCATCGTATTTTTCATCGATACCATTGGCAAATGTTTTACTCTTTTTGGCAATGATTGAAGGCAGGATGGCATCGTGAAATTCATCGTCAAGGTTACGAGAAAGGGTCTTTGCTGCAGCATAATCCTCTTTCGCTATAAGTTTGTCCATCAATCTAAACCCATAGAACATATCTGCGAAAGGCCTGGATAGCGATCGTTTAGCGTAAGTCATTTTGTAATCCGATTGAGCATTAAGTTCATTATTGTTTAGTGTATTTCCACAACCCGCAACACTTAATGTTAGTAGTGTTCCCATAATGGTGATCAATATTTTTTTACTCATCTTTTGGCTCCTTTTTTATAAAAGTAAGGATAAAAAATCAGGAAAACTTGACATAATAGTGATAAATCCATTGCTGTTCTATTATTCCCATTCATAAACTTTATTATCATAACTAACACAAGTTCACATTACATTTTCTTTGTTGCCCAATGATCCTGTCTGTGAATTTGGATTTCTCTTTTCGATATAGAAATGTTAAATACCAAGTCCTATACCCTTGAACTTTTGGATGCAGGGTGGCAGACAAACTTTCAATCCACCTTTCCCGGTCTTCAACTAACCTTTACGATGAAGAAAAAAGATGCGATCACCTTAGCAATCCCATCTCAAATGAAAGCGTATATTGTTATGATGAAAGTTTAACCGTCGAACTTCACCCGCTGCGCGGGTTTTCATCGTAAATCTCAAATTGTGTCAGGCTTAAATTGTCTGCATAGGTTTTATTGAAGACACGTTTTAGCTTTTCTGGTTGATATTTCTGAACGACTAATAGATTCAATTTTTCGTTTCTCCCACATTGGAGTAAATTAAAAACAGAACAAACCAGATTGGACCTATCGCTGCAATCCCTCTTACAAAGCCAATCAGAAAATCTAACATGTATTTCCATCCTCTCATTTTTGTTAGTAGACGAAGGAACGGATTTGTCGTTCCCATGCCCAAAATTCTATAGTTCTTCGATAAATAGACTCTTACTGTTCATCCATCTTTTGTGAAATGATAAAGAGAACTGACTGCAAAGGAAGAAATAGAAGGCTGCAAAACGTTGAATCCTACGAAATGAATGGCCTGGAAAATTGGATTATTAAAGCTTATGCGTCTACTAGAGGTTAAATGAAGGCGTTTGCAATGCCGAAGATTAAAACAGGCAGCTTTATACGTTTTTTAACCGAGGACATACATTAATATCGAAAACTTATCCATTAAAAAACTAAAGACAAAAAGAAACATAAATTTTTTAACACCAATTTAATTCGTTTTGGACTAGGGGAACTACAGATTTTTCAGGTTGCTCTTTACCTATTACCTAAACAGATGTTGACATGCTGAAGGAGTAACATGAGATGAAAAACTAAGGGCATTGTAGGATTCTTAAGAAGGAAGCCCTACGAGACATCCCCATAGGGCTATTATTGACCATCAAAAAAATTATTTAGGATAAACATCGAATGCAAGGAATTGTGTGACTTGGCTTGAATTAAAGTTATTGTCTGAAATGAGGACGAGGCTGTCATGACCATTCTCAAGCTTTGGTCCCCATGTCATGCCTTCAATGTTATCTAATTTTGGTAAATTAAGTGTGTTAAGATTGAGAACAAGTTCTTTTGAGACAGGTTTAAAATCTCCTGAAAGCAGTGAATCCATCTGGCTGATGTTTGAAGCCTGACGCGTATCGACTTTATAGATGCGAATGTAGTTTGAATAACTGCCATCTGCAGCTTGTACACCTGAACGCTCAAGCATTAAAAACTCATGATTGTTAATGGTGAGCATTTCAGAAACGCCGTTATCAGCGCTTTTCCCTTCTCCCGGTTTAGCCGGAATAGCGGAAACAGGGTAAGCATATTGAGCGAGGATATGGCCTTGTCGATTGTATTTTGTAATACGTGAGTAACCCCCTGCATCGACTGTTGGAATATTTCCGTCCTGGAAAAGCGGGGTTTCCATGGATGTAAAATAGAACTCTCCATTTGGCGAAAACGAACTCCCTTCAAGCGCAAGATTATTCCGAAATCCATGGTTAGCTCCGATAGTAAACTGTGCCGGGATTTGAAAGGATGAGAGATATTGCCCGTTTTGTTGTGCCTGGTGAATAAGAGGAACGAGCTCAAGATTACGATCACCTTCACTTGTGTACCAAAGGCTGTGGGTCCTAGGATCAAAGCGTATAGATTCAAAGTCAGGTACAACACCCTTTTGGTTAGTAGCATACTGGCTGCGATTAGGGTAAGGCGTTCCATCGGGTTGTTTTAATGTAGTCGCATCTATTAGATTTACAGAGTTGAAATGACTAGAGTCATAATTTAGCTGCCCGGTGTAAAAACGGGCTGGAGCTAAATCAGAACGGTCATCACTAATCATGATCCATTTTTTTGTCTGTGGATCATAATCGATACCAGAAAGCCCGCCAACAGGTGTACCATTAAAGATTACATTATTTGCAATACGTTGTTCACCAATAAAAGATAAATGACCAACGGAATGGTGTTCCACAATTGTCTTTTGGTGCTCATACTCGTTTACAGAAACCTGTGAGGGGGAAACTGTTTCTGCAGAAGCTATGCCAAGCTGGGAAATCAATAATAAATTTGCAACTGTTCCACCAGTTAAAAGTTTTGTTAACTTCATCCATCTACACCTCTTCCTCATACTTAAAATAACAACTAATCAAAACCAATGTGGATTTATCATTGCCGTTGTTATATTCAATCATAGCCTATTATAAAATAGTAGATAGCTAGTACAGAAGTTTTTTGGTAATATTTACTTAATTTTAATAAAATTTACAAACGACAGAACCGTTTAACTGATGAAATGGCTTGGTTCCACTGATTTTCGTCAGGATAATAGGTATGTGACATGATATTTGAGGGCGTAAATTTCAAAATGGCACAACCTAAAATTACTTCTGGAATTTCACTATGAAAATATGGTGATTGTGGTCAATTTTTCACGTTGTCTTTCCTGAACTATTCCTAGGGTTAAAGGAATACAGTAATCTCCCAAGGGAAACGATTGCTCGGAGGATCCGTCCATTTTTGCTTCGTAGGTTGAAAGAGGATGTACTATCAGAGCTTCCTGATAAAATCGAGTCGATAGAATCGGTGGAGTTGCTTCCTGATCAGAAGAAGCTGTACGCTGCCTATTTGGCGAAGCTACGAGAGGATACGTTGAAGCATCTAGACAAGGATACACTCCGAAAAAATCGTATTAAAATCCTGGCTGGTTTGACTCGGTTACGACAGATCTGTTGTCACCCAGCCTTGTTTGTGGACGGCTATAAAGGAGGCTCAGCGAAATTTGAACAACTGATGCAGATTGTAGAGGAATCAAAGCTTTCTGGAAGAAAGATGTTGATTTTCTCACAGTTTACGAAACTGCTTGAGCTCATAGGTAGAGATTTAGCGATTCAAAGGCTGCGGATATGTTTAATCATTTGTTTGATGAAGAGGAGAAGCGGAAGGCCGCTCACTTTGAAGATCAGCTTCTTTTTTAAAAAGCCTAAAAAGAAAAAAGTATCCAAGTGGATAGGGACATCTATAATACATAGTTATACATTTTGTGGGGAAAAGTAATGGAAACATTATGATAATGGAGCAAAAAAAATGAAACTCATTTCTCTTATTTTCAAAAGCTTCATAAAAAGGGATTTCAAAACCAAGTCTTCCAATCAGGTATCTCAATCTTTTAAAGAGGTATTCCATACAATAGATGATAATACTTCTTTCTTTAAACAAACCTTTTCTAGCTCACATGATTTAAAAATTAAGGAATTAAATGTAGGAAATAACCGTGGAATTCTTGTTTTCTTAGATACAATGGCAGACTACGAAAAGATTCAAGAGAATATTTTAAAACCTGTTATGGAAGCGGATGGCGTACTGTTCGCAGATGTACTGAAATCTACTTTTACGAAATCAGATAACCTCATCAAAGCTCAAAATGAACTTTTAAATGGGTCGTGTATTATGTTCTTTGATGGTGTCCAAGGATTTTACATACTGGAGGTTGCCATTTCAAAAGATCGGTCTATCACGGAACCTGATAATGAACAAGTGATTCAGGGATCTCATGAAGGTTTTGTTGAAAATCTTATGACAAATCTCCATTTAATTAGGAAAGCTATAAAAACTCCAAATCTAAGATTGGAGCATGTATCAGTGGGTGACCAGATTCAATCCAAAATATCCCTTGTTTATAGGAAAGACCTTGCAAATAAAGAATTAATCAAAGAATTCAAACGGAGGATTAATCGTATCTCTATAGATTATATACCCAGTTTTGGATTTCTTCAGGAATTGATTGAAGATTCAACATGGTCACCCTTTCCGCAAATTTTATATACAGAGAGAGTAGATCGTGTTGTAGGTCATTTGAATGAAGGAAGAGTGGCAGTTTTCCTCGAGGGGAAGTCTTCTTGTTTACTTATACCAGTCACGTTTTTTGCGTTCTTCCATTCGCCTGATGATTATAATTCACGCTGGATGATTGGATCGTTTATTCGTTCCTTAAGATTCTTGAGCATTCTTATTGCAATTAATTTACCTGCTGTTTACATTGCGATAATTGGTTTTCATTTCGAAGTACTGCCTGATGATTTAGTTCTCCCTGTAATAAGTTCAATTAGAAATATACCATTCCCACCTTTAATTGAAGCACTTGTTATGGAATTGACAATTGAGCTGATTCGAGAAGCGGGGGTACGGCTTCCATCAAGAATAGGACAAACCATTAGTATTGTTGGAGGGCTTGTTATTGGTGATGCGGTTGTCCGTGCAGGTCTAATTTCGAATACAATGATTGTTGTTGTTGCCATAACAGCAGTTGCAGCATACAGCATTCCTACAACTGCAATGAGCGATGCTGTTCGATTTTTACGTTTTCCCCTTATGGTTCTTGCTTCAACATTTGGATTTGTAGGGATTGTCTTTGGAACTATAATTATTTTAGCTCATTTATGCAGACTAGAATCATTTGGCACCCCGTACTTTGCACCTTGGGCTCCGTTTCGATTAAAGGACATGAAAGATACTTTTATCCGTTTACCTATCTGGAAATTCAATACACGTCCACTCGATTCAAAACCGAACACACTGGATAGACAATCTTTGGCAAGGGGGTGGAAGTTTAATGGAAAAAAGCAAAAATAAAATCACGAGCAAACAGCTTGTCTTTATGATTATCCAAGCCCAAATAGGTGTAGGGATACTATCTTTGCCACATAATGTGGCATTAGTTGCCAAACAGGATGGCTGGATTTCCACTTTAATAGCAGGGGGCATCACACAGGTGATTATCTGGGCCATGTGGGGACTTTGCAGAAGATTTCCTTCCTTATCTCTGTACCAAATACTCCCGAATATACTAGGGGGAGTCGTCGGGAAGTTATTCACTCTCAGTTATGTACTATATTTTACGGTGACAGGGAGCTTAGTTTTAGCAAGATATAGTGATATCTTAGATAAATGGATTTTACCGCGGACTCCTAATTGGATTACTATGCTTTTAATACTATTAACCTGCATTTACATCGTTAATGAGGGTTTAACGAGTATAGCAAGATTCTATGTACTTGTATCTCCAATCCTGATTATACTCATAGTGTTGATTTCGTATAGCATGAAAGATGCGAACTTCTTATATATCTTTCCAATAGGTGGTAATAGCATTCAAACGATATTTAAAGGTTCAAAAGAAGTAGCCTTCTCCATGTTAGGCTTTGAACTTTTTCTATTTATCCATCCATTTGTGCAATCTTCCGGGAAGGATAAGCTTAAAGCCATTACAACAGCAAATATTTTTGTCACATTCTATTATACCTTTCTGGTGTTTGCCAGCCTTGTCTATTTTGAAACCACTACTGATATCGCACTGACTCCAGAGCCATTATTATATATGATTAAAGCATATTCGTTTCAGGTTCTGGAAAGGACGGACTTATTTTTCTTATCACTATGGCTCATAGTCGTTGCTACTTCCATTGCGAACTGGCTATTATTATCTGCAATGGGTTTGGCCAGCCTTGTTAGAAAAAAACACTATGCCCCGTTCCTGCCAGTTGTAGCAGGAATCAATCTAGTTTTGGTTCTTTTTCTTGATCGGGAAAGGGACTTTGAAAAATTTGATCAATTTCTTGGGCCAACTCACTATATTTTTATTGTCATAATACCTGTATTTTTATTAATACTTTCACTTGTTTTGTCGAGAAAAGAAGAGGTGAATAAGGCATGAATGGTAAACTGCCTATCTTTTTACTTCTTTGTTTATTACTTGCTGGATGTTGGGACCAGCACTTGATGAAAAATGCGGTATTGGTACAGGCTCTAAGTTATGATTTATCAGATGATGATGAATTTTTATTAGGGGTCTCCATCCCCATTATCGACGAGCCCTCCGGGGGACCGCAAGCCTTGGTAAAAAGTGAAACATTTTCTGCAAAAGGTCATACACCAAGAGATAGCCGGCAAAAAATCGCCCAAGAAATATCTGGAATATTAGATACATCCAAGAATAAATTAGTCCTGTTTGGTGAACGGATGGCTGCTACCGATATTTATCCTTCATTAGATGTTCTTTGGAGAGATCCGAGAAATTCACTAGGGGCCACACTAGGGGTTGTAGAGGGAGAAGCACTTGATTTGCTTAATATAAAGCCGAAGCATGAGACAAACGTAAGCGAATATATACAAGACGCTCTAACTAGCGCAGAAGAAAACTCGATTATTCCAAATGAAACGCTCCAGACACTTGCTTCAGAGATGCTGGATCCGGGAGAAGATATTGTCCTGCCATATCTTAAAATGAACAATAAGAAAAGTGCGGTAGTGATTGGACTTGCCCTAATGAATGAAAGAAAATATTCGGGAAATCTAGCACCGGAAGATTCAACCCTCCTGCTCTTATTGAAAAACAAAAAAGGAAAATACGCACGATTTACAAAACAAGTGAGTAGCGAAAAGCAGAACAAATTAAATAATTACATTGCTTTTAATGTGCAACATATGAAAAGAAAACTAAGGGTTCAAGTAAAAAATGGAAAGGTTTCTGCTAAGCTAAATTTAGAATTAAAGGTAAACGTGGAAGAATATCCAAAAGGAGATATCCCAAAGCAAATAGAACGACTAAACAAGGTATTATCAAAAGAGCTCACAAAAGACGCGAAACGGGTTATAACAAAACTACAGCAGGGAGATTGTGATACATTTGGAATAGGGAGGAGATTGATGGCGTTTTCCCCAAAAACTTGGAAAACTCAGGATAAAAGGGATTATTTTAGAAACATAAAATTTGATACTAATGTGGATGTTGAAATCATCTCACACGGTATTGTCAAGTAACGGGGGATCTAACCCTCGCCTCCACGTACCGTTCGGTATACGGCGGTTCTATAAGAGAGACATGAGAGTTTCATAAGGAACGTACAGACTTTTCAGCCCTCGACAGTTCCAGTAGGAGTTATCGAGGGTTTTGTGGTGTAGAATGGGGCTACATGTAATTCTTCAATATTCTTCCTGGAGTTTCTCTATTGGGTCCTACCTGCTAAACCTAGATCATAGATTATCAATCTCCTCATTGGATTAGAACCAGCGACCTCCATCCTGTCAAGGTAAAGGGACGAATAGGATTATAAGAGTTGCAGTTGATTTAGTTGGTATGAAGGCTCTTTTTATCAGTTTTCATACGATTTTGTTGTTAAAGTTGATATATTTGATGCAGTTTTACCATCCAACGGTATTTCACTACCAAGTTCGCCACTAACCTTATTTTTGTAAGTGTCTTCTCAAACTGTATTTAAGCTAAATCTAGCCATTGATGTTATTTTGAAGATACTTATAGTTAACATAATAATTTTATAGTTATTTAAAAACAAGCAATATGTTAATAAAAATATAAGGAAGAGGAAGGACAAAAGTGCTAAGTATTCTTAAACGGAGAGGATAAAGGAGTTACTATTTGAAAGTACACTGGAACCCAATTTATAGTGATAATATTTAACATATTAGAAAAAAATAGTAACCAGAAAGGAGGGTTGCGAATGTCTGTGAAAAAGTTATTAACAGGATTAGTCGTTTTGCTTGCGATGATTGTAGTTGTGACAACTTCAGGCTCACTCAGCGTATTTGCTGAATCCAGTGTTGTAACACAGCCTATGGAGACGGCGAAAATGATTGAAGTCAAGTTGAATGATGATTACTTTAATCCAAAAGCCATCACTATTCCCAATGGAGGAACGACAACGTTGGTACTGAAAAACGAAGGTAGGAAGGAACACACCTTCACAGTGGAAAAGCTCGGAATTGACGCCGAAGTCCAGCCGGGAAAAGAAAAAACTATTACCGTGAAACCGGAAAAGCCCGGTACATATGAACTGATATGTCGGTACCATTTCCAGGAAGGAATGGTTGGAAAGGTAATAGTGAAATAACGAGCAGGGCCAAGGGGGCCTTGCTTTTTTACATTGTAGGAAAGTATAAGCTTCCAGATAGGTGCGAATTCGACGTAGCCGGAAATTTTAGGAATCCAGTGTAAGTACAACTACGCCTCTGTCTTCGTCCAAGAGCAGAGCTTGCCAGTCGGCGAGTTTTCTTTAATAGGCAACAGTAACTTGCGTATTTAAGTCCCAACATCATTATAAGGCTGGTATCATTGGATCAGTTTGCATCACAAAACAAAGTCCTTACTGCCGAAGGTGATACAAAGTAAATGAAGCGGATAGCTGGAGGGGAAGACTATGCTCTTATAGGACGCATAGTCCTCCTCCTAGAAAAAGCATCTATTTCTAAGTACTTAAAGGGAGCGCTCCTTATTCCAATCCAACTAAAATAGCCACTACAATCAATTTTGTATTACAACGTCAATTAAAACGATCTCCCTTGAACATTCCAGAGCCTCTTTCAGGATGCTTTCAAATTCTGCTATATGTTTCGCTCGTCTTCCTTTGATTCCAAAACTGGTTGCCAATTGGACGAAGTCCGGGTTTTGGAACGTTACTCCGTAGCTGGCTCCAAATTTTTTGTCCATCATCTGTTCTTCAATTTTTAACATACCGTCATTGAGTACAAGAATAATGAACGAGAGTCCTAAGCGCTTGGCGGTTTCGATTTCGGCAATATTCATCAACGCCCCGCCATCTCCGGTGATGCAAATGACTTTGGCATCTGGACGAGCCAATTTTGCACCAATGGAGCCTGGTAAAGCGATTCCCATCGAAGCTAGACCATTTGATATAATGAGTCCATTTGGCTGTTTTGGCTGATAGGTGCGGGCGATGGATACTTTATGAGCCCCTACATCAGAAAGGACAATCGTTTTTTCTAAAGAGAGTGCTTCAATACTATGTAGAACATGTTCAATTGTAAGTGGCAGGTCATCTGTCTCTTTTTGTTTTTCCTTGATGTGATAGGATTGTTTGATTTGTTCTCGAAGATTTCCAGATGGAACCCATGGTTTAGCTGGGATATCAAGTGTATGAAGGGCTCGAAGGGTCTGCTTTACATCCCCAACTAACTCAATTTCAACGGGATAATATTCATCCACCTCGGCTGGCAATGTGTCAATATGTAGAACTGGTATTCTTTTTTTATTCCACTCCTTTGGCAGCTTCTCTACAAAGTCAAAGCCAATGACAATCAATAAATCAGCCTCCTGTATGCTGGATACTGCTTTATCCGCTTCATTGAATCCAAATGTAAAGAAGTTAAGAGGGTGATCTTTTGGCAATACACCTTTTGCCATATAGCTATGGATAACAGGTGATTGGAGCCGTTCTATAAAGGCTTTCAGTTCATCCATAGCTCCTTGCCTTAATACTCCGTTACCAATTATTACAAAAGGTCTCTTATGTTGATCAATAAGCGCACGGGCACTTTCTAGGGCTTCCTGGATAGGGATATTTACCGGTAGAGGAGTGATCGGCAAAGGCTTACTGGTAATCATTTGTGTAGCCAAATTCTCCGGTAATACGATTGCGACGGGACCCGGCTTCTCCATGCTTGCTGTTTTAAAGGATTTTCGAATGATTTCAGGGATTGTTTGTGCGTCTTTTACTTGAATGGACCATTTTGTAACGGGCTCAAATATTTTTACAAGATCGACGAATTGGTGCGAGTCTTTATGCTGTCTTTCGAAGGGGGCTTGCCCCATTAATGCTACAACAGGGGAGTGGTCTAGATTTGAACTTGCAATACCAGTTACTAAATTGGTAGCTCCGGGCCCTAGTGTTGCTAGACATACTCCCGGCTTACCTGATAGTCGCCCGTATACATCTGCCATAAAAGCAGCTCCTTGCTCATGTCTAACATTTACAAACTGAATTTGCTTTGAGTGGGATAAGGAATGAACTAAATCAAGGGTTTCTGTACCAACTATTCCAAAAATATATTCGACTCCCTCCGCTTCTAAACATTGAACGAATACATCTGTTGCTTTCATATTGTCCTCCTTTAAGGCGATGTTTGTTAAAGCATTACATGAATAAGATAGAGCGTCATAGCTTTCTCTCCCTAAGTAGTTTGAGCCAATTCACTTATAATCAGTAAGGAAGGGAAAATATTTTTCTAGGTGCTGGGACATGCATTTTGTGTTGGTGTAAAGCTGGTAGCCATGCTGAGCCAAGTATTAAGAACTTTATCAAAACAAATGCGGATGTGGCGAAACATCTCATTGGTGGAAAAATAGGAATTATTTATAGAACCCCAGAGATGTCAGTATCGATGAAGGCGCTGTTGTCAATGTAAACGGAGCAAGGGCTTGTGCATACAGAGATGAGAAAGGATACTTACATCTTGTCGACTCCAGTTGTATTCACATGGGATTGTCCTCGTCGTGGTTCGGGGGTTTCGGTAAATGGTGATGTAAGGGAGGGGCCGGCGGAAAACCCTCTGAAGAGAATAGGGCTAGAATGACCTTTAGTGTTTAAGAGGATTGACCATCATTCGGTCAACGACTAATCAATTATTTATAAACAGTTAATCCAAAAAGACACTGAGGAAGCTCAGTGTCTTTTCATGGAGCAATTTCAAAAACAGTACCTTGGTTAAAATCAGTTACTTTCATAGAGCCATAAACCCCTAAATATAATCTGGTTTGCTCTAGATTCGTTCCTAGATTAACATAATAAGCAGATTGGGACCCAAAATCATAATCGGTTTCAATCACACTAAAATCATTTAGTTTACAATCTGTTCTTGCCCTTGTATAAGCTAAAACCCCTCTAACCGGAGTTTGAGATTCTTCCTTCCGGGCAAGATCGGTAAACAAAACGCTTCCTGTTAAAGCGGGGATTCCTTTCCCCATATATGGCTGGACTCCTGTAAGTGCCGTTCCTCCAAATTTATCGGGTCGGGGATCATTGTGGAAATAACTGGTTAAAGGCTGAATCCGTTTCACTGAAGTTTTAATTGCTTCATTATAATAAGCAATTGTTTTCTCATCCAAAGTCTGATTTGCAGAACAGCCCCTTATAATCGAAGTAGGAAAAGCACCTTCCCACCCCCGCCAACCAAAGTTAATAAATCCTTCTTGGTCAGGTTCAAATCTCATTGAAGAAGCCTGAATAAGCTGAGTAACCGGTATTGGTTTATAATGAACGAATGAAAAAATTGACTCTACCAAATCCTGTCCGACATTTCCCACATATTTAATATACTGATTATAAGACCTTTGAAATGAAATCCCTGGTATATTGCGAACCCCTTTGGCAATTACCGTAAGGGTTTCCTGAATAGGTGCGGGAAGTTCATTGAAACGTGTGACTACGGGTGGATTATAGACAGATGTATTCCTATCTACATCAATCTCAATTATTTTACCGGCTATTTCCATGTCATCCTGGCTTAAATTAAATGGATCATAGCCTGATCCGCCATCTCCGGTTGTTAAAACAAGCTTTCCTGTTTCAGGTGAAAAGTTTAAGCTATTGACACCATTATGATTAGAAAATGGTCTTCTTAAGTTAAGTAATGTCCGTCGTTTTAGAGGTTGACCATTCGATTGTAAAATCCATTCTTCAACTGTATCAATATGATCATATTGAGTTTCTCTATTTATCCACCTTCGATTTAAAGTTTCGGGGTCACACGGGTTAGGGTTAGAAGATTCAGGAAGAGCGCCTGGACCCTGTGTTCCAGCTACTGAATAATGAAGATAAAACAGACCGTTATAATAAAATTTAGGATGAAACGCTAGCCCTAGCAATCCTCGCTCATCATAACCACCACCAGAACCACCTAGTTTTATGATTTGTGGGCGAATATCTAAAAAAGTCCTAATATCCCCATTTCCTATATAAAAGATCTCTCCTACCTGGGTTGCAATAAATAATCTTTCAATTGAGTCCCCTGGAAGTATAGTTGTTTTCAAAACAGTGGGTAAATTTATCCTATTTACAATAGGGCGTAAACTAACCTTAACTTTTATCAACTAACTTTACACTCCCTCTATTGTTTTCTTTTATTCTTTAAGAAAGTATAAATTTCTAGCTAAAAGACAATTCGACGTAGTGGGAAATTTTAGGGATAAAGTATAAGTAGGACTACGCCTCTGTCTCTGTCTTCGCCCAAAAGTAGGGCTCGCCAGTCGACGAGTTTCCTTTATAAGAATATGATTAGAGCGGTTCTATTAGTACCAAATGAGGGCTGCGGAATCTAACAAGGGATTGCAGTAGGGGATATGTAAGTGGGTAGCAAGCTTGCATTTTTGCAATTCATAGCCATCAGCAGTAAGATAAAAATAAAAATGAGAATGAAAGAGGTGTCTACATGAAAACAGAACAAGATTATTTTGAAGAAGGAAAGTCAATTCAGGATTATATGAATGAGATGAGCTCATTAAAAGAAGAAAGTCTTGCTGTTTATGAGCAATTTCAACTGCCCACAGATGGGTTTGTGGAAAAATTAAAACAACATCGTCTTCATTTCTTAACTATTACAGAAGACTGGTGTGGAGATGCGATGATGATTAATCCTATTATTCGCAAATTGGCTGAAGCTGCAAATACTGAGATGCGTGTTGCATTACGAGATGCAGATACAGATTTGATTGATCGTCATTTAACCAATGGTGGACGCGCAATCCCGATTATTTTGTTATTCAATAATCAAGGACATCTGCTAGGCAAATGGGGACCCCGTGCACCTGAGGTTCAGCAAATAGTTGATGAGCTTCGTGCAACACTACCACCGAAAGAGGATCCTTCTTTTCCAGAAAAACAAAAAGAAATATTTGGTTCTTTAAGGAAAAGATATGTAGAAGATCCAACTCTTTGGTCACATGTTTACGATAGTTTTAGAGAGACCGTATTGCCTATTCTCAAGTAAATTAAAGAAGATTTTCCTTCAGAAATAATCAATATACAACTGGAATGTTCTTGCTCCCTGCACGGTCGTCTGTAATGAACATTTCCTAGGGGCTGTGAATTACCACGAACCTAAAGGGATTGTGGTTTTACGCCCACAAATATAAAAGCACCGTTCCGCATAAATAGGAACGGTGCTTTGCAACAGGATAACTTTTTATGATTGTATAACATTTTTACAGGTCATTGAATGCTCTGCTTCCAGCGGTTTAAAAATATAACAGCTCTCCTAACGTTTGGTTATTGAATTTTCTTGACCCGTTCTTCAATCAGCGAAGTAAATGGTTGCTTCAGCTGTCTTACATAATTTTCAAACACATCGATGTCAAACGGACCGTCCACTTTGTCTGTTCCTTCACGTAAAACAGTGAAATCGTCACCGCCGTTAGCTAGGTAGCTGTTTACTGTAACAGTATATTTTGCTTTAGGATCTATAGGGGTCCCGTCAGTGCGGAAGATATCAATGACCTTGTTTCCACGATCTCTAGTTCCGTCCCAGGTGTATTTCAAGCCGGAAATTTGTAGCATACGAACTCTTCCCTGCTGCTGCCATTGTTGATTCAAGAGATGTCGGATTTGATCGCCGGTCAAAGTCAATTGCACGAGATTTTCTTTAAATGGTTGAATGGTGAACAACTCTCCCCAGGTGACTTCCCCAGCTGTGATGTCTGCTCGAATTCCACTAGGGTTCATAAAAGCGAAGTCAGAATTCATGGCTGTTCGTTGAGAATCGGCAATCAGATTCCCCAAAGCGGATTCACCGTTTTTATTCCGAGTGCCGGTAATGTCGGTTACAGCCGTTCCAACGACTTTATTAACGGTAGGAGTGACTTGGGCTTCGTACTTTTTCATCATTTCCTTGATTTCCTCATCCGGTTTAATGGCGTCCTGATAGACGGTCACAATTTCAGCTTTTTTGGTTACGATATCTTTAGTTGCCGGATCAATCTCCAGGTCGACGTCGGAGAAAGCTGTTGCGTAAGAATACGCTTGAACAAGCAGCTTTCCGTCTACTTCTGTGTTAAGATATGTGTGGGTATGACCAGTGAAGATCACGTCTACTTCATCATCTATCTTTTTAGCCATATCAATGATTTCCCCGGTAGCGGCACCATTCGGGGTAGACTGACTGCCGCCATTGTGCGCAAGTACGACAATAGCTTTAACGCCTTGTTTTTTGAGTTCTGTAACCGTTTGGTTAATGGCCTGCACTTCATCTGTGAATTTCACTCCTGCTAATTCACTGGGAGGCACGATCTTGGGTGTATCGCTTAGTACAACGCCGATAAATCCAATCGGTATGCCATTAATTTTTTTAATTTCAAAGGGAGGAAGGATCGGCTTACCCGTGTTTTCGTCAATGACGTTCGCGCATATATAAGGGAATTGAGCCCCTTCAAAGTATCCTGTTTTCGGGTTGGTCCCGCCGTGGATGAGCCGCATCATTTCTGCTACTCCTCGATCGAATTCGTGATTCCCTAATGTTCCTAAATCAAAGCCCATTTTGTTCAACACTTCAATCGTCGGTTCCTCTTGCAGCAGCGAAGATACAGGTGCGCTACCGCCAACCATGTCACCTGCATGGACCAAAAGGGTATTTTTGTTTTCCTTTTTCCTTTGCTGCAGATAGGCAGCGAGATATTCCACTTTGCCTACATACCTTCCGTTAAATTTACGGGTCATTTCCAATTGTCCATGCAAATCGTTAATGCCGAGTAATTGTACTTGAATGAAACGGTTCTTATCATTCTCGGTGTATTTGGGTGCGCCTATCGTTTTAGAATTCCCGAAGGCCAAAATAAAACCCGCAGCTAATGTGGTCGTAAGAACAAAAGCAGGGACTGCTTTTTTCAGTGCGTTCCAATTCGAAGTTCCTCTCACTCAGTTCTCTCCTCCTAATCTTCTACTAGGCTACTACTTTAGCATAAGGAGGAATTGTTAAAAATGGTTAATTTTACCATTAATATTCAGTTAAATATATAATTGATTAGTGATCAATTTCAGGTGAAAACACGCATCACAAACCAATACGTTCCCGCAAGCCCTACAAGGATGGAAGCGATCTGTACAGTTTTCGGCCACCAATGAAAATTTTCCACTTTTCGCAACATAGGGTAGATGCAAACCACAATAAGCAATTGCCCCAATTCAACTCCAAGGTTGAATGTAAGCAGTGCAGTGAGTTCATGATTTTTAGGCAACCCAATCTCCTGCAGAACTCCGGCAAAACCAAATCCGTGAACCAATCCAAAGGCAAGCGTTAAAGCCCACCGATGCTGATGATCCTTCGAGAAAAGATTTTCCAGCGCCACGTAACAGATGGTGAGAGCAATCGTTGCTTCAACAAAACGGGAAGGCGGGGACACTACGTCAAAGGCTGCTAGCATGAGCGTGATGCTGTGCGCAAAAGTAAAGGAGGTGACGACGGTCACCATGCTTCGAAAATTCATTTTTACTAATAAGAGGGCAAGCAAAAACAAGATATGGTCGTACCCGGTTAAGATATGTTTGAGTCCAAGCTGAATAAACTGCCGAGCTGTGTCAAAAAATCCTGGGGCTTGCCCAAATGTCCCTGTCCACAAATTTTTATCTTTAGAAAATATATACTCGAATGATTTTCCATCTAACGATTGGAAAGTGGCTACATTCGTATGCTTGTTTTCGGACCGTTCAAAAAACAAATTATAAAGGATTGACACTGTTCCAATCTTTGCAGAATCCTTAAATAATAAATCTATCTGAATCATTGCTAGTTGGGGGACCGATTGAGCTACATGGGTCATAGGCAAAATGCGACCGTTATTTTTCACTATCAAGCCTTTTTCAATGTAGGGACGGATTACCTTACCGTAGGCGTTTTTCAATTCGTCTTGATCGACTATCTCATCATGATTGGTATCCACGCCGGGGAATTCGGTGATGGATAACGAATCGATAAGGAGGCTGATTTTTACACTATCTCCGTCCGATACGATTTTGGCAAAGCCGTAGCTTCCGGCATGTGCGAACGCTCTATAGCTATTGGAGGATAAACAGAAAAATCCCAGAAAGATGATAATCGAGATAAGCAGTAAATATATTCTTTTCAATGTGAGTCCTCCTAAGACTTACTCAATAAATGAAAAGATTAACATGTTAGTAATATGAGAAAGAGTGAACTTAGAAGAAGAGAATAATCATTCATAGGAAAAATAGGTTCTCATAGTTCGGAATTGAGTTGTTCGACAAGATCAATCTTGCTCGGGGCCTTCATTTTGCTAATTACGGCACAAGTCTTCGGCAAGCTATTTTGAGCAGCACGGAAAAAACATATGAGATTAATAGTTAATTTATTCCTATGTAGTTTGATCAAGAGCAAAACGGAATTACGAATAAAAAAGGGGAAGGGCTTATCTAAGTTTCCTTAAGCCCTTCCCTTCATGAATCTCTTGAATACCTTCCTCACAAACTCCATATGAACGCCAGGAACAAGTTTCACATACAATTTGAATATCAGAGGGGGTGACAAACTTTTGGATACACGACTCAATGTCGTTCCAACTTAAAATTTTTCCGATTTTAAGCCCCATTTTCTCTAAAATAAGGGCATCCCTTTCATAAATATTGTCGTCTTGGCAGTGGTATTTACCTGAGTTGGGGTATTTTTCACACAATTGATCGGGTCCCTTTACAAGCTGAATTAACGTTGTAGGGTTATCTCTCAAGGTTTGATGCAAATATGTCATATTTTCCACATATTCTTCGGAATAGCCCATTCCCCGATAGCCTATAAGGCAAAAAAGATGATGACCGCGCAGCTTATACATATGTCTCCCCCAGTTTACACGTTCAATTACATTTAAGAGTTAACTAAAGAATATTATTAGTTAACACGTATGATTCCTTCTAACATATCACATTTGTATAAAAAACTTAAATACCATAGCCATTGTTCCTTGTGTAACGAATAGGAGCACGATAATGGAATAGATTAAAAAAGGAGATTTATGTATAATGAACGAGTTAAACAATAGTATTTTACTGCGAACTGCATAATGTCTTAGACTAGCTTAATCGACGGTAAATATATAGCTACAATATTCAAAATGAATACAGGAAACATAATAGTGAATAAAGATTTCAAAATGGACAAATTTAGTAAAAGGAGAAGGGATATATGCAATACATAGTTACAGCTTATGACGGCACTGATGAAAAGGCAATTGACAGAAGATTAATGGCAAGGGAAGAACATTTAAAATCCGTCGAAAGAAGATTTAAAGAAGGACAGCATTTGTATGGTGCAGCGATCCTTAATGATGAAGGAAAAATGATAGGATCAATGATGATCGTAGATTATCCATCAAGAGAAGATTTGGATAATTGGCTGAAGGTTGAACCTTATGTTGTGGGGAATGTGTGGCAGAAAATAGAAATACAGCCTTGCAGAGTAGCATCCACATTTATGGAACTTTATGATTGAAGAGGTTCACTAAGGCTAAGCTTCCTGATGATGAAGAGAGGAAGAAATAGTTGTTTTGTATGGAGCTGATAACCGATTAGGATCACTATTTCTTTTTTGCGTGCAAATTTAGAAAACGGCAAATCTCTAATATGTAGAGCATATGGCGGCGCCTGAAGCCATCAAAACTCCGAGAGCAGATTTAGTACGATTTCTTGATGGGTGCGATTTGGATAACCGGCTGGACTTAGAGACAAAAATAGGAGTAAGGAAATGGCTAAGCATAGGGTCTAGTAAAGGGGACTTACGCTTAGTTTTTTCATTTTTAGGAGGGGGAATTTTCCTCCAATTATCTCTCTGATACAATAGAATCATATAAGCAGAAAGAGAGGTGCGATGGTGACCCTTTATTTAAAGTGCAGCTGGCATTGGATAGATTATAGTCTTGTATTTTTTCGGTTGTGCTGGTACATAATAAATCTTTTTATTATTATTTCCACGGCTCCTTTCAGGCCAAATGAACAATATTGGATGGTTATCTGGTTTACTGCTTCCTACATTATTCCGCAACTCTTTCATCTTCCGAATAGGATATCATCCTCTGGCTTTATTTTGTCAGAGCTTATTTTAACCGGGAGTTTATTTGTTTGGGTTACCAATTATTCAGCTTATGTAATTGATTTTATGTGGATCCCGATTTTATCGATTGCTTTTCTCTCTGCAACGCGAACACAATGGTGGGCAGCGGCAGGAATTTCAATATTGCCATTATGTATTTTTGTAATTGGCAAACCAGCCGCAGAGTTGTTCCTTCAATATATAGTGGCACTTATTTTATTTGGAACAATGGGATTAGCGTTTCGTTTTCTTTTACAAAAAAATGAAGAGCAAAAGGCTTTAGTGAAGGAATTGCATATCAAAAACCAACAGCTTAGGAGGAAAATAATTCTTTTAAGTCTCTACCTATACTAGACTCGATAGAGATACAGTACATTTTAAATATTGGAGGTGTAAACATGGGGAAAACCGCACAAGGCTGCAAGCTTGGATTGGCATTATCGGGAGGAGGCTTTCGGGCTGCGTTGTATCATATCGGGGTCCTTGCGCAGCTTGCTGACCGCAGTCTGTTAAAGAATATCGAGGTAATCTCTACAGTTTCGGGTGGATCCATTATTGGTGCTATGTATTATTTACATGTGAAGCAGCTGCTAGAAACAAAGGTAAATGAAGAAATAACAGAAGAAGACTATGTCAATATTGTAAGGCAGATAGAAGTGCGATTTAGGAAAGTGATCCAAAGTAACTTATTTGCCCGTACGTTTCAGACATTTTCTGACAACATCCGTATGCTAAGTCCAGACTACTCACGTAGTGACCGGATCGGTGAGCTGTATGACGAATATCTGTATAGACCTCTAATTCAAAGGGATAGTCTGCAGAATAAAGGGATGGTCAAAATGCATGAATTGCTCATCACTCCTAAATCTAAACGTGAGCTTCCTATGCCTTTTCAACCAGATCAACATAATAACCTTTTGCAAAATGCAAAGGTGCCTGTACTTCTGCTGAACACGACGGTACTGAATACGGGGAGCAATTGGCGTTTTGAGGCAGTACGTATGGGCGATACGCGGCCAAGCGACTATGATCAGCGGCTGCGTGAATTGGATATTGACAAAAATTCACGGCTAATGCGAGCGGATAGTTATTCTAAAATCCCTGTTGACCGCTTGCGTGAATTTGAACTTGGCTATGCTGTAGCGGCTTCGTCTGCAGTACCGGGTGTGTTCGTGCCGGTGGCGGTGAGCGGCATGTATGAGGATATGCGTATACAATTAGTGGATGGAGGTGTCTATGACAATCAAGGCGTACAGGGATTGCTGGACGCCGGGTGTACACATATGATCGTTAGTGATGCATCAGGACAAATGGATGATGAATTAGAGCCAAGCCCTCACGCGGCACAAGCTTTTAGCAGATCATTTTCCATTTTAGGAAAACGATTGCGGGAAGAGCAAATGTATCGAGTGATAGAAAAGCATGAGGAATCAAGATTGGTATATATACATTTAAGAAAAGGTCTTGCTGTCGAAGAGAAGCCCTTTGTTAATTTTAAGGAAAGTGTTGAATCTAGAAAACAAGAAGAAATGGATGGTTGCGAAAATATCGGTGAAAAGGATTTTGGCATACATCCACTGGTTCAATTGAAGCTCTCCAATTTACGTACACATTTAGATAGCTTTTCGGATGTAGAGGCATTTTCTTTAATGAACGCTGGTTACAATATGATGCAAGCAGAAATTGAACCGATGTTAGCTTATTTTAATGCGAAAGAATCACCTATTTCTAATCAAAAATGGAGCTTTCAAAATGAAACTTTGCTCAGCCAACTGGAAAAACCAAGTGATGCGTTCTTACGTATACTGAGTGTTGGCGAGAGAAAAATTGGCAAAACACTTCTTTTGAGTAAAGAGGCGTCCATTATGACCGGAATGGCAGCAATAGCTTTGTTGGTCTGGATATATTGGAGACTTGCAGCTTTACACATATCCATATTTACAATATCCTTACAGGAGCATATAGATAATATTTTACAAAGTAGTTTTTTGGGATTAGATATAAAAAAGGTACTTAATAATCTTATCCCTAATGAAAGGCTTGAGTTAGGCATTTCAAAAATTCCTAAAGAAGTGCCAGTCTCCGCCGCGGGGTTATTTGTTGGAATCATCTTGCTCCTGATTTTGATAGCAGTGGATTTCTATTATGGAAACAAAGTCATCAAGGGAGTTGCTCGTCTTCTGCAAATACATACTGAAAGGTTTAAGACAATCGTTCTTGCACTTACCAGTATCATAATTCGTCTGTATCTTTGGATTTGTACTCCGTTATTCAATCGGTACGGCACCTTGGGTAACCTTCATGAATTAATTAAGAAAGAAGAGAAGAAAGCAAAAAAGCAGAGCAGTAAAGGATATCCCATTTCTAAATAAGCTGTGGTTTTTGACTAAGGAATGATTGGATGAAAAGGACAATTCTTATCTTCTATACAATATGCTAGGGAGGAACGGGAGAGGAACCTTTTGGGTTGACCGCAAAAGTTAGACAGGAATATCAGAATGCTTTCTAGGCATGAGTCCGGTTCAATAGCGGAAGCATGCTTTTTAATTTGTTTCATTTTATAAAGATATTAAAATGAAATTATTATGAAAATTTTAATTTTAGATTTTTGTAGTTTTTTGTGTGATTGTGTAGGTCGGCTTATAGAGTAAGAGTACAGCCTGTAACAAACCGGGTTTATCAAAAACAGAAGGGGGCATTTTTATGAAAGCGGTTACGGAGATGTGGATAGGAGAACGTTATTGGTGTTTATGGTGACGTGAAAACTCACGATAGAATCGACTAGAAGTCTACTATTATATCATAATTAAATGAAATTTTAATTTTAGACTTTTTGTAGTTTTTTGTGGGATTATGTAGGTTTACTTGTAGAGTGATAACATAACTTGTAACATATTCTAACAAACAGATAAAACAGGGGTAAAAAAATAGAGGGGGAGTTTTCATGAAAAGGTTTGGTTTAGCCACACAAATTTTTATTGCACTTGTACTTGGGATTGGTGTAGGTGTCGCTTTTCATGGTAATGAAGGAGCGGTTGCCGTTATAGCACCGATTGGCGATGTTTTTATTCATCTCATTAAGATGATCGTTATCCCAATTGTTATTTCTGCATTAATCGTGTCAATAGCTGGTGTTGGTGACATTAAAAAGTTAGGGAAATTAGGCGGTAAGAGTATCCTTTATTTTGAAGTGGTTACAACAGTTGCGATTGCAATCGGATTATTGGCGGCAAACCTATTCCAACCAGGCACGGGTTTGAATATGAACAAACTTCAGGAAAGTGATATTTCCAAGTATGAAGAAACAATGAAGGCAACGGAAAATCCAAATGTAGCGGATATTATTGTTCATCTTGTTCCGAAGAATATATTTGAATCTATTGCTCAAGGTGACTTGCTTCCAGTTATTTTCTTTTCTGTTTTTTTTGGCTTAGGGATTGCAGCGGTAGGGGAAAAAGGAAAGCCAGTGCTGGCATTTTTTGAAGGTGTATTAGAGGCAATGTTTTGGGTAACAAATGTCGTTATGAAATTTGCTCCATTTGGAGTATTTGCGCTCATTGGCGTGAACGTTGCTAAGTTTGGCGCAGCTTCGTTAATTCCTCTAGGGAAATTAGTATTGGCTGTTTATGTAACAATGATTATTTTTGTAGTTGTTGTTCTTGGGGTAATTGCGAAACTGTCTGGGACAAGCGTTTTTCTTCTGATGAAGGTATTAAAAGATGAGTTGATCCTAGCATTTACAACAGCCAGCTCTGAAGCTGTTTTACCAAGAATTATGGATAAGATGGAGAAGTTTGGGTGTCCAAAATCCATTACCTCTTTTGTGATTCCAGTAGGATATACATTTAACCTAGATGGTTCATCTATTTATCAAGCTCTCGCTTCTCTTTTTGTTGCACAAATGTATGGCATTGACCTATCCATTATGCAGCAAATTACACTATTATTGGTACTAATGCTTACTTCAAAAGGAATGGCCGGTGTTCCAGGTGCGTCGTTTGTAGTTATTCTTACAACGCTTGGCGCTATGGGGCTTCCTCTAGAAGGAGTTGCTTTCATTGCCGGTATTGACCGTATTTTGGATATGATTCGAACAGCGGTAAATGTGATCGGGAATTCATTGGCGGCAATTGTGATGTCAAAATGGGAAGGTGAATTTGACAAGGAGAAAGCAAAGCATTATATAGCTTCATTTAAAGAGTCAGATGTAGCATAAGTGTATTGGATATAGGGAGGAAAATAGCATCATGACAGATCGATCAGTATGATGAATAATGCATTTCGTGCATTTACAGATTATTGTTTGATAGGGATTGAAGCAAATACAGACCATCTAAAAGAATACGTTGAAAAAAGTGTCGGTATCATTACTATTGTTAATCCTCATATTGGATATGAAGTGGCAGCCTGTATTGCAAGAGAAGCTATTTTAACAGGTAAACCAGTACGTGAATTATGCTTGCAGTATGACGTGTTAACGGAGGAAGAGTTGGACCTTATTTTTAAATCCTTACGAAATGACAAAGCCAGGCATTGCTGGTGTGATGCTTTTTGACAGGGAGTAATGTCAAAGAAGCCTTTTGAAAATGAGAAGAGCCGCATAGATATCTGGATAGATACGAATGCTATGAGTAGAAGTTGTTTTTCCGCTTTCAACATTGTATACTTTTTAAGCCTAACTTAGTTTACTTATTTGTATGGCTGCTACGCGTCTGCAGCCAAGGTGTTGGTGTCTTTATCTTATAAATAGATGGACAAAGCGGTTCTTGGAGAGACAGAAAGCTGCTCATGCAAATTGAAAACGAATCTGATAGGGGGAAGTATATACCTTTGTCAGATTCGTTGTTTAGGTTTATATGCTACAAATGTGGGAAGTGAAATACTTGCGAATCAACCAATTTTTTAAAAATGATGTATATATTTTATTATTTGCTATAGTTGCCGTTCCGTTGGCAGGAGAGTTGAAGTTTTACCCTTTTCATGATGCGTTTCGTGTTAGTCTAGGTACACCTATTTTTTTCTTTTCTTTGCTCCTATTGCGGAACTTTTCATCGGTTATAACCGGCGTTTGTACAGCAGTATCTACTTTTTTCTTTCGGGTTGGGTTAGACTGGCTGACACAAGATCATTTCGATTTTGTAGTTTCTAGCCAAATGCGCTATCCTGCTGCCCTTTATTATGTAATGTATGCGCTTCTTTTTTATATATTAAAAATGAGTCAGTTCCATCAGCGTCCTTGGATTATCGGGGTACTGGGAATTACCATTGAAATCATAGCCAGTTTAACTGAACTTGTGTTTGGGCATATGGCTGTTGGAAATTTTCTTACGCCGTCAAAGCTACTCCAAATTTTTGTAATCGCTATTTTTCGCAGCTTTTTCGTGCTTTCCTTTTTTAGTATGATGAAGTTATATGAAGGGCAATTAAGGGAGTGGCAAATTCGTCAAAAAAATCAGCAATTATTAATGCTTTTATCTAATTTATATGAAGAAGCTGTTCATTTAAAAAAAGTATTGCAAAACGCTGAAAGTATTATGAAAACATCGTACGATTTATATCGAGACTTGAATCAAGTAAGACATTATCCAGGGCTTCCTTTAGAGGAATTCAGCAAAAGGGCCTTGCGGATTGCTGGAGAAGTACATGAAATAAAAAAGGATAACCAAAGAATTTTTGCAGGGCTTTCCAAGGTGATTGTAGATGAGAAATTTGTGGATTATATGAATATATATGAGCTTGTTCCGCTTATTATCCGAACAAATGAAACATATGCCAGTTCATTAGGTAAGAAAATTGAATTTCGATATCGGATAGAGGGCGGGCATCAAGATTACCATGTGTATCTTGTTTTATCGTTAATAAATAATGTAGTGGTTAATGCGGTAGAAGCCATTAAGGATAAAGGAACAATAACCATTTGTGTAACAAAGGAAGGTCAATTTGTAAGCTTTCAAGTGGAGGATGACGGTCCCGGTGTTCCTGAAAAACAAAGAAGTTTAATCTTCAAGCCTGGATTTACTTCCAAATACGATGAAACAGGTATAGCATCAACAGGTATTGGTCTTTCGTATGTAAAAGAACTTACAGAGGAGCTGGGGGGCGTGGTTACGCTGCAAGATAGTTTGAAGCATTCCGGAGCTTCCTTCATAATAAAAATCCCAGCGTATAGCCTAGTTGAAAGAAGGTGATTCTATGCATTTTTACCTAATAGATGATGATGAAGTGCATCGTTCCATGTTGGCGCAAATAATCGAAGATGAGAATCTGGGTGATGTTGTAGGAGAAGCTGAAGATGGCTCAGTATTGGACGAAAATTTAATAGTTTTAAAGTATGTGGATATTCTCTTTATTGATTTGTTAATGCCGAATCGTGATGGAATTGAAACAATTCGCTCACTGCGTGGGAAATTTGCGGGTAAAATTATTATGATTTCACAAGTGGAATCAAAAGAATTGATTGGAGAAGCCTATTCACTTGGTGTAGAGTATTATATTACAAAGCCAATCAACCGAGTTGAAGTGCTAACGATTATCCGGAATGTCATTGAGCGAATCCACTTAGAAAAATCTATCTTTGATATTCAAAAAACATTAACAAACGTACTGAACCTTCAGCAGCCGAAGCAGGAAATAACACAAGCTTGGAAGCAAAGCAGTATTACAACAGCTGGGGAATTTCTTTTATCTGAATTAGGAATTGTTGGTGAAAGTGGAAGTAAGGATTTGCTGGATATTTTGCAATATCTAAATCAATATGAACAACATCATCCATTTGAACAGCAATTTCCACCTCTTAAAGAGATTTTCGTTCAAATCACCTTGAAAAAAATGGGGGCATCTGCATCGCAAGTTGATATTAATCGGGAGGTAAAGGCTTCTGAACAACGTGTACGAAGAGCCATTTATCAATCGTTAAATCATTTAGCGTCACTTGGTTTAGCAGATTTTTTGAATGCCAAGTTCGAAAACTATGCCTCTAAGTTCTTTGATTTTACAATTGTGCGCCAGAAGATGACAGAGTTACAGAAGAACTCCAAAGCCTCTTCTAGTACACGGGTCAATACGAAGAAATTTATTCAAATTCTCTATTTTGAATCGAAACGCCTCGTTTCCGAGGAATAACGGATACACCCATATTCATTAGAAAATAAAGCCGCTAAGAACGTATTCTTAGTGGCCTTTTTACATTGTAGGAAAGGATAAATTTCTAGCTAGGAGACCATTCGATGTAGTGAGAAATTTTAGGGATAAGGTATAAGGGCAGCTACGCCTCTGTCTTCGCCTGACAGTTCGCCAATCGGTGAGTTTTCTTTATTTTATCTGATAGAGGGCTCCACTAACGGAAGTATTATATTTTGGATCAAAATACTTTTGTTAGATTTTGTAGGGTTCTGTGGTTCTGCGTATTTCAATCCGTATATTACGAGTAGGCGACTATTTCTGAAAAAATACAATAACTGATATAAACTTGGAGGGAAGTAAATTATGACTAACAAACAACTTATTCGGACTTTGATGATCGAAACGCCTTCTATCCCTGGCAGTCTTGGGAAAGTAGCAACGATAATCGGTTTGGCCGGAGGAGATATAGGAGAAATTGAAACGATAAAGGTCGGTCCTAATTACACGATCCGTAATATTACTGTTCAAGTTGATCACGAGGGGCAAATAGAGGAACTGGAGAACTCTCTTTTCCGATTAGGAGGAGGTATTCGGCTTCACGCCATCTCAGATGAGGTCCTTCATGCACATGAAGGAGGAAAAATTCAAATGAAAAGCAAAGTAGCCCTTCAATCTCTGGCTGATTTAAGACGAGTGTATACTCCAGGTGTGGCAAATGTTTGCCGAATCATTGAACAAGAGCCGGATAAGGCAAAAATTTATACGAGTATCGGCAACTCCGTAGCCATTGTTACAGACGGGACTGCAATTCTTGGTCTTGGGGACATCGGTCCTGTTGCTGGAATGCCAGTTATGGAAGGGAAAGCTGTTCTTTTCGATCAATTAGCAGGTATTAATGGAATTCCTATTCTTCTAGACACGAAAGATCCAGAGGAAATTATACGTACGGTGAAGCATATTTCCCTTGGCTTTAGCGGTATTCTACTTGAAGATATTGGTTCTCCGCATTGTTTTGAAATTGAAGAGCGACTTAAGAAGGAGCTGCAGATTCCAGTCATGCATGATGATCAACATGGAACTGCGGTTGTTACCTTGGCTGCAGCAATTTCAGCATGTAAAAGTGCCGGGATTGACTTAAAAAAGGCGAAGGTAGGACAGATTGGCCTTGGCGCAGCAGGATTGGCAATCTCACGAATGCTTATGGCCTATGGAGTGACTAATGTATTTGGGATAGACAAGTGTCAGGATGCGAAGGCACGGTTAGAGAACTATGGTGGCCGTTCGTTCGATAGTATTGAAGCGTTAATGGGCAACTGTGATATTATTATTGCGACTACAGGTGTACCTGGACTTATTAAGCAGCAGTGGGTACGTCCGGGGCAAGTGATTCTAGCTTTATCTAATCCAAAACCAGAGATTGAGCCAGAATTAGCTTTACAAGCGGGGGCTGCTTATGCAGCGGATGGCCGCTCGGTAAACAATGTTCTTGGCTTTCCAGGCATCTTTCGTGGTGTGTTAAATGCACAAGCAAGAGACATTACCCATTCTATGCTAGTTGCTGCAGCTGAAGCCATTGCAGCATGTACAAAACCAGGAGACTTGGTTCCGCATCCATTAGATTTACATGTTCATAAAATGGTAACGGAGGCTGTGGAAAGAGTAGCTTCTCTGCATGAGGAGATAGTTGTAACTAAGTAAGAGGGTAGAGGATAAACACTGCTGCTTCCGCAGTCTTTGGAAGACAGAGTGGGCTGCAAAAGACTTTTTATATGATAAGGCCTGATCTTTTCATTAAAAACAGCAAGGGGAACAATCTTCTTGCTGTTCTTTTGCTTCCGCAATCGATCAGCAATGAACGGTAGAATGTTTCTCGTATGTGAGAGACAGAAATGCTGCTTTTAATTTCGAATACAAAAACCAATAGTTTGTATAAATCATAAGAGGATGTACAAAATATATATAAGATTAGATAACAGGAGGTAGCTTTTAATGAATAAACCATACCTTTGCCCGAATTGTAAAACAAATCGCTCAAGGTTTAATATCATTGAACAATTAGCAAAGCCAGTAAAAATGGATCCTCAATCAGGAGAAGTTATAAACGAATATACCAATGATTCGTTAGAGCCTTTCCATTTAGCGTATAGAGGTCCACAATATAAAGTTCAATGCGGTTCTTGCGGCTTAATAGAAGACGAAATAGCTTTTATAAAGCGAGCTGAACACAATCCTGGCTTTTAAAATGCTTTATACTCGTGATCTTCAGTTTTTGATTGTAGAGCCGATCAGCCTATATGATAAATATCCTCTCATACTTTGTATACGAATGCCTCTTATGAATACCGAAATTGTCCTTTTCAAATCTGCTTGCTGCGCATAGATTACACATGTATCTCTGTAGATCTATGCGCTCCTGAGTTTCTTAGCTTACAAAATTCTTTAGATAGCAGATAATCCATATAAAACGGAATCAAGTAATGATAAGAATAGCTCAGACATGCATAACTGATAGCTAAGATGCATGAGTGTTGTTAGTTTCAATTACAATACATAAATATTGTATCGGAAACAACCAACCATCATTCTATGGAGTTTGGGCCATAAAAATGCTATATGAGTCGGATTATGAATTGCTTACTGTTGTATAGATCGTGGCTTTATTTTTTTAAGGGGGTTTTGATAGTAGTTTGTAACTCCACGAAAAAAAATACTAAGTATAGATAAACGATTTCAATCATACATAGAGCATTCTTCTTGAAGGCATTCATTAAAAGTTTCATGTTGGTTTGCTCCTTTCTTCGTGTGTGATTTATAAGGCTATCATACTACTAATTTTCTGAGATGTATCATTGTTTGTCAGGATTTCTAACAAGTTTCTTCCAATTTCTTATTTTACAAAGAATGGATCCTACTGTTAGGGTATTTCTATATGACATGTATATGACAGTTTTATATGTAAACTGTTTTGAACTGGGTTGATATAATCTGTTTCCTTTGATAAACTAATCTTTTAGGAAATAGATTGAAACCTTCGGAGGCATCAGGAGCTAAGCATAGTTACGAAAATTTAGTACATAAAAGTATGAAGGTTAAAAAATAATATGATTAAAAAGCAGGATAAACAGGGGGAAGTTATTATTATGGAGCATCGTAGTAAAATTTTAGACTGTACCATTCGTGATGGCGGCTTAGTGAACAATTGGGACTTTAGCGTCGAATTTGTACAGGACTTGTACAATGGCTTAAGTGAAGCTGGTGTTGAATATATGGAAATTGGCTACAAAAATTCTGCTAGGCTTCTTAAGGCAACTGAGCCGAATCCATGGAGATTTCTTGACGATAACTTCCTGAAGGAAATTATTCCTGAGAAAAAGTTCACGAAGCTATCTGCCCTAGTTGATATTGGGCGTGTAGATTCAAACGATATTCTCCCACGCGAGCAAAGTGTGTTAGATATGATTCGAGTGGCGTGTTATATTCGTGAAGTGGATAAAGGCTTAGAGCTTGTACAAATGTTTCATGATTTAGGGTATGAGACTTCACTTAATATTATGGCTTTATCTAGCGTGCCTGAGCATCAACTGATTGAAGCGTTTGAACTAGTGAAAAAGAGTCCTGTAGATGTTGTATATATCGTTGACTCTTTTGGAAGTTTAGATCCTGCAGATATTGAGCACCAAGTGAAAAAATTCCAAGCGATGATTCCCAATAAACAGCTTGGAGTCCATACGCATAACAACATGCAGTTAGCATTTGCCAATACAATAACTGCAATCCGAAATGGGGTTACTTTCCTAGATTCGTCTGTTTATGGCATGGGACGTGCGGCGGGTAACTGTAATACAGAACTTCTCGTTAGCTACATACAAAAACCTAGCTATGAGGTGAAACCAGTTCTTGGCGTAATTGAAAAGCATATGCTAGACATGCGTCAAAAGTGGGAGTGGGGCTATATCATCCCTTACATGATTTCAGGTGTACTAAATGAGCATCCGCGTGTTGCGATGGCTTACCGTAACAGCGAAGATCGCGACAAGTTTGTAGATTTTTATGAAAAGGTAACATCACCCGAGGTTGCTGTAACTTCAGCATCAAAATAAGCTGGATTGCTGTAAGGAGCTCTTTAGGTAACGGGAGCAGGGACTTATGGGGAGTGGCAAAAGAAGCAGCTGTTTCCAAAAGATCGTTTGTATGAACGGCTTTTGGGACAGCTTTTTTGCGCCAAGATAAGAAAGTATAAGTTTTCGGGGGTGATGTCTAGCTCCCAAGGCCCAAAATGAAAGACTCCCGCATGAATCTGCAGGAGTCCTACTTATGCAGATTTACTTAGCTAGCAGGCGAATTCGCTGTGCTTACCGAAACCGCAAGTAGTGCCGATAATAATTAATAGGATGAACAACACTACGATAAGCGCAAAGAAGCTACTATAACCGTGGCAGCCATACCCGTCATATCCACCATATCCGCAGCCATCAACGAAATGACCGTACCCATAAACGGGCATGCTGTAACCATGATGAACATGGGGAATGTTTTCCATATAGGGAACGTTGCTGCCGTACGGAGCGTTATTTTCGTAAGTATGTGTATCTGGGTCTCTATACATAATAATACCGCCTCACTTTTGTTTTTGTAAGAAAGAGTACTCTGGACGAATACCATATATCATACGCCTACAAAGGAAATATGAGCGCGTCTATTCCTTCTTTGGGCAAAAAGTCTTTAGACAATTTTTTATGTCGAAAGCTGCGCTTGGAGTTTAGATGAGATCGAATTGCAAGTAGTTTATTAGCTTAGAACAGGTTGTACATAACAAGACATGTACAGCTAACGCTAAAAGACCCAATCCTGAATACTATGGACTAGGTCTCTATCATATGTATGGAAAGTGTTTTTAAATATAGGCTGCTAGTGCCTGTTTACTAGATGGAAGTTGCTCGATAGATGGGATAAGTCTCTCCATCCGTATAAGTGATAGTGCCTGTTTGTTTCATGTCAAAGCGCTGTGCCACTCGCATGCCTTGCTCAGAAATGAAAATTCCTCCAATTTCCATAACGCGAATCCCTTTTTCCTTTAAACCCTGTAAATAGTAGGGAATGTCACTTAGGAGATTTTTAGCTAATTGCGCGCGCAGAGGGTCTTTGATGTCAACCATGACGGTTGTCCAATATAGAAATACATTTCGTGGTTTCTTGTAATCCAAAACATAGTCAGCTACCTCTTTCTCATCCATTTCCCCGTGAAGAACTTTTTCATAAATTTCTTTTTCCAATGGTAAAAAAGCATAGTGTCCTTTTACAACTCCATGAATATCAAGTACTCGGATAGTGTCTTCGTTTCGAGTAAGAACCTCTTTTGCGAATTCCTCTGACACATGCCATTGTCTAGGATATAAGCGATGCTCCAATTGCAATACATCTTTCAAATCTGCTATAGTGCCTTTTCTAACTTGCATAATTCCTCCTGCCAACAAAGTGCTTAGTTTACGGTCAGATAGGCGAATCAGTGTAGCGTGAATCACCAACATCTGCCTCATCAGTTTATCATTAAATAGTATTTCTATGTTAACTAGCAACAAGTGATAAGTTTACTTAGGGATATTGACATTAGAACCCCAAGAGAGAATAAATCTTAGCAGCGAAGCCATTTGTATTTGTTTGAGAGAGTAACTTCCAACTCGAGTAAGTCCCTTTAGAGAAAGCGTAGCTAGGTAGTGGAAGATTGCAATTTCTTTTGTCTTCTAGATCTTACCGAAGCGATGACAAGCAGGGAAGTAGGAACAATTACCTGCAAGGGTAAATGCAGATACACTGTAACAATCTCTACACCCTCCTTAATATGTTCAGTATAATTACTAGCTATTGTTAAAGATAGTAGCAAGGTAACCAGTCCCAGCGGATAAATGAGTTTCCTGTAATCTTCTATGTGAAATAGCCTAGCGGTGCCAATTAATGCGCTATAAAAAAAGAGTGAAATTTTAAAGTATCCACCTAAAACAAGCGTTATCATAAAAAAAACATCCAGTCTTTCTAAAAAATTAGCCACCCTTATCTTTTGGATCGTTGCTAGCAAAGGAAACGTGGAACGATCAAATGTGTCTGGACCAAGTACAGCAACATTTACAGCCATTGTGATGGCTAAGTTTATACCACTCAACAACATAGCAAATATTACTGTTCTTTTCGCTTTTTTTGGTTTATTCAAATGCGGTAAAAGCATTAAAAAAACGACCATTTCTCCAAATGGAAAATACAGGGTGGAAGTGAAAACTTCCCTAAATACAGGTTTCCATCCTTGTTCAAGTATGGGTTTTACATTTTTTACATCAATTAGACCAGCCGCAGAAATAAGTATAAATCCTGAGATAGCGAGAAGGTAGAGCAGAACAAAAAATAATTCGCCCGTTCGCGCTATAACCTCAAATCCTTTATAAACTGCATAAGCAATTGTAACTATCATCAATGTATTAATGAATAAAGTAGGGGTTTCCATATAAGCAATTGCCCCTAGAAATTCCCCGAAATCACGAAGAACTCTAGAGGAAATGTACAAAAAATAAAGGATATAAAGCAAGGCTATTAATCGTCCTAAGATTTTCCCTAAAATCAACTCTAAATACTCTGTTAAGGGGATGTCAGGATAATACTGGTATAGTCGATAATAAATAAGAAATAAAATGATTCCTCCTATCATAGCAACTAGCACTGCAAGCCACGCATCCTGCTTAGCGCCCCCTCCAAGACCTACAACAAGAGCACTTCCAAGTTCAAAAAAGAGGACAAGGATAAACAGTTGGCGTGCGTTTATTTGTTCTTTTCCCACCCGTTTTCATCTCCCTTTCTTAATGTTTTATCTTTGTGAGAAAAGATTTATTTCGTAGGCCTGTATGGCGAATGGATGTTTTTACACTCACATCGACTGCTAACTTAGGAAAGTTCGTTTTATCCCAATTGTATTCTAAATTTTTCCATAAATCAGGATAGGAATCATGAATAATGTCACCAAATCCAAAAATATCACTTTTTTGTTGTTGTGCCATTTTTATCGCCTCTATAACTTCTTTTTCAATTTCTTTGTCCCATAATCTCTCCATTTTTTCAATTTCATTTGGATCTTTTAAATCAATGGGGACATCTGTTTCTCCCACCCTCCCTTCTACTTTAAGATAAACAGAAATGAAGGGCTTTCCTCTCTTTATATTTGCTTTTATATTTGTTTTTTCACGCATCGCTTCAATAGCAATTGCTTTCTTTTTATCTTGCCAGTCAATGTTAATACTAGAACCCTTAACTTTGCCTTGAATCCATAAAACTCCACGTGCGGTTTCTCTAGAAATCCAATGTATCAATTTTCCATTTCTAATAATACCCATACTATCTGCAACTAGGAGGGCCCCAGGCTTAGATGCTTGTAAACTTTCTTGCTTATCTGCAAGCCGCTTATTTCCGATTACGGAGAATCCGCTAATGATTGGTTCTTTTCCTGTAGATACAAGTGCGCCGATAACCCCATCAATATCAACACTCATATTCTCACCTAAGGACTTCTCCGTGTTCTCTAGAACTTTGATTAAACGTGTTGCTGGGATTTTATCTACAGGGGTAAGGGTTTTTATCATGTTTTCTGCTGTTGTGCCTTTTGCAATCACTACAGTCGCCGTATCCCTAAATTCAGCATCCCTTTCAAAAGCATCTAATATGTCATAAATGCCTTTCTCTCTAGCCAACTCCTCTCCAATGACGAGTAAATTGGTGTGAGCATAATATAATTCTCGGGACATGCCGAGAGTATTCCTGCGGCTGGCTTCAATGATGTTTTGTCCTGTTGCGCTAAAAATAGCAACGGGAGGGCCAGAACCGCTGCCTCCCCCTGATTGTTGAATACTAGCGAAATTTCCTGGATTGACAACTTGTAAAGTAAGACGATATTCATTTTTAGCTTTCGCTTTATCAATGCCTACCCCTGTCACAAATGCAAGATCTGTCATTTCCTTTCTGCTCCAGCATCCGCCGAGGAAAGTAATGCTTAGCAATAGTATCAATAAAAACAGCCATTTATGTCTCATTGCGCTCCCCTTTTTCATTACGTTGCTTTTTAGGCGGTTCTGGCTTTTGATGTTCTCCTTGGCGATCTACATTATGTTGGGCTATAAACTTCGGCCTTCTTTTTGCTGCCCATAAAGGTACACGAAATAGGGAATCCCCAAGATCATCTAAAGCGGAGGGTGCCAATGGATACATATAAGGAACACCGAATGAACGAATACTGCAAAGATGAATGGCTAAAATAATTAACCCTAATATGATACCGTAAAAGCCAAATGTAGCAGCAATTACCATAAGTGCAAAACGGATTAAACGCGCAGAAATAGCAATGGCAATCGTAGGTGTCGCAAAACTAGCAATCGCAGTAATGGATACCACTATTACCATTGCTGGTGAAATAAGACCTGCTTGAACAGCAGCCTGTCCAATTACTAGAGCACCAACAATTGATATGGTGGTTCCAATTGCCCTTGGCATCCTGATCCCTGCCTCACGCAAAATTTCAAACGTTACTTCCATTATCAAAGCCTCAACAAAGGCTGGGAATGGTGCAGCTTCCCTTTGGGCAGCAATTGCAAATGCTAGTTGGGTAGGAATCATTTCTTGATGAAAAGTTGTAGCCGCAATATAGGTTGATGGGGCAATAAGTGAAATCAAAAAAATAAGAACTCTTAATGAACGCAATGCGGTGCTAATGTCAAACCGTTCGTAGTAATCCTCAGGGGATTGAAAAAACTGTATGAATAAAGCAGGGAGAATTAACACAAACGGTGTTTGATCAACCAATATCGCAATTTTTCCTTCAAGCAGATTGGCAGCGACAACATCGGGCCTTTCGGTATGATACAAGGTAGGGAATGTTGTAAACGTCTGGTCTTCAATTAATTGCTCGATATAACCAGATTCGAGAATGCTATCTGTATTAATTCTTTTTAATCTCTGTCTAACCTCTTCAACGATTTCATCATTAGCAATACCTTTTATATACATAATTCCCACATCTGTACGGGTAACTTCACCGATTTTCATCGGCTCAAGCCATAAATTTAAACTTTTAATACGGCGTCTGATAAGGGATGTATTTGTTTGGATTGACTCAGTAAAGCCATCTTTCGGTCCCCTAATGACAGGCTGTGTTTGAGGTTCTTGAATAGATCTTTGTTCTCCTCCTCTAGTATTTCCGCTTAGGGCTTGGGCATAACCATCAATCAAAATAATAGTTTCGCCTGATGCTAATGAATCAAATAGTTCATTTACAGCAGCAATAATTTTTATTCCATTAAGTGCAATAACTTTATTCTCAATTAACTGAGGTAAGTTTTGGTCTAAGAGACTATTTTGAATAGTCAAATCTGTTAGTAGCGTTTCAACTACAAACTCATCTATTATCTTATTGTCTACCAGTCCGTCAATGTAGATAACGGCTGCTTTTAACGGGCGATTTAAATCCATTGTAAGTTCGCGGATAACAATGTCTGAACTGTTCCCCGTCTTATCTTTGATCATTTCGATATTTGAATTCAAATTATGCTTTAAAGAGTACGTAGTATTAGAATTGCCTACTTCATTATTATGCCGCTGATGTAGCTCATTTTGTTCTTGTTTATGTTTTCTGCCTTTCCCTATGTATTTTTCATACCGAGATAGCATGGGGATGACCGCCTTTTTTATTTTGTATTCTTTTACATATATTAGTTATTTATGCACTTGTACTACATATATGAGAAAACGAGGAGAATAGTAAGACTACCCCAGTAATAATTAGGAGGAGCAATTAATGAAGTTAATAGGTGTAACAGCTTTCATTGCTTGTTTATTATTTGCCTTGTCTACATCCATAGATATATTACTTGGTTTTAGTATTCATGCTGCATTAGTAAACCAATTGGACATGATTCAAAACATGGGGACTCCGGAATGGATTCTTCTCCTTATTCTTCTAGCCCTACCGGTGATATTTGCTATAAAAACTTGGTATATAAAAGAAACGAAAGATAGCTAATTAATGCTTTATAAAACATATCTATCTGATTGATTTTGAAAGTTTTTGGTTGTTTTTGAAAGAAAATATTGTTTTTTGTGGTCTTTCACGATAAAATTACCTCTAATCGGAATTGTTTTCGTTGCGGCGAAAGTATAGGGTTTTGTTCCTGCAAACAGGCAATGTTGAAGAGGAGATGCTCGAAATACGTAGGTTTTATAAAGGAAAGTCAGAAAAGCGCATTGAGAGTGATCGGGCGTTTGTAGAGTGGATTACTAACGGAAGCTTATAGGGATTTTTTAATGCCACAACTAAAAATCGTCCAAAAACAGTCAAGAGATATTGTTCAATAGGTAACAAAATGAATAGCAAAAAGAAGTGCATATGTTTTGGTACCACAAGCACAACATCTAAAATCTTTTACTATAGCAAGATTCTTAGGATTCAAGCATGGTGAGGATAGGTGGAAACTATATTAAAAATTAAAGTAAAGGTTGTGAAATGATGATTTATACTTGCACATTAAATCCGTCTATTGATTACATTGTACACGTAAATAATTTCCAGCTTGGCGATCTAAACCGAATCTCATTTGAAGACAAGTATCCAGGTGGGAAGGGTATTAATGTTTCTCGTGTGTTAAAGCGTGCGGGAGTTGAAAGTGAGGCACTTGGGTTCGTTGGCGGATTTACTGGTACATATGTAGAGGATTTTCTGAAAACAGAAGGGATTGCGACAAATTTCATCCGTGTAAATAACGATTCCCGTATCAATATTAAGCTGAAAACTGAATCAGAGACAGAACTTAACGGTCAAGGCCCTGAGATCACAGAAAAGCAACTCAATGAGCTTGTTTCACAAGTTGAAGGCTTGCAGGATGGGGATGTTCTTGTCTTGGCTGGAAGTATTCCAAGTTCATTACCAAGCGATTTGTATGCAACATTTTTGAAGTTAGTAAAAGAGAAAGGAGTCAAGGTAGTTGTTGATATGAGCGGAAAAGCTCTTCTTGATGTTGTGAAACAAGGACCGTTTTTCATTAAACCAAACCATCATGAATTAGGTGAGATGTTTGATGTTACAATCGAGACACCAGAAGAGGCAATTCCTTATGGTCAAAAACTGCTTGATCTTGGCGCTGAGTATGTAGCTATTTCAATGGCAGGCCAAGGTGCACTTCTTATTACGAAAGATGGCGTCTATCAAGCTTCTGTACCAAAAGGAACTGTGAAAAATTCAGTAGGCGCGGGTGATTCGCTTGTTGCTGGATTTCTTAGTGCGTATGTACAGGGACGTGATGTAGTTGAGGCATTTCGGGTAGGAGTTGCTTCTGGGAGTGCAACGGCATTCTCACTTGAACTATGTACACAGGAGGAAGTAGAACGCCTTATATCAGAAGTGGAAATTAAAAAAGTAGGATAGGAGGACATTGACGTGAAGATTACTGAACTATTAAAGAAGGATACGATTATTCTAGATTTGCAAAGCTCGTCAAAAGCAGATGTAATTGATGAGCTTGTGACAAAGTTAAATGAAGCAGGGCGCTTAGAAAGCCGCGAAGGTTTTAAAGAAGCAATTTTAAAGCGTGAATCACAAAGTACAACAGGAATTGGTGAAGGGATTGCAATTCCACATGCGAAAACAAGTGCTGTTAAAACGCCGGCTATTGCATTTGGTCGCTCTATTAGCGGAATTGACTATGAATCTCTTGATGGCCAACCAGCTCATTTATTTTTTATGATTGCGGCAAGTGAAGGTGCGAATAATGCCCATCTTGAAACACTTTCGCGTTTATCAATGCTCTTAATGGATACAGATTTCCGTAAGATGCTTCTTGCAGCCGAGAACATTGATGATATCGTCAAGATCATTGATGAAAAAGAAAGCGAGGGCGAGGAAGCAGAGGAGGAAGTAATTGACGAGGGCAACAGTGAATTTGTCCTTGCTGTTACAGCTTGTCCGACTGGAATTGCCCATACGTATATGGCAGCGGATAGCTTAAAAGCAAAAGCGAAAGAAATGAATGTAAATTTGAAAGTTGAAACCAATGGTTCAAGCGGTGTGAAAAACAAGCTGACAGCCGATGATATTGAGAGAGCAACAGCTATTATTGTTGCAGCCGATAAGCAAGTAGAAATGGCGCGTTTTAAAGGAAAGCATGTAATTCAAGTGCCAGTTGCGCAAGGCATTCGCCGTCCGCAAGAGCTAATTGAACAAGCCTTGCGGCAGGATGCACCTATTTACCAAGGTGAGTCGAATGCGCAAACGGACCAATCAGCAGAGGGTGGTACAAAGGAAAGACGTGGCTTTTATAAGCATTTAATGAGCGGTGTCTCTAATATGCTACCATTTGTGGTAGGGGGCGGAATTTTAATCGCCATCTCCTTTCTCTTTGGCATCCATGCATCCAATCCGAACGATCCTTCTTATAACCCGATTGCGGCAGCATTCATGAAAATTGGCAGCACGAATGCATTTGCATTAATGATTCCGGTATTAGCAGGATTTATCGCGATGAGTATTGCGGATCGCCCTGGTTTTGTTGCCGGTATGGTTGGCGGTCTTATGGCTTCAACAGGAGGCGCAGGATTCCTAGGAGGATTGATTGCCGGTTTCCTTGGCGGTTATATTGTGCTTGGCCTGAAGAGAGTTTTCCGTGGTCTTCCGCAATCATTAGATGGCATTAAACCTGTGCTCTTATATCCGTTATTTGGTGTACTGCTTACAGGCCTTATTATGATGTATATCGTGATTGAACCGATGAAATTTATTAATGACGCATTAACAACTTGGCTGGCTAGCTTAGGAACAGGAAATATGCTGCTTCTTGGGATCGTTCTTGGCGGTATGATGTCAATTGATATGGGTGGTCCGATTAATAAAGCGGCTCTTACATTCGGTATTGCTATGATTGATGCGGGGAACTACGCTCCTCATGCAGCTATTATGGCCGGTGGTATGGTGCCGCCGCTTGGAATGGCCCTTGCTACTACATTCTTCCGAAGCAAATTTACAAAGGATGAACGTGAATCTGGTAAAACATGCTATATTATGGGGGCATCATTTATTACAGAAGGTGCGATTCCGTTTGCGGCAGCTGATCCAGCTCGTGTGATTCCAGCATGTGTAATTGGTTCCGCAACAGCGGGAGCATTGTCAATGGCCTTTAAAATCGCATTACCTGCGCCTCATGGAGGGCTGTTCTTACTTCCGGTTGTTATCGGGAACCCATTGCTTTATTTGGTAGCAATTCTATCTGGTGCTATCGTTACAGCCCTTATCGTTGGATTGCTAAAACCGAAAAAACAAATTGAAAACAATCAACAGTATCCACAAGCAAAGTCTGCTTAAGGAAATATGTCTAGTCATTGTTAAAGCATTTGGTTTAAATGGTTAATTGAATACATTGTTGAAGGACGTTTGCTAGTGATAGTGAACGTCCTTTTTTACACTTTAAGAAAGTATAAATTTCTAGCTGGAAGACAATTCGACGTAGTTAGAAATTTTAGGAACAAAGTATAAGTAGGGCTACGCCTCTGTCTTCGCCCAAGAACAGGGCTCGCCAATCGGCGAGTTTTCTTTAACTTAAAATAAAAACTAAGTATGAACCGTGCAAACATATATATGCTGGTTTACTTTAAAAGGAAAAATAATAAAGGCATTTACATCGTAATCATATCTCAAATGTAAATACCTTTATTTATTAAGGATTTTTAAAAATTACCCTTTTGCTAGTTTACTCTTTCTTCTGCCATATAATAGATAGATTACAAATCCTGCAATCATCCAAACTCCAAAACGAATCCATGTAATTGCAGGCAAACTTATAATAAGATAGATTGAAAAGCCGACTCCAATGAGTGGGATCAGTGGAACAAACGGTGTTCTAAATCTTCTTTCAAGATTAGGACGTTTTTTCCGCAGTACTATGATGGATGAACAAATAAGGATGAAGGCCGCTAACGTGCCAATGTTAACTAGTTCAGCTACTTCATGAATCGGAGTAAAGCCTGAGACTAGTGCAGTAATTCCCCCAATAATTAAGGTTGGACGATAAGGTGTTTGATAAGAAGGATGTAATTTTGCAAACCACTTCGGCAGCAAGCCATCCCGGCTCATAGAGAACCAGATGCGCGAGCCGGCTAGCATAAAGGAAAATAATACAGATAGAATTCCTGCAATAGCAGCACCTGAAATAATTAGGGCAATCCATTTCAAGCCAACATGACTAAATGCTTTTGCTACTGGTGCCGCATTGTTAAGTGTGTGATAAGGAGCCATCCCCGTAATGACAAGAGACATGCCGATATAAAGACATAGGGCAGCCGCTAATGATAGGATTACTGCTCTAGGCAAGTCGCGTTGCGGATTTTTGGCTTCTTCGGCTGCTGTAGTTAAGGTGTCGTAACCAAAAACAGCGAAAAATACTAAGGCGGCTCCGCCCATTACACCGTGAAAGCCAAAGGGCATAAACGGATGCCAGTTTGCCGAGTGAATATGAAAACTTCCCACTACGATCACAACTAGAATAATACTTAGTTTAATCACAACCATCAGGTTATTGAATTTAGCGCCCCATTTTATGCCGAATGTAAGTAATCCAGCAATAGCTAGACTGACTATTAACGCGATGAGATCCACCTTATGACCAGAACCCGTTCCAGGAGCACCCTGCGCCCATGCTGGAAGAGAAATGCCAAGCTGTTGCAGAATTTCCTGCATGTAGCCTGACCATCCAATTGCTACTACTGCAACGACCAATGTGTACTCCAGTAATAAATCCCAGCCGATTAGCCAAGCTGTTGCTTCCCCCAATACAGCATAACTGTAGGTGTAAGCACTGCCCGCCACTGGTATTAAACCAGCAAATTCCGCATAGCATAATGCGGCTGCCGCACTAGCAAGCCCTGCAATAATAAATGATAAAAGAACTGCCGGTCCGGCATGTTCAGCTGCTGCGACCCCTGTTAATACAAAAATTCCTACACCAATGATTCCGCCTAAGCCAATTGCGGTAAGATGCCATAATCCCAAAACCCGTTGCAGCCCTGTGTTCTGGACACTTTCTTGCTGCAGTTGCTCAATAGACTTTTTTCTTAGAAAAGGATTCATCATTTTCCTCCTTATTCTTTTTTGAAAAAAATTTTGTTTACACTTGAAGAAAGTATAAATTTCTAGCTGGAAGACAATTCGACGTAGCGAGAAATTTTAGGAATACAGTATAAGTGCAACTCCGCCTCTGTCTTCGCCCAAGAGCGGGGCTCGCTAGCCGGCGAGTTTTCTTTATCAGAAAAAGGTGATTAGTATCCAAAACTATGTTGATTCAAAAAAGCATATGCCATAGCAACTAAATGCTAATAGTATTGTAAAAATGATGTAAACTAACAAGCATGTTATTTATGCATAAGTAATGTATATATTAAAACACCGTTCCAAAGATGAACGGTGTTTTAATATGCTTTGGATAATAAAAATACATTTTATTCTATATGCAGTTTTTTTGAAGGTCTATATGGAATGTGTAACGGATTTGATAAAAACGTTCCAATCTCGTATTTCTTTTCCATAATAAACGTAGAAATTAGGAGGGGAATGCTCACTCCGGCAACGATATAGATTATATTCCCATAGTCCATAAATTGAAGAAGGATTTTGTTAACCCCGATGTGCATATACATAATAGTTAAACCTCTATGGTTAATAAAGGAAAGGACTGACAGAACTTTTGCAGAGGTAATTAGTTGGAATATTCCGCAATATGAAATTATCATAATAAAAGGAATCAACAAATCAAGGGCATAATAGTCATAGTTTAGATACTTCATACTTAAATGATAGTCTAATAAACCAAGTTCTTGCAGCGCAATACACCCAACTGTTAGCAGAATACAAATGCCGGTAAGCAAAGCAGGAATTCGCTTTAGGTATGTTTTCGTATAGTACCCTATACTGTAATAACAGAGGGCTAATAGTGACACATCTAGATTCCAAGGCACATACATGTGGAGGGAAGGCTCTGAGCCGCTCAATGTATTCACATGCCATCCTTCAATATGAGAAATGACATAGAGAAAGAAAATACATAATAAATGAGTTTTTGTTTTTTTGAAGACGAGGAACATGAGTTGAAATAAAACTTGTGTGAAAAAGAGACAAGTAATAAACCAAAACACACCATAGTACCCCGTAATAAATCTTCCGCCAAACAGTAGCCCCCCTATGTCTTTCATATACCACTGCCAAGAAAGGTTGCCATGCAGGATTTCTCCTAAGTAGCGAACCGCTGTGAATAGTCCTAAATAGATCGCATACGGAACAAGGAGACTATACGCCCGTTTTTTTACATAAGCTCCTAGTTGTGACCATTGCTCGATGGATTTTGACACATAGCCGCTAAATAGAAAGAAAGCAGGCATATGAAACCAATAAATATACGTTATTAAATCATTATGATTATAAGCATGACCTGCAACAACTAGAATCATCCCAAATCCTTTTGCCGCATCAAGCCAGACTTCGCGCTTTGCGCTTATCATGTTTTCACCCCTTATTTACTATGCTGGTATTTATTTTATAAGGAAATCGACAGGATACCCCAGTGTTATAAGCTTTTAAACATTTAGTAAGGAGAAAGACACATTTTTAAATATGCGTTAATTCTTTTTTCATATAAAAGCCACTAACTGTATCTCTTGCGTGCTTTCAATTTTCTCATACGAGTATGAAAATATAGAGAAAATATTTAATGAATAACCTAAATATGTAAAACGGATAATAGGGTATATAAAAATGGTGGATAGGAGTATTCAAATGGTATGAAATTTCTGCGAAGTAAAAATAAACATTCAGAGGCAGAGCAAAGAAATGAATCGATATCTGATGCAGAAACTTGTCCGCTTGAGGCTAATTTGGAAACGATGCTTTATAAAATGAAACAGGAACTTGGTGATAGTCCGGATCTTGTTACTCGGTCGTTTGAGATTGGGAGCACTCCAAGCATTCCCGTTAGAGTTGTTTATATAAGCGGCTTAGCGGATGAGCAAGCTATTAATGAATATATTATACGAGCGTTAATGGTAGATACGGCAGAAAGCAAATTAGAAATAGATTGTAACCATGTCTTCGACCTTATCTTAAATAATGCTTTAACAATTGGCGATGTAGCCGTCTTAACAGACTGGAACGAACTCATTTTTTCCATTTTATCAGGCGATACAATCATTTTGATAGAAGGCCATGCTAAAGCTATAGCAAGCAGCACAAAAGGCGGTCAGTGGAGAGCGATTACAGAATCTACTACACAAGTCAATATTCGAGGACCTAAGGACAGCTTTAATGAATCCATCGCAACCAATATCGCTCTTGTTCGCAGACATCTTAAAAGTCCAAACCTGCGATTAGAAACAATGAGAATTGGAAATGTTTCGCAGACTAATGTAGCAATTATGTATCTAAAAGGGATTGTTAGTGATGAGCTTCTGCAAGATGTTCGACAGAGGCTAACAGATATTAAGATTGATGCTGTTCTTGAATCAGGATATCTTGAAGAGTTTATTCAAGATAAAACCTTTACTCCTTTTCCAACTATATACAATACAGAACGACCCGATGTAGTTTCAGGTAACTTATTGGAAGGAAGAATAGCTGTATTAGTAGACGGTACTCCGTTTACTCTCATTGTACCAACTATTTTTTCTCAGTTCTTTCAAGCATCGGAAGATTATTATCAGCGATACGATATCGTCGTATTAATGAGACTAATCAGATATACAAGCTTTTTTATCTTATTGCTCGGACCATCTTTTTATATTGCAGTTACGACCTATCATCCAGAAATGCTTCCAACTGCTCTTCTTATTAATATTATGGCGCAACGGGAAGGCGTTCCTTTTCCTGCTTTTATTGAGGCTGTGATCATGGAAGCTACCTTTGAGGTATTGCGTGAAGCTGGTATTCGTATGCCTCGGGCGGTCGGACAAGCTGTTTCGATTGTAGGAGCGATTGTATTAGGACAAGCCGCTGTGGAAGCAGGGGTTGTCACTGGATTAATGGTAATCGTCGTAGCTATAACAGGGATTGCGAGTTTCGCCATACCGGCATACAACTTGACCATTGCCGCGAGAATGATTCGTTTTCCTTTAATGATTATATCAGCCGTACTTGGTTTTTATGGAATGACGTTAGCGCTGATTTTATTAGTTGCTCATATGAATAGTTTACGTTCTTTCGGTATTCCCTATCTGGCCCCCTTCACACCTTTTTCTTTGAAAGGTCAAAAGGATACCGTTATTCGTGCTCCTTTCAAGTCTTATGTAACACAATCTCGTGTGATTGATCAAACAAATGCAGAGAATACACAAACACAAACTGATGAACTCAAATCGTCGGCTAGTGAATCGAGGAAATAAAGCAAAGGGGAATGCAGATGAAACGTACGGTTTTCAGTCTGTTCTGCTTATTATGTGTATGTACAGTATTCCTTACAGGCTGCTGGGACCAGCGTGAGTTAAATAAAATAGCTCTTGTAATGGCCCTAGGGTTAGATAAAGCAAAAGGAAAAGAGGAATATCGCGTCTCGTATCAAGTTGTGAATCCAACAGAAATTTCGGGGAAAACAGGGACGGGAAGGACAACACCTGTTACAGTTTACAGCAATTCCGGTTCTACGATATTCGAAGCACTCCGCAATGCGGCAGAGGTAACACCTCGACAGTTAATGATTTCGCATATAAACATTATTGTAATCGGGGAAGAGTTAGCAAAAGAAGGTGTACACGGTATGTTAGATTTTTTTGAAAGAGATGATGAAGGCCGTTTAACGTCGAATTTGCTTATAGCCAAAAATACTGAGGCGGAAGAAGTCCTTAAAACACTTACACCTATAGAAAGAGTCCCAGCAATTGCAATAGAAGGAAAGCTCGAAACAATGGTCAAAAAATTGTCTAAAGGCTACAGTGTTGAAATGGATGAGGTGATACGGGGAGCATTAAGAAAAGGGGGCGGGCCTGTTATTAGTGGAGTTGAACTAATTGGAAATACTAAATCAGGATCAAAGGCATCAGCTATAAAAATAACGACACCAGCCGCAGTCATAAGAATTAGTGGTCTAGCTATGTTTAAACAAGGCAAGCTAGTTGGATGGTTGAATGGTGAAACAGCACGAGGCACTACAGTGATTAATAATAAGTTGAGAGGTTCTGCTGTCACTATTGGCTGTAAACAGAAGAAAAGGGGACTTAGTATTGAAGTTCGGCGTTCAAAAACTAAAATTAGGACCAGTGTTCGAAATCATATTCCTACTATTCATCTATTTATCAAGCAAGAGGGCAGTATCGGACAAATATTTTGTGCCATTGACCTAAAAAAATCTAAAGAAATTAGAAAGCTAGAAAAAAAATGGGCGCAAGAAATGAAAAAAGAAGTACAGGAAGCAATAGCGCAAGCACAAAAAAAACAAACGGATGTTTTTGGCTTTGGAGAAGCATTGGAACGAACAAATAAACATGAATGGATAAAAATGGAAAAGGACTGGGGTAACCTATTTGCAAAATCCAAAGTGGAAGTTCATGTTGAAACAAGAATTAGACGCCCTGGGATGAGATCTATCCCATATCTTTTCAGTGAAACGAAATAGATAAAAGCGAAATGGAGATATGCAACCTATGGAAAAAGCAAAAATTAGTGCCGGGGAGTTTTTTTCTCTCATTGTTTTGTTTAACTTCGGTACGGCTCTTGTCGTTAGTTTAGGACTGCAGGCTAAGAAAGATGCTTGGCTCGCCATTCTTTTTGGAGCAGCAGGCGGGTTCATTTTTTTTTGGATATACCGTTCTCTTTTTCGGATATATCCACAGCAACCACTTATCAGCTATATTCAAACTATTTTGGGGAAATATATAGGCTGGCCATTAAGTTTACTGTATATCCTTTTTTTTATCTATGGTGCAGCTAGAGATGTGAGAGATGGAGGGGAAATTCTTACAAGCGCCATATTGGACCAAACACCATTGCTAATTATTAACCTCTCGATAATTGTCACAATCGCATATGTTCTTAATAAGGGAATTGAAGTATTAGTAAGAACAGCTCAAATTTATTTGGTAATGGTCATAGGTTTAGGGCTTATAAGCAACCTTCTCCTCATGTATGCTGGGGTTATTCAGATTAATAACCTGTTACCGATCCTTCGTGATGGATGGAAGCCTGTTTTGACAACATTTTATAGTCAAACATTATCCTTCCCTTTTGGAGAAATGGTTTGCTTTACAATGCTATTTCCATTGTTACAGAACCACAAACAAGGGGTGAAAATGGGATTTTGGGCAGTAGTTTTTAGCGGTTTGGCATTAAGTTATACAATCGCACTTGATATAGCGGTACTCGGCTTTGACATTGCCGGTCGCGCATCATTTCCGTTGTTAACAATGATTAGTAAAATAAATATCGGGGAATTTATACAACATCTAGATTTAATTGTTATTTTAACGTTAATTATTTGCAATTTTTTCAAAATCGCAGTTTTTTATTATGCGGCTGTTATGGGGACAACCGCTTTACTTAACCTTCAAGATTATCGGAAAATGGTAGCCCCCATTGGAATTATCATTCTCTATTCCTCTAATATGATCGCATTTGATTTTTCAGGACATCTAGAGGAGGGGAATTTCTCACTCAAAACCATATTTCCTCTTTTTGGAGAAATAATCCCCGCAATTCTTCTGCTTATAGCTGTGATTCGAAAAAAGTTTAGTCAACGATTACGAAATACTTAATGAAATTTCTTTTTCAAAAATACAATCATAGGCTTTAAAAACAATAATGAAATTATAATTAAAGAAGTGGATAATTCAATATTGTCCATCAACCAAAATGGGTTATTTAGGTTCTGCAAACATTGGGATATTGAATAACCTAACAATAAATCCATAGCAACAGCAAACCCTATGCTCAATACGAGAAGAAAAATAAATATGAAGAATGATTTCATAAAAATGAAACCTCCTGTTTGTGACAAGCTTTCTTATTAGTATAGCTTATTGAGAAAGTTTTCATTATTTTGGTCGGCAGGAACGCTATGTAAAAACTGCTAGGTGTTTATCTCATTTCCTTTGCGATCTCAATAAAGGCTTTGACCAAAGGCGACTGATTGTTCCGGCGCCAGGAGACACCCATGGAAGCACTGGGCAATTGATTATTAAGATCCAAGTATACAACATGCTGGGTATGTAAATTCATGGCTGACTGGGGAACGACCGCAATTCCCAAACCGGCAGCAACTAAACCGATTACAGTTTGGAACTCAAGTGCCTCCTGCTGGATAATCGGATTACATAGCGCTAGAATTTCATTATAAAGACCCGCCCACGTTTTTCGGGATAACATGACAAATGGATAAAGATTCAGATCGGAAAGAGCAATGTTTTCTTTTTCCGTTAATGGATGCTGTTTTGGGACTGCCAACATACAAGGAGAAATGGAGACGATCTCGGTACATAATGCATCGCTATGCACCGGTGGTCGTAAAACGCCTATATCGATTTCTTCTTCTCGCAATGCTTGGATTTGTGCGGGTGTGGCCATTTCAAAAAGATGTACTTGGACATCCGGGTACAAACTGCGAAATTCTCGCAGAACAGCAGGAAGAATATCGTAGGTAGCTGATCCAACAAAACCAACCTTCAATGTTCCGATTTCCCCGTGATGAGTACGCTGCGCATTTTCGATAGCACGATGAAGCTGATCGAATATTTTGCAAACTTCATCAAAAAACACCTTGCCTGCATCTGTTAATTCGACATGACGATTATTTCGATAAAAAAGCGGAATACCTAAGTCTTTTTCTAAGTTTTGAATTTGTAAACTCAAGGGCGGCTGGGTAATGCGTAGACGCTCTGCCGCACGGCTGAAATTTAATTCTTCAGCTACAGCAAGAAAATATTGCAGTTGTCGAAGTTCCATATTATCACCTGTCATTCAGTTATATGTAAAATATATCATAGTAATTTAAATTATATATTTCACAACTATCCTCCAGCAAGTTAAGATAGTATCATCAAGGTAATAGGAGGGTTATACATGTCTAACAATGTTCAATCAGGAAAGCTATTTGTTGGAACTGTAAACGAAAACTGGACTGGGGATGCTCGTTTCTATGAATATACTACTGCAGCGGACCCGATTGGAAGCGGTATCATAAGTCCGATTCCAGCTAAAGAGTTTGGAGCAGAATTATATAATTCAGGGGAAACTCGCATTGTAACATTAGATCTTTCCAACGAACTGAGAACAGATTATCCAGCAACAAGTCCATCGCTTCTTGCCCATTTTATTCGGATTAATGCGGAAGATTCGATTCATACACAGCCAAATGCAACGAGTGAATTATATTACATTATCTCCGGCAGGGGCAGCACGGAGGTAAATGGCGAAACGATTCACTGGAAGAAGGGAGATTTCTTAACGCTTCCATCTGGATCGGTTAGCCGTCACACCGCGATGGAGGATACAACAATCTACCATATTCTCGATACGCCGCTTCTTAACTATTTAGGAGTTCAAGCGACAGAGGCGCGCTTTAAGCCGACCCTTTTTACAGCTGAACAAGCAAAGGCGAAATTAGATGAGGTAGCTAATGCGCCGGATGCTCATTTGAAGAATCGCATCTCTATCCTATTAAACAACCAAAAGTTCGATCAAACGTTAACGATTACGCATGTATTATGGGCGATGTTTGGTATCGTTCCTGTGGGGTCTAACCAGGCTCCTCACAGCCATAAATCGGTAGCTCTTGACTTTGTTGCTTACGCGGCACCTGGTACGTATACGTTAGTTGGAGATAAAGTAGATCCGGTCACGCAGCAAATTATTGATCCGATTCGCATTGATTGGGTAACAGGAAAAGCTTTCGTTACACCTCCGGGATTGTGGCATTCTCATCATAATGAATCCGGGGAGCCGGCATTTATTATTCCGATTCAAGATGCAGGTCTGCAAACATATCTTCGTACATTGGATATTCAATTTACACATTACGATCAAGAATAAAGATAGCGAGCCCCAAAAGGAGAAAACTATTTTCTGTTGGGCGGTCAAAATAGGAAAATGGACCATTCAAGGAACCTGCATATAAGCAAAGGTTTCTGTGATGGTCCATTTCATATTTTTATTTAAGAAAGGAAAAGGGCGAATGAGAGTGGCTAAGTTTTGCGAGCGAAATATTCAATTCACTGAGGCTGATAAAGCCATAGAGATTCTTCGACAGAATTATAAAGATGATGTTGCTGTTAGTGTTGTCGATTGCTTCAGACGCTGTTTGAAATGCAGGGTGCAGCCGTTTTGTCGGATTCAGCTTACAACAATTGAAGCAAATGATGCGGAAGCCTTGGTGAAACAAATACTGCAAACAGTTTGAAGGGAAACCTCCTATAACTCAGTGTAACAATAGAGGATTTGTTCCGGTAAAAGCAGTGCCAACACGACAAAAAGCCAAGCTTTGTATGATTTTGAACCATTTCGAAATGAGTTATGAGGTATATTCTTTGAAAGCAAAACTATTAGGGGAGGGGAGTTGCTTGTTGTTATCTATTTCTCTTGCAAAAAAAATTATTGATGAAGTACACAAGCTATTTGATGAAGAACTTATCATGATTGGGATAGATGGAATTATTATGGCTAGTACAGATGCTGAGCGGATTGGTACGTATCATGAGGGGGCTGCAATCAGTATAAAAGAAAAACGAAGAGTTGTTATTACAAAAGAGGACGAACAGCATCTACAAGGAGTGAAGGCTGGAATAAACGTGCCGGTCTTTTTCTTGAATAATGTAATTGGCGTTATCGGAATTACTGGGGAACCAGAGCGTGTTTTGCCGTATGTAGAATTACTTCGGAAAATGACTGAGCTCCTTGTTCAAGAAAGTTATTATTCTGAACAAATGCAGTGGCAGTCAAGAATGCTAGAAGCATTTGTTTTTGATTGGTTGCAAGCAAGGGAGTGGTCCCCAGCGTTTGTAGAGCGGGCTAAAATTCTTAACATTGATTTACATGTGAAGCGACAGCTTATATTAGTTCAAGCGACAGAGCAGCAAGATTTTTTCTTTAAGGACATTTGGCAATTAAAGCATGTGTGGAATGACCCCGCTGATCAAGATGTTTTAATTCATTGGGGCAATGACCGTCTGCTTATTATCCGTTACGTTCATCAAAAACGGGAAGGGGAGACGATAGCGCAAAAAGTGAAGCAATTCAAAGCTTTTATGGAGGAAAAATGGAAAACACCAGTTGCTGTCGGGATTGGACAAGTTGTTGAAAGCAATGAGCTAACAAAGGGTTATGAACAAGCAGAACGAGCTTTATCTGTTGCATTGAAACAAAATAGCATCGTTTTCGAAGAGAATCTTCGTCTAGATATATGTTTAGAAGAGATTAGTCTTCCTACCCGTAAAGAATTTACAAAACGGATTCTCCAAACCGTTTTAACAGATGAGGAGCTGCTTGAAACGTTTTATACTTTTTTTGAGCAAAACATGTCACTAAAATTAACTGCGTCGTTGCTCCATATTCATATTAATACGCTGCATTATCGCATAAAGAAGCTAGAGGAATTGACAGGGTTGAATTTAAAACAGTTTTCTGATGTCGTAAGCTTGTATTTGGCTCTTCGTTTTTTGGATTATAAACCAAAAAATAGTGATAAAAAAGCTTGAATTTTGGATGTTTATACATAGAAAGGGCTTTCTTAATCCTTTATGATGAGATACATAGAGAAACGAAGAGGGATAAATAAATATCCAAGTTTGCCTCTCTTTATATACCATATGAGTAAAGGTGTGAGCATACATGATTACAACTCATGTGAAAACAAAATTAATCGAAATTGTTGGCATGGAAAACTATGATGATTCAGAGGCTGGTCGGCTTGTGTATTCATACGATGCTACCCCTCAATTTCAGTCGCTTCCCGATGGGGTGATTTCTCCTTATAATGCAAAACAAGTTTCTGATATTGTAAAAGTTTGCAATGAGCATAACATCCCAATCATCCCTCGTGGTTCTGGTACAAATCTTTGTGCAGGCACTTGCCCGACTGAAGGTGGACTTGTTTTGCTGTTTCGACATATGAATCGCATTTTGGAAATTGACGAGGAAAATTTGACGGTTACGGTTCAGCCGGGTGTGATTACACTTGACATGATTAACGAGGTCGAAGCAAAAGGCTTGTTCTATCCGCCAGATCCAAGCTCCATGAAAATTTCAACGATTGGCGGGAATATTAACGAAAATTCCGGCGGTCTGCGCGGCTTAAAATATGGTGTTACCCGCGATTATGTGATTGCACTTGAAATCGTCCTAGCTAACGGTGACATCATCCGTACAGGCGGTAAGTTAGCAAAGGATGTAGCCGGTTATGATTTAACCCGGTTATTCGTTGGCTCTGAAGGGACCTTGGGAATTATCACAGAAGCAACACTAAAATTGATCCCTATGCCTGAAACAAAGAAAACCATGCTCGCGTTATATCAGGATATTGATGCAGCAGCTCGTTCCGTTTCAAAGATTATTGCGAATAAGATTATCCCGACAACGCTTGAATTTTTGGATCAACCAACGCTTCAGGTTGTAGAGGATTTTGCCAAAATCGGGCTTCCGACAAATGTACAGGCTGTTCTTTTAATTGAACAAGATGGTCCTGAGCAGGTGGTCGAGCGTGATATGCAACGGATTGCAGAGCTTTGCATGTTGGAACAGGCTGTATCTGTTGAAGTTGCACAGTCTGAAGAACATGCAATGGCCCTTCGCACAGCACGCCGCGCAGCTTTGTCAGCGCTTGCACGCTTGAAGCCGACAACAATTTTGGAAGATGCAACCGTTCCCCGTTCTGAAATTGCGAAGATGGTACGCTCGATAAACGAGATTGCCGCAAAATACGATGTGAATATTTGCACATTCGGTCATGCGGGTGATGGAAATCTTCATCCAACATGTCCAACAGATTCACGTAACCATGATGAAATTGAACGTGTAGAAAAAGCATTTGCTGAAATATTTGAAAAAGCTGTTGAGCTTGGCGGTACGATTACAGGTGAACACGGCGTTGGCGTGATGAAGGCCCCTTATCTTGAGCTAAAGCTCGGCGAACAGGGAATCGCAGCAATGAGATCGATAAAAGCTGCGTTTGATCCGAATAACATTATGAATCCTGGTAAAGTGTTTGCTAAGGAATCTCGGAAAAGGGTGGTAATAACCAAATGACAACTTTGAAGGAACGCGACATCATTCAGCAACAATTTAAGGAACGAATGGACGAAGACGAGCTTCTTAATTGTATGCGCTGCGGATTCTGCTTGCCGTCTTGCCCGACGTATATTGAGTCAGGCTTCAAAGAGTCTCATTCTCCCCGCGGTCGTATCGCTCTTATGAAGGCAGTCGTAGATGGCATAATTGAACCGAGTGAAGATGTAGAACGTACGTTGGAACTTTGCCTTGGCTGCCGTGCTTGTGAGCCTGTTTGTCCATCGGGCGTAAAATATGGACATTTATTAGAAGAAGCACGCGATATTATCAAACAAAGTAAAAAGCATTCATTGCCTGTACGTGCAGTACGCAAAGCAGTGTTTCAAGAGCTTTTTCCTTATCAAAACCGAATGCGTACTGTAACAGGTCTTCTTGGTGTATATCAACGATCAGGCTTGCAAACTATTGTCCGGAAAACAGGGTTATTACAGCTTCTTCCTGATAACTTGGCTACGATGGAAAAAGTACTGCCAAAGGTGCCGACGATGAAGGAAATGACCAATCGTCCCACTCATTTGGAGGCGAAGGGAGTATTGAAAAAACGAGTTGCTTTTTTCTCAGGCTGTTTAATGGATACGATGTTCCTAGAGACAAACAATGCGACAATGAAGCTGTTGCAAATGGCGGGCTGTGAAGTTGTTATTCCTCAAAACCAAGCATGCTGCGGGGCTTTGCACGGTCATAGCGGCGAAAAGGATGGTGCGAAGGAATTAGCCAAACGAAATATTAAAGCGTTTGAGGAATTACATATAGACTACATCATTACAAATGCGGGCGGTTGCGGAGCCTTTTTAATTGACTACGATCACCTGCTAAAGGATGATCCTGAATGGAAGGGCCGTGCAAAAGCGTTTGTGGCTAAGTTGAAAGATATTTCGACGGTGCTTGTGGAACTTAAATTCTATCAATCTCCGCTGCGCTTGCCAGCACAAGTACTCACATATCAAGATTCTTGTCATTTACGCAATGTAATGGGGGTATCCGGTGATCCGCGTTTTCTTCTGAAGGCAATTGACGGGACAGAATTCCATGAAACGAAAGATTCAGATCGTTGCTGCGGCTCAGCTGGTATTTATAACATTGTAGAATCAGAAATGTCGATGCAAATTCTCGATCACAAGATGGAGAATGTAAAAGCGAGTCATGCTACTACGATTGTTACTGCGAATCCAGGCTGTTTATTGCAAATAAAGCTCGGGATTGAGCGTGAAGGTTTATCGGATAAGCTACGTGCAGTACATATTGTAGATTTGCTCTTAGAAGCTGCAGAGTATGCCCAAAAGATATAGTCCATGCTGCTGCTTCATTTATTCAAATTATATTGAAAGCGGTTTCTTTTTTGGTCAAGAATTAGTATGCATTGTTTAGTAGTTTAAACATAAAAAAGGGGTGTTGTGTATGGCATGGCAACAAAATTTTACACCTATTGGGGATAGCTTAGTACTATCTTCCCTAGTAGCTCTAATTCCTATTTTATACTTCTTCTGGGCATTGGCCATTAAACGTATGAAGGGATATGTAGCTGGAGTTACAACATTGCTTGTTGCGTTGGCTGTTGCAATCTTTGCATATAAGATGCCGGCGGGCATCGCTATTATGTCAGCAAGCCAGGGTGCTGTTTATGGACTTTTGCCAATCGGCTGGATTATCATCACTTCTGTATTTCTTTATAAGTTAACAGTAAAAACAGGACAATTTGATATCATTCGTAACTCTGTATTATCTATTACAGAAGACCGCCGCTTACAAGCCCTTTTAGTAGCTTTTTCATTTGGTGCGTTTCTTGAAGGGGCAGCGGGCTTCGGTGCGCCGGTTGCGATTTCAGCAGCATTGCTAGTAGGGCTTGGGTTTAACCCTTTATACGCAGCAGGTCTATGCTTATTAGCTAATACAGCTCCGGTAGCCTTTGGCGCAATCGGTATTCCAATTACAGCGATGGAAGGCCCGACAGGCATTCCAGCAATGGAAATTTCAAAAATGGTTGGCCGTCAATTGCCGTTCATCTCTGTATTTATTCCATTATATCTAGTCGTTATTATGGCTGGCTTTAAGAAAGCAATGGAAGTAATGCCCGCTATTTTGGTTTCAGGTGTATCATTCGCACTCGTCCAATATTTAAGCTCCAATTTTTTAGGGGCTGAACTTCCAGATATTCTATCTGCATTAGCATCCTTATTTGCTTTAGCAATTTTCTTGAAATTCTGGAAGCCAAAGACGATTTTTCGTTTTAAAGCGGAAGCTGAAGTTGCTGCTACAACGGCCCATGTTCACACAACACATACAGCAGGTGAAGTATTTAAAGCTTGGTCTCCATTTTTAATCTTAACAGCATTTATTTCCCTATGGGGCATTCCGCAGGTGAAAGCAGCTTTAACAGGTCATTACGAAGGAACAACAAGTATTTTGAAAGCGGTTAACTCGATTGGAAGCAGTTTAACCTTCATGCCTACCGTTCCTAGTTTACATAATCTAATTTTAAACGGAACGGGCGATCCAATCGCCGCTGTTTACAAGCTAGAAGTATTGGGAGCTGCAGGTACCGCTATTCTTTTAGCAGCGTTTGTAACAAAGTTTATCGTGAAAATCTCTTGGAAGGAATGGGGGGCAGCGTTTGGGGAAACATGCAGCGAGCTAAAATTACCAATCTTAACAATCATGGCAGTAGTAGGGTTTGCCTATGTAACAAATTCCTCAGGGATGAGTACAACGCTAGGAATGCTGTTAGCGAAGACAGGCGCATTATTCCCATTCTTCTCTCCTGTATTAGGTTGGTTGGGTGTATTCATTACAGGTTCTGATACATCAGCAAACTTATTATTTGGAAATCTGCAAAAAATCACAGCGATGTCAGTGGGCATGGATCCGCTTCTTGCCCTTGCGGCGAACTCTTCAGGTGGTGTAACAGGGAAAATGATTTCACCTCAATCAATCGCTGTTGCTTGCGCGGCTGTAGGATTAGCTGGTAAAGAATCTGACTTATTCCGTTTTACAATTAAACATAGTCTGTTCCTCATACTAATTGTGTGTATTCTAACATTCTTGCAATCTAATGTATTGTCGTGGATGATTCCGTAAACCTTATTTATATAGAGGATCAAATGTTTTGCCCTGTTCATCCAAGATATATCGTTTAGTTGGGCTGGCGGTGGACACTACGTTCTAACTGAGGAGTTGTCTTGGCCGCTCTCCAGAATGATGTAAGTGTGAATATATGAAAAGGTACCGTTTCCTCAACGGTACCCTTTCATATATGTTTTATAAATAAGTACAAAGAAATTCGGTAAGAAAACGTCGACTTTATTATTTTACTTCTTCCCAATAATACTGAATAGCCTCTTTTCGAATTACTTCCGGGCAATCAACTTCATCGCCCCAATTATCATAATTATTTGTTCCATTCACATGTTGGATGTCAACACTATAATATTTAGCTTGATATTTGAAAATGATGACCAACATTTCAGAATATCCTGCATCATCATTTCCAAGTTCTTGAACAAATTCTAGACCATAACTTTCATGGTTTCTGCGTTCGGCAACAGAGTCCAGTATTACATTTTTGGGAAACTTCATCTTTCTCGCTCCTTTATTTTTATAAGCGTATTTTACTACTTAAAAGAGGAAAAATAAACAGATTTCATGTAGAATAAATTGCCAAATTAATAAAAGTTTTAGAGATGTTGTCTAGCCACATGATTTACATGATTCTGTGTATAAATTCTTTTCTCAATCGCGTTATTTTAACGATTTGCTGAATATGCAAGAATCTATATCCGATATGGAATCTAGTTGGTACAATGTGGATGTGCCAGATAAGGAAGTAGAGCTGGGAGAGATTCATAGGGAGGAAAGCTAGATGAGTAAGCCGAAGCTGGTTGTGGTTGGTAGTTTAAATATGGATATTGTAGTTGAAACGGAGCGTTATCCACTAGTGGGTGAAACGCTAATGGGCGATAAGGTGAGCTTTATTCCCGGTGGTAAGGGGGGCAATCAGGCAACTGCCGGAGCACGTTTGGGAGCGGAGACAGCAATAATCGGAGCAGTCGGCGACGATCCATTTGGCGGACAATTGCTTAACAGTCTGCAGGAGAACGGGGTGGATGTGTCAGGTGTGAAACAGGTCGCTGGTATGTCGACCGGCATTGCTTCCATTTATGTCTCTGAAGGCGATAATAGCATAGTGGTTGTACCAGGGGCGAATTACAGGGTGGAGCCAGCTGATATTGACCGTCATGAAGATAAGCTAAGACAGGCGGATGTTGTACTGCTGCAGTTGGAAATTCCCGTTGAGACGGTTCTTTACGTTGCCCGGAAAGCCAAGTCGCTTGGTAAAACGGTTGTGCTCAATCCAGCACCTGCGCAGCCGTTGCCAAGGGAATTGTTTGAGTACATTGATTATTTGACACCCAACCGAACAGAGCTTTCTCGCTATACCCGTATGGACACCGATGACCAATCACTGGAAAAGGCTATGCAATGTATGCGAGAAACGGGTGCTGCCCATGTGATCACAACGTTAGGTGCAGAAGGCTCTGCGTATTTAACGGAGGAGGGGACGATGCAGCTAAAGCGAGGGTACAAGGTACCAACCGTGGATACGACGGGGGCTGGAGATTGTTATAATGCCGGACTAGCGTGTGCAATTGCAGATGGAAGAAGTTTGGATGAAGCGATTGAGTTTGCCTCGCTTGCTTCCGCCCTTGCCGTTACGAAATTTGGAGCGCAGGCGGGGATGCCAACGGAAGCGGAAGTGATAAGGTTTAAGGAAGAACAAAACGGTTAACAGATTCATCTGTATTTGTTTTGATGTTTACGAAAGAAAAAATACAGTATTTCAAGAAAGAGGGATTGACTGAATGAAAGCGCAAATAATTCGTTCCTTTGGGACACCATCCGTATTTCAGCTAGAAGAAATTGCAAAGCCGGAGATAGTACCTGGCTATGTATTAATCCAGGTCAAGGCAACGAGCGTAAATCCAATTGATCTGAAAATTCGCAGCGGCGCTGTTTCAGGAATTGCTCCAGCTTTCCCGGCTATATTGCACGGAGATGTGGCAGGAATTGTCGAAGAGGTGGGCGAGGGGGTTACTGGATTTAAACCCGGCGATGAAGTGTTTGGTTGTGCAGGAGGCTTTAAAGGAACGGGGGGCGCCCTTGCAGAATATATGCTTGCAGATGCCAGGCTGATTGCTCATAAACCAAAAAATATAACGATGGAAGAGGCTGCTGCTTTGCCGCTTGTTGCAATCACAGCCTGGGAAGCATTATTTGATCGAGGACAAATCAAGGCTGGACAAAATGTTCTCATTCACGCGGCTACTGGCGGTGTAGGACATGTAGCCATCCAGTTTGCTAAATGGGCAGGCGCCAACGTTTTTACAACAGCTTCCTCGCAGGAAAAGCTGGAAGCCGCTAAGCGTTTAGGAGCTGATGTGGGGATCAATTACCGCGAAGAATCTGTTCAGGATTACGTTCAAACATATACAAATGGAAAAGGATTTGAAGTTGTGTTTGATACGGTGGGCGGTGAAAATCTGGATCGCTCATTTGAGGCTGCCGCAATGAACGGAACGGTACTTGCTGTTGCTGCGCGTTCAACTCATGATTTGTCTCCTTTACACGCAAAAGGACTTTCTTTACATGTTACCTTTATGTTGTTAAAGATCATAAACGAAGAGCATCGTAAACATCACGGAGAGATTTTAAAAAAACTCGCTCGGATCGTAGAAGAAGGAGCTCTTCGTCCGCTTATTGACCCTAATCGATTTACATTTGACGATGTTGGCAAAGCTCATCAGTTTTTGGAGTCCCAGCAGGCGATAGGAAAAATAGTATTACAAAATGCTTGGTGATTGTATATATCTTTCGCTAGGTTAATGGAGATTTTTCGGGTGAAATTTGGGGTTGCTTCGGCGGCCCCTTTTTCTACTGTAAATATAAATTTTTAGCTAGAAGTGATTCGACGTAGTTAGAAATTTTAGGGAGAAAATAAATCAAATCAGATGACATTTTACTAGGTTAAGCGTATCGTTGAAGGAGAGGTACAGGTTGTTATGGATGGAGGGAAGCTATGGAGTTTTTTAAGAAATATAAAAAAAAGTATGGGAAAATGTTTAGCCTTGCCCTCGTCTTTTTAACATTTGAGGCGCTTTGTGATTTGATGCAGCCAACGATTATGGCGAGAATTATTGATGTAGGTGTAGCAAATCGGGATTTGGGATATGTGCTTAGGCAAGGAGGGCTCATGCTGTTAATTACGCTGTTTGGGGCATTGTCAGCTTCGACACGCAATGTGATTTCAAGCAGCGTCTCCCAAAACTTCGGAACGGAGCTGCGCTCGGATTTGTTTCGGCGTATTCAAGGCTTGTCATTTACAAATGTTAACCGCTTTGATCGAGCCTCGCTTGTTACGAGGCTGACCAATGATGTGACACAGGTGCAAGTATTTGTAAATGGACTGATGCGTATTTTTGTAAAGGCGCCATTGTTATGCATCGGCGGCCTCATTATGGCAACGCGGCTCAATCCCTCCCTAGCGATTGTCCTTGTTGTTGTTGTGCCAATAGTTGCTTTGTTAATTGCACTGAACTTAAAGCTGGGTTTTTCCTTTTTTACGAGGGTGCAGCATGCGCTTGACCGTGTAAATCGAGCCATGCGTGAATATTTGTCCGGTGTGCGCGTTGTGAAAGCGTTTCATCGTTTTGATTATGAAGTGAATAAATTTGAAGAGGTTAATGAAGAGCTGCAGGCAGCCTCTGTTTCTGCGGGACGGCTTATGGCCGGATTTAGTCCGGGCGTCATGCTGGTTGTGAATGTCGGTATTGTTGCTGTACTCTGGTTTGGCGGTATGCAGGTAAGCAGAGGCGAAACACAAGCTGGAGAAGTCCTCGCCTTTACGAACTATATGACGCAGATTGCTTTCTCGCTTATGCTGATTTCTCTTGTGTTCAATATGTTTGTACGAGCAAAGGCATCTATTTCGCGTATTAGCGAAGTATTTACACAGGATGATGCCATGAAGTGGAATGAGGGGACGCTTTCTCCTTCTGCAAGGGGAAGGATTGATTTTGAGCATGTGTTTTTTGCTTATGAAGGAACTGCAACGGTGCTGCATGATATTACGTTTACATGCATGCCTGGCGAAATGGTTGGGATTATCGGTTCGACAGGGTCGGGCAAAAGCAGTCTTGTCGGAATGATTCCCCGTTTTTATGATGCGGATGCCGGTGCTGTGAGGGTCAGCGGTGTAGATGTACGGGAATTAAACCCACAGAAGTTACGGGAGACCATTGCGATTGTGCCGCAAAAAACGATGCTATTTACCGGAACAGTGCTCGAAAACATTCGCTGGGGCAAAGAGAATGCAACGATGGAGGAGATAGAGCGTGCTGCAAAGGCGGCACAGGCGCATGACTTTATTACAGCTTCACCTGAAGGCTATGAAACATGGATTGGCCAGGGCGGTGTTAATTTTTCCGGTGGACAAAAGCAGCGCCTTTCGATTGCCCGTGCTCTCGTAAAAGAGCCGGATATTTTAATTTTAGATGACAGTACAAGCGCACTTGATGCGGCAACAGAGATGTATATGAGGGAATCTCTTAGGAAATATGCGAATGACTTAACATGCTTGATCATTACGCAGCGTATTTCCTCTGTTATGGATGCTGATAAAATCATTGTCCTAGATGAAGGCAGGATAGCTGGCATTGGCACACATGATGAGTTGCTGGCATCGTCCGTTGTATATCAGGAAATCTTCCGTTCGCAGACGGGAAAGGAGGAAGAGCAGTATGGCACAGCGAGATGAGCAAGGAAAGCTTCCACCTGTTATGATGGGTCGTCCGGGTCATCATGGAAGAAGACCAGTTGTAAAGCCGAAAAGCTTTTCCAAAGCGATAAAGCGGCTTTGGTCATATTTTGGCCGTGAGCGCAGGCTGCTGCTTGTTATTTTCCTATTTATTCTTGTTGATTCGGCGGTTATGCTGTCGGTGCCATTTTTACTCGGAAAATCGATTGATGCGATGAGCGTGGGTACGGTAAATTTCCAGCTATTGGAGATTACTGTGCTAGTGCTTTTTGCGTCCTATGCTGTAGACGGCGTCCTAACATTTCTGCAGGGCTGGCTCATGGCTGGCGTCTCGCAGCGCATTGTGAAGCAGCTGCGCAGGAGTTTATTTGAAAAGCTGCAAAGGCTCCCTATTTCCTTTTTCGACGCAAGGACGCATGGCGAGCTCATGAGCCGTTTGACGAATGATATTGATAATGTCAGCAGTACGATTTCACAATCAACGACTCAGCTCATGTCAGGTGCGATTGTAATTAGTGGTGCGTTTGTCATGATGCTTATACTAAGCCCGATTTTGACAGTTGCTAGTCTGATAACGATACCGCTCGTGCTTTTACTGACACGGACGATTGCGAAAAAAACAAGTGTATTATTTAAAAAGCAGCAAATGGAGCTTGGTAAGTTAAACGGCCATGTGGAAGAAACCATTTCTGGTCTTGAGGTGGTAAAAGCCTTTAATCATGAGGAAAAGGCTATTAAGGAATTTGAAGCTGTAAATGAACGACTACGGCAGGTTGGAACGAAGGCGCAGATTTGGTCTGGATTTTTAATGCCGATTATGAACGTCATTAATAACCTTGGCTTTGCTGTTATTGCAATTGTCGGTGGCGTGTTGGCAGTGAAAAGCATGATTACGGTCGGTGTCATCGCAAGCTTTATCAGCTATTCACGACAATTTGTTCGCCCGCTAAATGACTTGGCAAATATTTTTAATCTGCTGCAATCCGGAATGGCTGGGGCGGAGCGTGTTTTTGAGGTGCTAGATGAGCATGAGGAAACAGATGATTCTCCACAAGCCCTCTCGCTAGACCAGCCCAAGGGTCATGTTGTGTTTGAAAATGTTAGCTTCGGCTACCGATCAGATGTACAGATTGTCAAACAGCTCAGCTTTGAAGCGAAGCCGGGCAGCAGCATTGCGTTTGTCGGCCCGACCGGTGCAGGCAAAACGACAATTGTGAACTTGTTGACACGCTTTTACGATGTGACGGATGGCCGTGTTCTGATTGACGGCAGGGATATACGCGATTATACGAGAGACAGTTTACGCCAATGCTTTGGTATTGTACTGCAGGATACGTATTTATTTTCCGGGACGATTCGGGATAATATTAAATATGGAAAGCCAGCTGCAACGGATGAAGAAGTAGCATCCGCAGCAGCTTTAGCCAATGCGGATAGCTTTATTAAGAAGCTCCCGCACGGTTATGACACGGTACTTACTGAAAACGGAGGGAACCTGAGCCAAGGCCAACGTCAGCTTCTCGCGATTGCCCGTGTGATTCTTGCGAAGCCATCACTTCTTATTCTAGATGAAGCGACGAGCAGCATTGATACGCGAACGGAGCTGCAGATTCAGGACGCACTGTTGCATGTAATGAAGGGCAGAACAAGCTTCATCATTGCACATAGACTGAACACTATTCGCCATGCTGACATGATTATAGTTATTGATAAAGGTGAAATTGTGGAGATAGGCAGCCATAACGAGCTGATGAAGAAGAGGGGAACATATTATCAAATGTTCTCGAGGCAATTTCAGAATGAAAGGAAAGCAAATGTATAAAACTCATAGGTAATGTGATATTCACTATATAAAGCCCGACTCAAGCTGGTCGGGCTTTACTAATTGACTAAGCTTAGTTTGTTAACCTAGAAGCTACGAAAATCCCCACCTTCGACCAACAGAAGCCTCCTTGCACTTTAAGAAAGTATAAATTTCTAGCAGGAAGACAATTCGACGTAGTGAGAAATTTTAGGAACAAAGTATAAGGGCAACTACGCCCTGTCTTCGCCCAAGGGCAGGGCTCGCCAGTCGGCGAGTTTTCTTTATGGGAAAGAAGCGTTAGCGAGTAGGTGATGGGGAGTTCAATTAATAGGATATTTGTGATTTAGGCAGAAGGAGAATCAATTGAGCAATTTGCAATTTCCTCGCTCGTTAACGCAATATGTTTTTCTCCCCAACAGCACATGGCATCCAGGATCGGACGAAGGCTCCAACCATATTCAGTTAAGGAGTATATGACCTTCGGCGGTACCTGGTCATATACCGTTCGGTTCACAACACCGTCGGCCTCCAGCTCCCGCAACTGCTGAGTTAGCATTTTTTGCGTGATAACAGGCATAAGCTTTTTGAGTTCACTTGTTCTTTTTTCGCCTTTAATCAAATGACACATAATGACGACCTTCCACTTTCCGCCGATGACATCCAGCGTAGCCTCTACGGGAATGTTATAAGCCATTTCCGTTCCTGGTTCACAAAACTTACCAAAAGCTACAATTAAGCATTGAACTTACAAGTTTTGCATTTCCTTTTGGAAACGTGTGCCTCACAGGATTCTCACACTAGAGGACGGCTCTCGCTCAGTCAATAAGGGATATTCATGTTCCCTATTACAGGTGTTACCTGTCTCTATCAAGATGACCGTAACCTTCTTCACGATGTTCCAGTTAAACGGTAATCTTATTATAAATCCTGTTCCCGTAGTATAACAATACTTATTTGTATAATTTATCCATTTTCAGTAATGTTTCGTAACCAGGATTCACCTCCTTTTAATGAATATATTCAAAATAATATGTGGTAATTTTCAGTTGATTTTAGTATCTTTTCCGTAACTATTGTTACCTCTTTTCCTACGTCCGCTTCTTGTACGTTTCAAGTTGTATCACGAACCCAATCATAACATACACGAGCAGATCGCAAAAGCTTGAAAATGATGATAGGAACTTTAAAGTGCCTACGGTACTTTAAAGTACGTACTTCTCATGGGGGCTTATATATTTCATAATAACGTCCATAGGAACAGCTAAGAAAAGATTTGCAAGGCGCGCCAGTCATGCTGTCCATACATTATAAAGTCTAAGAGTATAAGGAGGATGTTTCTATGAGTTCTATTGCTACAAATATTCAAGAAAGAAAAGGGGGAACGCCGGCGTTAATGGCGCTTGCCATTAGCGCATTTGGAATTGGTACAACTGAATTCGTTCCTGTGGGCTTACTTTCTTCATTAGCTAACGATTTAAATATTTCAATCACTTTAGCAGGCTTATTAATTTCCGGTTATGCAATGGGTGTTGCTGTTGGAGCGCCAATTCTTACCGCTGCGACCAATAAAATGAGCAGGAAATCATTATTAATGATGCTAATGCTTATCTTTATTGTTGGTAATTCAGTTGCTGCATTATCGGCGAATTTTGCGTTATTGTTAGTGGCAAGATTTATCACTGCATTCTCTCATGGGGTATTTTTCTCGATTGGATCAACAATTGCAGCAGATGTAGTTCCTGAAAACAAGCGAGCCAGCGCGATCGCATTTATGTTTACGGGATTAACAGTCGCAACAGTAACGGGTGTTCCGCTAGGTACATTTGTTGGTCAAACATTTGGATGGAGAGCAACGTTTTGGGGTGTTGCGTTTCTAGGCATCATTGCTATTATCGCAAGTGCTATACTAATTCCTGCAACTCTTAAGCAGGCACCGCCATCTAAATTTAGCGATAACTTTAAAATCTTAACAAACGGTCCATTGCTTCTGGCATTTGCTATTACAGCATTAGGGTATGGGGGCACGTTTGTAGCATTCACTTATCTTGCACCAATGTTAGAGACTATTACCGGTTTTGAACCAAGTGCAGTAAGTATCATCCTGCTCGTATATGGCATTGCCGTCGCATTAGGGAATACGATGGGGGGGAAGTTGGCTAATAAAGCGCCTTTAAAAGCTTTATTATGGATGTTTTTTATTCAAGCCGTGGTACTTGTTGTTTTAACATTTACGGCACCATTTAAAGTGCTAGGAATTGTTACAATCTTCTTTTTAGGTTTACTGTCATTTATGAACGTGCCGGGATTACAAATTTATGTCGTTCAATTAGCTGAAAAATATGTGCCTTCAGCAGTGAATGTTGCATCAGCCTTGAATATTGCTGCATTTAATGTGGGAATTGCAATTGGAGCCTTTATTGGGGGACTAATCGTCGATTCAATTGGAATTATTCATACCCCTTGGATTGGCGGTGTAATGGTAATGGGAGCTGTTCTTCTTACGCTTTGGAGCTTTATTTTGGAAAAGAGAGGAAGAATATAAATAAGCTAAGAAAAGAACAAAACCACAAGCTTTTCTGATATTCATTGTATTGCAGTCCACTAAGTATCGTTGAGCTGCCTCAGTTTATCAAAAAACGCACTTCCTTTTGGTTATGGAGTGCGTTTTTTTATTTTAAGAAAGCATAAATTTCTAGCTGGATGCCAATGCGACGTAGCGAGACCTTTTAGGAATACAGTATCAGGGCAGCTACGCCTTTGTCTTCGCCTAAGGGCGGGGGCTTGCCAATTGGCGGATTTTATGTGTTAGAAATTTGCAATGTATGCATAACTTTGACCTATTGAAGAACTTTAATATTATCAGAGACAACCTGTTATATGCTCCTAAGCTCTCTTTCGGCAAAAAGTTATAAAAAGATTGGAGACCAATATGAAGAAGAATCTTTTTCACAGGGGAGAGTTTGATAAAGGTAAATTGTATAAATATTTCTCTCTTAATGTTCTAGTAATTCTGCTTTTGATAGTTAGTTCAATCTTTAACATGAAAGGACGCGTAGTGATTTACGTTTTGTTGGTCATTCTGATATTGCTTTTAATCCTTTGTATATACCTGTTCATTGAATTTGTTATTTTAATTCCGAACACTACAGCACGCTTAACGAATGTCTGCATTGGATCGGGCTTGCTGTTGAGCTTGATTTTAACCACCTATGCCAATTTATATCTCCAAATTTATCAACTAAGGGGGGACAAAGCTTTTGCATTTACAGGAAAACATCTTTCTGGAGACGACTTCCTTTATTACAGCATTACGACTTTTACTACGACAGGCTTTGGAGATATTACTTCGATCGGTTTAATTTCTAATGCTCTAGCAGCATCAGAAATGTTAATGGGTATGATAAGTAATACAATATTGATGGCTATTTTGACGTCAAAGCTCCTTAAAGATCTAAAGAATTAATGCAATGCACGCTGACTTCTCATAGTTCATCCAAGGAAACGCTCTTATGCAAACAGTTGTATGAACGGAAGAGGGATATTTTAGGACTCAATGGATTCTTTTTGTTTTTATACAGTATCAACACCAATGTTTTAATGGGCTTTGTATAAAGGCAAAAGAAGCAGCCCAGTGAGCGGCTTCTTTATAACACTGTAAGAAGGTATAACTTTTCGGGACGATGTCTAACTTCCAAGACCCGCCTTTTATGGAGAGGGCTGTTTTTCTACTTAATACTTGTATCGGAAAACCAACTAAAAAACGTCTCATTTTACGAAACCATATGTCCAGTGATGCTGTCCCTCCGATTGCTTTTTGTAGAAAAGCAGACTTTACGAAGCTGCAAAAATGAGCGATGGCCAAATGGAATGGGAGAAGGACATTGTTTTGTTATACAATTTGTTTGATTTTAGAAACCATGCATAGTAGGATTCGAATAAAAAATTGTCATGCTGTATTCACAGATTTCATTGCTTAGATTTTGATAAACCTGGCTGACATCTGTGGAGAATGAAGTAGCATCCCCTTTCTGTAACGTATGTGTTTCACTGCCAATTTCAATAGTCAAGCATCCGGAATAAACTGTTAAAGATTTTATCGCCCCTATTTCAGCGGGTTCAGAGATGTGTCTGCATCCCGGCAATAACCGTATGCGGTAGATTTCAACCGGCAGACCGGGAACAGCAAATGTATTATAGGCTTCAAAAAGCCCATTATGTTCCTGAAGTGTTGCTTGCTCCTCTACGCGAAGAAGTTTGATAGAGGGATTTCTGACAAAAAATGAAGCGAATGGGATTTGTAATCCTGCTGCGATTTTCCATAGAACCGCTACAGTCGGATTAGAAGTACCTCGTTCAATTTGTCCTAGCATTGGTTTACTCACACTAGTGAGTTCGGAAAGAGCATCTAAGGATAATTGACGTTGCTGCCTGTAGTACCGTAAACGTTGACCAATTTCAACTGATAAAATATTTTTCTCCATCATAACTCTCCTTGTTTCCGATAAATCTTATGGTGAAAAAGTTTGATAATTAAGAATTTGTATGCTATACAATATATTAAGAATATTATAACATACAAACAGGAGGGGTAGATGGGTTTATATTTTCCCTTGTTCTGCTTGTTTTTTATTGAAATCCTCGTTACGATGTATAGATTAATATTCCATGCTTTTATTTTTAAGTGGAAGTAGCTGCTTCATGCTTTATATTACAAACTTAAGAGAGAAGGATGTTCAGATGAATTATTCATTTGCGGAACGAACAAAAAATTTTAAATCGTCAGCTGTAAGAGATATATTAAGCGTAATCCAACAGGGAAATGTTATTTCGTTTGCAGGAGGACTTCCTTCAGAGGAACATTTTCCTTTAGAGGCAGTGCAATCAGCATATGACAAGGTATTTGCGTCTGGAAAGTCATCATTACAATACGGTTTAACAGAAGGATATAAGCCGCTGCGAGAAGCAATCCAAACCAAAATGGAACAGAAAGGCATCCGTTCGACTCCAGACCGTATTCTTTTGACGACCGGATCGCAACAAACAATTGATCTATTTTCAAGGGTTATGCTTTCGTCAGGAGATGTGGTATTAACTGAAGATCCTACTTATTTGTCAGCTTTACAGGTATTTCGCTCATATGGAGCGTCTGTTGTAGCTGTAAGCGGGGATGAGTATGGAATGGATCCTGAAGAATTAGAAGAAAAGCTGAAAACATTACAGCCGAAGTTTGTTTATATTATTCCGACATTCTCTAACCCGAACGGAAAGGTTTGGAGCGTGGAACGCCGTCAAATCCTGCTAAATCTTTGCTATAAGTACAATGTACTTGTTTTGGAAGATGATCCATATGGGGATATTCAGTTTCATGAAGGAGAAGAATATCCGCCAGTAGCGTCTTTTGACCAATCTCACAGCCATGTACTGTATACAAGCACATTTTCTAAGTCTGTTGTTCCAGCTTTAAGAACAGGATGGGTTACGGGGCCTGCTGAGGTTCTTCAGATGATGACGCAAGCAAAGCAGATGGCGGATTTGCATTCCAGTTCTATCGATCAACAAGCACTTTATTATTTAATGCGCGATTTTGATTTGAATCAGCATATTCAAGTGTTGAGAAAAGAGTATTATAAACGAATGAGCATTATGAGAGATTATTTACATAAGCTAGAGCCTGGATTGTTCACTTGGAAAGAGCCAAAAGGCGGGATGTTTATTTGGGTAGAAGGGGCAAAGGATTTAAATACAACGCTATTATTAAATAAAGCAGTCGAAAATGGTGTTGCTTTTGTTCCTGGTGCGCCTTTCTATGTTGACAAACCAGAGCTCAATACATTCCGGTTAAACTTCAGTCATTCTACGCCTGAAAATATTGAGCTAGGAATGGATCGATTAATCTCAGTTTTATTAAACCCTGTAACGGTTTGAACATCCGTTTTTTCATAATGAATAAAAGACAGCGGGCTATTGAATAAGCTCGCTGTCTTTTTGACATTTTGTGCACCCAGCTAAGCTGTGGTCTGCTAGTTGGTGAAAATCCAGCCTAAGTAAAGCCTAAAAAGTAAGAACACATCACTTCTTGTAGTGTCTAGCTCCTCCGGTTTGCTCTTTTTCGCAAAATTATCTTCCTGTGTATAAAGAAACAAATTTAGCACTCGTTTGATTTTAGCACCTCTATCATCTAAGTCCCGGCTTCTGTAGAGAAGCGTTCTATGAGTTTCCGGTTTGGATGCCGTTGAACGATTCTTTATTGTGCAATCGGCTGCTGTGTTCTTTAGTATCCTTCTCAAACACACATCAATTTGGTTATATATCATAAAAAAATAAATGAAATTATTCAATTTAAATTAAAAAAATATTTACATTTATAGCGATTTGTATGTATATTTTTCCTTGTGTTGTAAAAAATATTCCATTTTAAAGGGTGTTAATGTTGAAGTATAATTCCTCTGTGCTGCTAGAAAAAATAGAAGAAAAACGCGTTTATATGATAGAAACTGCTTTGAAATATGGATTTACAGCAGTAGAGACTGTACGAGTCAGTCAAGAGCTAGATGCACTCATAGACGTGTACCAGATGCTATTACATACAAAGGAAAAGAAAGAGAAATACTGTTTACATCAATGAATATAAAAATAAGTGTCATTACGCAGAGTATATAGCTTACGGGCTAGCTTTATAAACTTCTCTAAGCTTTTTAACCGATCTTTAGAATTAGCAATACTTTTTGATTCGTTTACGAATGTAGTGGGTATGTACAAAAGAACAACAAGCTTATGTTTCTCGCTATTGGTGTGAAAGAATTTAATTTTGGATAAATAAAGAGGGTTGATTGATTAGAATGTGGCACGATTGGGAAGTTGCACAGAAAATTGCATTACGTATGGTTTTGATTTACCTCGTCATCAGCAGTTCATGGGTCGTGTTATCTGATTGGTTATTTAAAGATTATCTACATATAGTATGGCTAGGTACTATAAAAGGTTGGCTTTTTATATGTGTAAGCGGTTTGTTATATTACAAATTAATTCGGAAAGTAATAAAAGATACTACAGAAAATGAAGTGAAATATCGATTGATTGTCGAAAACGTATTCGATTTAATAGTTGTACTAGATACAATGGGGAAAGTAACTTATGTTACGCCCTCGTGTGGGCAAATTATTGGCTATTTGCCTCACGAATGCGAAGGAGAGTCAAGTTTTGAATTTATTGCGAAGGACGATATTTCTAAAGCCCAAGAAAAATTACATACGATCCTAAACGCCAAAAAATCAGAACAGGTTGAAATTCATTTGAAGCATAAAGAGGGTCATGTGGTTTTGGTTGATGGAAAAGGTGTACCGGTTATTGGAGGAGATGGAGAGGTTGAACAAGTCGTAGTCCTTGCTCGTGATATTACGGAACGGAAACAAACTGAAAGACAGTTAATTGAAAGTGAGGAACGTTATCGGAAACTTGTAGAATTTTCTCCTGAGGCAATATTGATTCATATTGATGGAGAAATTCTTTATGTGAATCAGGCAGGGGTAAAGTTAGCAGGAGCACATCATCTTGATGAAGTAATTAGCAGCAATATTTTTGAATTTATTATCTCAGATGAATTTGAGCATACCAAAGGTCGTATGAGAAAAGTCGAAGAAGAAGGGGAAATTGGGATAGAAGAAAGAACAATCGTTCGCCCTGATGGCACGCGCATCTTTGTTGAAGTTTTGTCATTTCAAACCACGTATCAAGGAGAAAAGGCAGTACAGTCCATTATAAGGGATATTACAGAACGTAAAAAATCAGAGGAGAAAATACATTACTTAGCATACTATGATGCCTTAACCGGCTTACCCAATCGCAATTTTCTAGGTGAGTATCTTAGAGAAGCGTTGGTGTGCAGCCAAGGCAGCAAACATATCTTAACTGTGATGTTTTTAGATTTAGACCGATTTAAACTAATCAATGACACGTTTGGACACAGCTTTGGTGATATCTTATTGCAGCAGGTATCTGTTAGGTTGAGGGAATGCTTGCGTGAAGATGATATGGTTTCTCGTTACGGTGGTGATGAGTATATTATTGTGCTGAAGCAACAAGATATTCAAGAAATATACGGATTGGCAGATCAAATCATTGATACGGTAGCTGCTCCTTTTATGATTTACGGCCGCGAGCTATTTATTTCACCTAGTATTGGAATTAGCATGTACCCAACAGATGGGGATGATGTAGAAGCTTTAATCAAAAATGCAGATGCTGCGATGTATCTTGCTAAAGAGAGTGGCAGAAATAATTATCAATTTTATACATCATCTTTACATGTGATGAACAACTGGAAATTTGAGTTAGAAAAAGGCATTAGGAATGCGCTGCAAAATAATGAATTTACACTGCATTATCAACCTCAAGTTGACTTGAAAACAAATACAATTATCGGTTTAGAAGCTTTAATTCGCTGGAAGCATCCCGAATATGGATTCATTTCTCCAGCGGAATTTATTCCCTTAGCAGAAGAGATAGGATTGATTGGTTCTATTGGTAGATGGGTTCTTGAAACAGCCTGTAAACAAAGGAAACAGTGGCAGGAAAATGGCTTACCTCCAGTGGATGTGTCCATTAATGTTTCAGCTGTGCAGTTTCGGGATAAACATTTTGTAGCAACTGTACAGCAAGTGTTGCAAGATACAAAGTTTGAACCATGCTGCCTAGAACTAGAAATTACTGAAGGCGCTATGCAATATGTAACGGAAGCCACGAGCATTATGGGGGCTTTAAAAGAACTTGGTGTTCGTCTTTCCATCGACGATTTTGGTACAGGTTATTCTTCATTAAGTTACTTAAGACATTTCCCTATCGATAAATTAAAAATTGATAAGTCCTTTGTTGATGAAATTAACCATCATTCCAGTGGTGAAATTATTGTAAAAACAATAATTGCCTTAGGAAATAGCTTAGGTTTTGAGGTAATTGCTGAAGGGATAGAAAATGAGGAGCAAGTCTCTTTTTTAGTACAAAACAATTGTCGTTTAGGACAAGGTTATTTCTTCTACAAGCCTTTGCCTGCAGAGGAAATAGAGGGGTTAATTCATTTACACTGTAAGTATTAATATGTGGTTCTTTTACGATTTGGAACTAGTACATCTTTTGTTCAGAAATAGAAGACAGGGAGCAGGGGTAGCATCTAATCTCCCTGTTTCATTGTTTTTATTACACTGTAGGAAAATATAAGCTTCCAGCTAGAAGCTCCTTCGACGTAGTCGGAAATTTTAGGAATACAGTGTAAGTGCAACTACGCTTCTGTCTGCGCCTAACGGCTCGCCAATCAGCGAGTTTTCTTTAAAAACCGTCTTCGACAGGAGAAAATGGAACACCTAATCTGTTTTCGACGGCACGCAGACGTTGATTTAAACGGTTTAAACGACGGCTATGACGTTCGACTGTTTCTTGAAGCTGATTCACTTCTCTATTTAGGCGGTTTACTGTTCGGGTCAATTCGTTGTTTCGCTGCTCCAATTCAGTTACTCGACGCTCCAAAGCACGCAGCTGCTGTGGCGGCTGTCTGTGATCAAATTGCTGTGTATAATCAAATTGCTGTGTATAATCAAATTGCTGCTGTGTATACGGCTGGTGGTAGGGTTGCACAAATGGATAAAAGTTAACATATGAATTCATGGTGTTTCACTCTCCTACATAGGGTATTTACCATACAGACTATGTAGGAGAAGAACAAGGCGACACAATTAAAAATAAAGAGGCACCGGGCATCTGAGGGTTTACAGAATGCTCATGCATGCTATGGTTTCCTGAATGATAAAAATTCAACTATGTTAATTGGTCGGATTTTTGCTTAATTCATATCAATTATCACTTGAGCTCACTTATGTTTACATTAAATACAGTTAAAAAGAAAATAATAACAATAATGGATAAGCCCCATGCTACTAATGGCCGTTTATGATGAATAGGCAACATCGTGAACAAAATGATGTCAAACAAAGCTGACCACCACATGTTCCAGCCATTAAAGTGATTTATAAGTCCGAAAACATGAAGGCCTAGAAGTTCACCGAAAATATATATTATTGTCCATAATAAAATATAGGGAAGCTGCTTGACTTTCTCTTTTGGAAAACGGGATAAGTATGTAAGGGTAGTAGCAGGATATATCGTTATCATAATCCAGATATTAATTAAGGTATGATTGGGAAAGAGGCGGTCTTTATTATAGCTCCATGTTGGATTGTTATACGTTAACACGTTATACAATAAATCTCCAATGATAAAAAAGAGGATAGTTGGATAATATTTTTTCCAATTTTTCCAATCTCCAAATCTCCAGCCAATGAATAAAAATGTTGCTCCAGCAATAATATGCATCATATGAAAAGCTCCCCCTAAACCTTTATATACATTGTTATCTAAATGCATTTTCTTTTCTGAAAATTATAACAGAAGGAAAACGGTTTCAATAAATTTACTGAATTGTAAAATATTTCAGGGTGCTTTATAATGATTTTCTATGTAAAAAACCTCTTCATATAGTTGATGAGGTTTTTTTATTAGGTTTTATTGCTTTAAATAATTATGCTTTTGTTATAATTAGGTAATATATAATAAAATTACAAATGGCTTAGCCTATAAGGTTGACTATAGTTGAACAGTGCGACCTGCGCACTTAAGCCTAAAGGAATATCTATAAAAATGAATTAAATGAAGCTGCTTGTTTAGAGTGTATACCGTTTCTTTTTGAGAGTTCCTTTGCAAATTTCCCATGTTAAAGTTGGTTCGTTCTTTCTGTAGAAAATGCTTTTTGTCAAATCCTTACCGTCTATATAGGGCTCTATACAAATTAAGAAAAGTTATTTTTGAGATAGTGAATCTAGAGATAAAGTGGAGGGGTGTTAAAATGATTGAAGCAAAAATATTAACTTCGGGTAATAGGGAATTGATAAATTTTATTACGAGAGAATATTCCGCTGAGAAAATGAAGAGTAAGGAAGGACTATTACTAAAAATTGAACGGTTAGAGGAAATGGATGAGCAGACTTTAAAGTTATGTATAAACAGAATAAGAAGCTTGGAGGAATTTTATGATCCTGTCAAATCCTTATCTGCCGTTATAGGAGTATTTACAGCGTTTTTTATAGTCTTAGGAGTGTTTTTTGAGGAGATTGGGCTCCCCTGGTATCTAGATCGTATATTAGCTTTGGGTTCGCTTGCATTGGCATTCATCGTGTCGGCAAGGGATGTTATTGAAATGAGATTGAAAAAAAGTAATGCTGTGTATTTTAAAGGTTTATTGGAGTATGTGTTGGAGAGGAAAAAGGAAAACAAATAAATCTGAAGCATCCCTCATGAGGGGATAAAAACAGTTTGAATACATCTAACCAAATCTACTCATTTTACCTTTTGGTGAGTAGATTTTTTGCTGGTTGAAAATTTGATGAATTTATCATAAAACCGATACAGGAACAATAGTTCGATTTTGAAGAGATGGGAAATGAGTTTCACGTATAACAAGAAGGTTCCCATGTTGTTTACAAATGAAAGATTTGGGCAAGTACTTTTCGACAACTTGTCTCCAAAATAGCAGGTTGTACATAAAATATTGCGTATATGACTTTAAAGGAGATGTTTTCTTGAACGAAAGAAATTATGATAGTAACCATCATTCATTTGCTCCCTTTATCAGCCCCAACCCGATTACCTCATTTAATCCGATTCAACGTTATCCAAAAATTGATGAAACAGCCTTCATAAGTCCGTTTTCTAGTGTGATAGGCGATGTGAGAATTACGGATAATGTATATGTAGCTCCTAATGTGAGCATTCGTGCGGATGAAGGAACCCCGTTTTACATCGGCTCAAACACAAATCTGCAAGACGGGGTTATTTTACATGGTTTATTGAACAAATTCGTTTCTGTTGGCGGTAAGAGTTATTCAATCTATATCGGGAACGAAGTAAGTATTGCTCATGGCGCTCTCATTCATGGTCCTTGTTATATAGGAAAGAATACTTTTGTCGGTTTTAAGTCAATTGTATACAATGCAATTATTGAAGAAGGGACATTTATTGCATATAATGCAGTAGTAACAAATGGCGTGCGTATTCCGGCAAATAGATTCGTGCCGCCAGGGGCCCACATAGACACGCAGGAAAAAGCAAACTCGCTTCCTCGAGTGTCAGGAGATGAAGAAGAATTTGCCCGGGAAGTACAACGTGTAAATCAAGAATTTCCTGCTGCTTATAACAACTTATTATTTGGCTCACATTGCTGTTCTTGCGGAATGCCCTATAGTCATTGAAAATTAGGAGTTTTTTGAGAGGAAGAAGCTGTATAAAGAGAATGTACAGCTTCTTTAATATATTACTTACGAATTTCTTTTTTAGCTTGCTGGCTCAACAAACACCACAATTAATTAGTCAAACCAATGTTTTCTTGGGAAATTCAATCGGTTCATTCACTGCCCTTGCGTTAGCAAGTGGAAGATCCCCTAAGGAGATACTCCAGTTTTTTAAGGATAAAATCTTACCGGCATACAGCAGTTCCCGACCAGGTGGACCTGTTTTTAATCAACAATTACCATACTCTGGCTTTATCGAAGCGGTACGAACATTTTTTCCATTGAATCTTCGTCTTAAAAATTTAAAAAAACGAATTGTTGTTCCTTCATTTCAATTATTCTCACCGAAGCTGAATCGTTGGAATCCTGTGCTATTCCACAACTTTCCTGACTCTCCCTATTTAGATGAGAAAGCGAGTGATGTCATACTACGGAGCAGTGCTGCTCCCGCGACGCAACGGGCCTATCAAAACTACGTGGATGGGTTTGTAATAACAACTAATCCTAGTACAGCTAGTATTACGTTTGCAGTGGATAAAGCCAAACAGCTGTTGGATCAAATTGCGGTCTTATCCATTGGGACAGGTGAAGCCCCCATTCAGTTAAGAAGGGATACAAGAGGATGGGGGATGGTGAGTGCAAATAACATATGTCCCGAAAATCTGGAGAACCTTCCTCCAAATTGGGGAGTCCTTTTCGACCGATCGCCCAATGAACCCTTACTACCATTTCTTCAGCTTGTCAGTAATGGAACCAGTTACTATGAATCCATGGTCAGTTCTCATCTTCTAGGAGATCGTTTTTTTCGCTTGAATCCACGGATCCCTAACTTCTCCAAAACGGATCCTTCCGTGTTTCCCGCTCTCATTAAAATTGCTAACAAAACCAATTTACAACCTACAGTTAAATTTATAGAGAAAAACTGGAACTAATTTTAGGAATACAATATGGGCAACTACGCCTCAGTCTTCGCCCAAAAGCAAGGCTCGCCAATTGGCGAGTTTTCTTTATTATGCAGTAAATGCTTTATTTGAATAGTTGGTCAATCTGTTCTCGGGTATAACCTAATATTTCCTCCTGATAAATTATGGTTAATATTTTTAGCTCGTGAAGATGAGGAGATGTTTAAAGTGCCAAATCCTAGATTATTTACAGCTATACATATTCCGGAGAAATCTTTTGTCTTTAAAATACAAAAAATACGTCTCTATAATACAAATACACTTATTCTATACTGTCCTATAATTATAACCATAAACGACAAGTTCATTGTTGGGTTTCAGTTTTAATGACAACGGTTACATCGTGGAAAAATAATGAAATTCAGCCTGAAAGGGGTACTGCCGATGAAGATTGTGAATCAATTGAGTTTAATTATAAGTATGCAAAAGGTGAAAAATGTCTGCATGATATAAATGCGTCTATTATATATTGTCCTATAATTACAATTTTAAATGACAAATTTTAATTAACTTTGTTGGAAAATTTAATATCGGATATATAGATACCAGATAATCTAGGAAGGATGGGTGTTTTGTGATGGAAAGAAATGTTGTTGTCCAACTTCAACATGGTCTTCAGGCTCGACATGCTAATCAATTTGTACAAAAATCATCTTCCTTTAACAGTGAGATCAGCATTATTAAAAATGGGAGGATGGCAGCTGGGAAAGGGATTATTGGGGTGATGGCTTTAGTTATTAGGAAGGGAGAGGAAATTACTTTGCTTGCAAATGGCAGCGATGAAGAGGCTGCTATTGTAGCCCTAGAGAGTTTTCTTTCTGATAGGGAGCTGGATGTATTAGATTTACATTAGTAATATAATCTGGTTATTTTTAGTTTAATCAATAATGCAGTTGTGAAAGGACTTATAGGAAAGGAAGATAGAGCCCTATACATTATTATATTGTTCAATAGCCTGATAACGGTACTCAACCAGAGTCAGAGTCAGGTGATTTATTTTAGATGGAATCGCTTTCCTTATAAAAGAAAATAATCCTTCTAGTTCTAGGTGAATGTATGTTATAGAGGCTTTAATTCTGCATCTATCTAGAAGAAATGATATTAAAATTAAAGTGTAAAATGTTTTTTAACAGCCATTATTACAAATCACCGTTTGAAATATGTCCTTAAAAGACAAAAAATATGTCCTGAAAATTTAAATACTATCGCTGCAGATTTTTATACAATCATTTATGTAAGGGCGATCAATTAGCAAATATTAAGAAGGTGATTTTGTTTACAGTTAATAACTAATGCGGGTTTGGACGAGAGGCTTCAAAGATAAGTGTTAGTTTAAAAATATATCCTTAGAATGTACATTTGAAAATTCAAAGGAGTCTTTATACTGTAAAATCAATGTTTCAATAGTATAAAACCAGCCATCATATTGTCATTCATTTAATAAGGGGATGGAATAATTGTTTTTACCCTGGAAGGAAAGCGGTTACATGAAGGTAGTCTTCCCTTGTTGAATTGCATCATAAGGAAAAACCAGCGAAGTGCTGCGTATTCTCAAGAACTTAGAGAAATTCACATAGGTATTACTGAAGTTCCTGAATTGAAAAAAACAACCTTCCGTACACATAAATATCAAATCAGTCATAAACGGGAAATAAACCTGTTTCATGAAAGTAAGACAGTTGGCTTTTTAGAGTCAATATCTAACATCATTAAAACTTTATATTAGGTTGAATAGTTTAGGAGGAGTTTTTATGAAACTATCATATGTAACAGATAGCTTAGGTCATTTGCTATTTGAAGAGATAAAACAAACGCTTAGCTTTTAAATAAAGGAAATGAGCTGTTTGAGACACGATAGTAAAAAAACTATACAAATTCCAAATGAACAGAATTGAGGAGAGAGGGGTTTTATTATGTTAAACGGTGAAAAGAAAATTGCAAGACCATTACGCTGGGGTATGGTTGGCGGAGGTAGACTTGGACAGGTTGGCTATAAACACCGAATCGGGGCACTTCGAGACAATACAGCTTTCCAATTGGTAGCTGGGGCATTTGATATTGATGCTGCTCGAGGAAAAGACTTTGGTGTGAACCTTGGTGTTGCTGAAGATCGCTGCTATCCAGATTATAAAACGATGTTTGCAGAGGAAGCAAAGCGTGAAGATGGTCTTGAGGTTGTATCGATTGCGACTCCGAACGGTACGCATTACGAAATTTGTAAGGCTGCATTAAACGCTGGTTTACATGTTATTTGTGAAAAACCATTGTTTTTTACGAGTGAAGAGGTGCTAGAAATTAAAGCACTAGCTGAGGAAAAAGGCAAAATTCTAGGTGTAACATATGGCTTCTCTGGTAACCAGCTGCTGCTGCAAATGCGCGCAATGGTTGAAAAGGGAGAGATCGGTGATGTGCGATTAGTTGAATTACAGTATACGCATGGCTTTAATGCCACTGATGCTGGAGACAAATTTAATGATGCGCAAAAATGGCGCGTGGATCCTAAAATTGCAGGACCAAGCTATGTGTTAGGTGATCTATCTACACACACGTACTATATGTCAGAGCTAATTTTGCCGCATATGAAAATCAAAAAGCTATTATGTGATCGTCAGAGCTTTATCAGCAGCCGTGCGCCGCTAGAGGACAATGCTTACGTTCTAATGCACTATGATAATGGTGCTGTAGGAAGGCTTTGGACATCTTCTGTTGACGCAGGCTGCATGGATGGACATCGCATTCGCATCGTTGGTTCAAAGGCAAGCTTAGAGTGGTGGGACAGCAAGCCAAATGAATTACGATATGAAGTGCAAGGGCAGCCGATTCAAACGTTGATTCGCTCCATGCCTTACTTAGATGAAAGCTGTAACGAATATGAGCGTTTAGGTGCGTTACACCAAGAAGGGCTTTCAGAGTCATGGGCAAACATCTATTTGAAATTTGCGATTGCGATTGATGCGAAAATGCGTGGAGATCAAGAAACATTAGATAATCTTGTTTACCCAGATATTAATGCGGGACTAGAAGGCGTTCGCTGGATTGAAAATTGTGTACGCTCTGCAGATCAGGGAGCAGTTTGGGTGGATTTTGAGAATAACAAAGAAACTTTGTTAGTGTGAAAAAATTCTTGAATTGAGTTAGTATCAAAAATTTAGTTAGCATCAAAATGGATTGAAAAGGTACTCTTTTACAAAGAATAGTTTAAACTACACTTTAAGCTAGACTCTAAAAGGATCAAGAGGACCAATTATAAAACGAATGCTCTTTCAGAAACCTGTCAAATGGCTTTTGCTCTATATGGGTAAAAGCCATCTCCTTAATTATTTCTGAATATACAACTATTTTTGGTTTAAAAGGAAAAATCACAGAAGCATTGCATGTCCTCTAAATCCATGTAGCTTATTAGGAGGCTTCATTTAAAAGGGAAAACAATGTAAACGCTTTAAAGGACATGCTACTAAATAATAAGGAGGAAATTTAATATGGGGAATGCTAGAGTTTCTGATCATTACCCAGTTCAGCCAGAACCTGCTGGGAAAAAGGATCCGAAAAAGTTCTTGAAATTAGTTACTATTGTATCAACTTTTGGCGGGTTATTATTCGGGTATGATACAGGAGTTATTAATGGTGCACTTCCATTTATGGCCAGACCTGACCAATTAAATTTAAACCCCTTCACGGAAGGCTTAGTAGCAAGTTCTTTAGTATTAGGTGCTGCTTTTGGTTCCATATTTGGCGGGCGCTTATCGGATAGTCAAGGACGCAGGAAGGTTATTTTGTATCTTGCAATCTTGTTTTTCTTTTCTGCAGCAGGCTGCGTGATAGCACCAAATATGACAGTAATGGTTATGTTCCGTTTTCTGTTGGGACTTGCTGTCGGTGGTGCTTCTGTAGTGGTTCCATCCTATCTTGCTGAAATGTCTCCTGCAGACAGGCGTGGTGTTTTGGTTACGCAAAACGAATTGATGATTGTTACTGGACAGTTTCTTGCTTACGTATGTAATGCAGTGCTTGGAAATGTTTTTGGTGAGGCAGGACATGTATGGCGTTACATGTTAGTCATTGCAACATTACCGGCTGTGGCGCTTTGGATTGGCGTACTGATTCTGCCTGAAAGTCCTCGATGGTTAGCATCAAAAGGAAGAATGGCTGAAGCATTGAAAATCCTTCAAAAAATTCGCAGTGAAAGTATTGCTGAGCAGGAACTAAAAGAAATGAAAGAACATATTTCAGAGGATCAAAACATAGAAAAAATCAGTTTCAAAGATCTAGGAACACCTTGGATTCGTCGTATTGTGATTCTTGGAATTACGATTGGATCTATATCACAATTAGTCGGGATCAATTCGATTATGTACTATGGAACACAAATTCTTGAAAATTCCGGTTTTGGAACAAAAACAGCCTTAATTGCAAACGTAGCAAATGGATTAATTGCCGTTGTTGCCGTTATTGTTGGTATATCTCTACTGTATAAAGTGAATAGACGACCAATGCTACTTACAGGGTTAATAGGTGTAACCGTGGCGCTTATCACTATTGGTATTTCCGCTTCAGTACTTGAGGGATCCCCAATGCTGCCATATGTAGTATTAGCCATGACAGTAATCTATTTAGCCTTTTTCCAAGGAGCGATTGGTCCTATGGTATGGCTCATACTTGCTGAAATCTTCCCTGTTCGTTTACGTGGGATCGGTATGGGAATGGCTGTTTTGTTCTTATGGCTCTGCAACTTTTTAGTTGGATTATTCTTCCCAGTTCTTTTAGATGGAATCGGACTTTCAGCAACATTCTTCTTATTTGCTATATTCGGTATTGCGGGAATCATCTATGTAGCGAAAGCTTTACCAGAAACTAGAGGCCTATCATTAGAACAAATAGAGGCTAACTTTAGAAAGTAAGATAGCAGGACTGGCTGGAGTTGGCTAGGGAAAGTCCATACAAACGCATTTATAAGCGTGTGTATGGACTTTTAATTTGAATTAGATGACTTCATTAAAAGCAAAGGATTTAAAAATGAGAAAGTTGTATTGTCTGTTAATCAGAATTGAAGAGATGATAACCCACAGGAGGATGTATTAACGATTACTGAACGAATATATATGTTCAACCCAAGAAAAAGCTAAAACGATCAATGAAAAGATGGATCGAATATCCCTAATACACTTATCTAGATTGGTTAGGGGAAAGGGGGACCTAATACATGAAACCTACAATTTATAATGTTGCAGAAAAAGCAGGGGTTTCCATATCTACTGTGTCAAAGGTTATGAATAATCAGCCGGTTAGAAAGGAAACAAAACAAAAGGTTTTAGAAGCAGCCAAGGAACTGAACTATAAGCCGAGTATCCTTGCATCGGCATTAACAGGTAAGCGGACATCTACAATAGGTTTTTTAGCACCAGATATCTCTAATCCTTCAATTGCAGAAATGGCACGAGCAGTAGAGGACTTTGCACTTGAGCACGGCTTTAACCTTGTTATTTGTAGTACTGATTTTAAATCAGAGAAAGAAGACAGTTACGTATCATTATTAAGGCAGAAACGTGTGGATGGATTTATCTTGGCAGGAGGGTTCAGAAATAGAGGGATCATTTCTGAGTTAATAAAAGAAGCGGTTCCAGTCATACTCCTTTCTGAATATTATCCAGCTGCGAAGCTGAAATTAGACTTTCTGAGAGAATTGTTGAACTAAAATGTTATTATCAGAAGTTGTTAATAAAATAATTTATTATATATTATGGAAACGAAGTGTGTTGGATGAGAAAGAAGACAAACGCACCACATGTCCATCAAATTAAAGAAGGAAGATGCCTCCAGAACGAGAAATTGTATGTAAGTTGCTAATTTTTTCGTTTTGAGGGGTATTTTTTTACTATCAGCAGATAACATCATATCTTTTAGTTTAACACAATGGATCAATAACCCAGATAAAGATTTGTTCTCCGGTAATGGTTGCAAGAGTTGAACAATAAACCTCAAAGGACTTGATACTCTCCAAGTTCTTTTTGGTGTAGAAAAAAACCATCAGTGTTCTGACTATTAAACTAAAGCTGAACTATTGGTTCGTAACACGTTAAAAATCATTTAGAGTGAGTGAAGATGGACTCTCTATAGAAATAGGACGATACAAACCTTTTTCCTTTCAACTATTAAAATTGAAAAAATATCAAGTATTCCTATTTTATTATGTGAACAGTATAATCGAAAATGGGAGATGAGATAAATGAATAAAAAAGACCTTGCTAATATCCGAAAGCAATTTAAATTAGACAATCATCTTATGAAAATTCGAGAAATCCTAAATGTTTATGTAAAGAAAGAATCCGGTGAGATTTACCATCAAGTCAGTCAACCGTTTCAAATGCTAGAACAGGAAGCACAAGAATTATTTTTAGCAAACTTTAAAAAAGTTTTGACAGGTCATCTTGATGCCAAACTTTTTGAATTGAAATTTCAACGCGATGTGGAAGACAGCACACAAACTATTCTCTTCGAAGGATTACGAGCAGAATCAACAGAAGATTGGAAAGAAAATATGCTGAAAATCGTCGGGAAAATGTTTACGCATACTGTTTATGAATTTGATACAGTGGTGACGTTTATCCGCGGGGAGTATCAAAAGGCGACTAGGAAACGGGATTCAGAATCCGAAGAGGGAGGGGATGATGAGGTTTATTCCAGCGAGTTTGTCCTTTGCAGTCTCAATAAAACCGATCAGCCGAAAAAAGCATTGCTGTTTGATTATATTGAGAAAGAATTCAAATCGAATAACGCAGTTGATCCCATTATTAATTTGACTTCTCCGTTAACTGGTTTTCTGTTTCCTGCTTTTAATGATAATTCGGCAGATGTGAATCATATTATCTATTGTGGGGGGAAAGTGAATCAACCAGAGGGTTCATTTATAGCAGAAGTTCTCAACTGTGAAGATATTATTACCGCCGTGGAAGAGAAGGATAGCTTCGAACAAATCTTAAAAATAGTAATGGGAGACGAAGTGGATTCCAAGGTCATTTCTAATGTCTATGAGGAAATCGATAAGATGGTACAGGAGAATGAAGAAAATGAAGAAAGTGAATCTCCTATGTTGGATTATCGGGACATCGAACGCATCTTAGAGGTAAGCGGCGTCGAAAATGTGGATACCGCCAAAGTGGAACAAGCCTTCAAAAGTGTGGTAGATGACGAAAAACGTGAAATCAAAGCAAGCAGTTTAATACCTAAATCGATTAAGATTGAGACGAAGGTGGCAGATGTATCTGTCAGCCCGAAGGACCTGAAAAATGTCCAATATATTACTTACAATGGAAAACGGTGCCTATTAATAGAGATTGATGAAGATGTGGTCGTCGAAGGATTTCGACTGGAAACGAAGACACTTTAGTGGATTTTGGGGGACAGTTTTCTTGATCCCCTACAATATATAATATATTAATGAATTTTAGTTGGTTCTCTACAAGTGGTAGGTGCCAACTATTTTTGTTTTAGGACTGGTTCAGTACAATCCTGATCTTTTGATACAGATGGACTTCGATAAAATGGTACAAGTTTTTGTTAATTTAATAAACAATGCCATTCAAGCTATGGATAAAAATGGTGATATTACGATTCGATTGTTAAAAGTTGAGAATAAAGCGGTTGTTGAGGTTAGTGATATGGGTGTAGGTATAGAAGAGGCAGAGCTGAAAAAAATCTTTAGTCCATTCTATACGACGAAATCTGATGGAACGGGGCTAGGGCTTTCCCTTTGTCAGAAAATCATTCAGGATCATGGGGCAACCATTGAGGCGACTAGTATTCTGAATCAAGGAACTTCATTTACCATTTGTTTTACTTTGGATAGTGTATATCACCATAATATGTAAAAATAAGTTTGTGAAGAAATCTATTTAAAGCAATAGTACACAGGTTTTTCGCAGTGAATGACAAGTGCCTGCAAGCTGTCTGAGCAATTGCTTTTTTCATTAAAATCGAATTGACAGCATTGCAGGAAAATGGGATTCATTAGCATGGCAGTCAGCTCCTTTATAAGCATATTGTAACCGCATTTTGTACACCTATACATTTCCTTCCTTATGTACCGCTTCATCAAAAATGGGGAGCATGGGCAAACTTCATACATAAACATCTTTTTCGGAGCAGCAGTATGAAGGAGGAATTTGGTATGTCCTGTACACCTGGTAGTAATCAGGAGCAAAGTGGGAGAGATTTAAAGTGGTGGCAGCTGTCACTTATTGGGGTAGGCTGTACGATTGGGACCGGTTTTTTCCTAGGTTCGAGCGTAGGGATTAAAATTGGTGGTCCATCCATTATTATTGCATTTATTTTAGCTGGTCTCGGTACGTATATCGTATTTGAGGCGCTTGCAAAAATGACTGTTCAAGATCCGCAAAAAGGTTCTTTCCGGACATATGCAAGAAAAGCCTTTGGTCATTGGGCTGGCTTTAGCAATGGTTGGGTATATTGGTCCTCTGAGCTGTTGATTATGGGGAGTCAGCTTACAGCCCTTGGCATTTTTTCACGGTATTGGTTTCCGAAGATACCTCTTTGGATGTTTGCGGCTGGGTATGGTGTGTTAGGGCTGCTGGTGATTTTTATTGGCATGAAGGCGTTTGAGCGTTTGGAGAATATTTTTGCAGTCTTGAAGGTAATTGCGATACTTGGCTTTATCGTTATTGCGGTATTAGCTATTTTCGGTATTATTCATGGTGGAGAAGAGTATAAACCAAATGTTCCAAATAATATGACGGAGCTTTTTCCACTCGGGATGAAAGGGCTGTGGTCTTCCTTTATTTATGCGTTCTATGCTTTTGGCGGCATTGAAGTGATGGGTTTAATGTCCATGCAGCTAAAGGAGCAAAAGGATGCGCCGAAGTCTGGGAAAGTAATGCTTCTAATTTTGACGGTTATTTATGTGATATCGATGGGATTGGCATTAACAATGGTGTCGTGGAAGGAATTTAATACAAAAGAAAGTCCATTTGTTATCGCGCTGCATGATTACCATTTGCCGTATATTCCGTTTATTTTCAACTCGGTTTTAATTGCGGCCGGTTTTTCAACAATGGTTGCATCGCTTTTTGCGGTTACTAATGTGATGATGAACCTCGCGGAGGACGGGGATGCACCTGCTGTATTTGCGAAGAAAGGGAAGCGCGGGATTTCTTTTCCATCATTGGCACTCACAACTGGAGGGCTTGTCGCTTCCATTGTTGTTGCGCTGTTATTGCCGAAAGAGATTTATGAATATTTGACAACAGCAGCAGGTTTAATGCTTTTGTATACGTGGTTTTTGATTCTCCTTTCCTGCAGGCGGTTAGTGGATCAGAGCGGATTGGATAAGGTGAAAAATTTGATTGGCTTGCTGCTCATTTTAATTGCGATTAGCGGCACGCTTTGGAAACCAGAGACGAGACCAGGTTTTTTGGTGAGCCTTTTATTTCTTGTGATCATTGCGTTAGCTACTTTAAAAATGCGTTCGATTTGGAAGAAAAAAGGGGAGAAAGCTTCTCCCGAGTCAAAGCGTATGTAATTTTTTATTGGAAAAGCAGTATATATGCTTGAACTCCAAAGTATACTCCAAAGCCGATGAGGGAAAGACCTGATACAATCGAGATAAAGGAAAGAAGAGCAGTTGTTAAAAATCTTCGAAAGCTGCTGGCGATGGCGGCCATCGTTAAATCCCATAGTAAGATACCAATGATCATGGCGCAGCTATACAGCATAAGTTCATTGGTGCTATAGGAGGCAGCGGTTTTAGCAAGGATAGAGCCGTATATACCGAGCCAAAAGAGAATGGTTAACGGGTTAGACACTGACATAAAAAAGCCGGATATAAATGACTTAAAAACAGATTCATTAGCTTTTTTTTGGCTTGTTGTAAGTTTGCCAGCATTGAGAACACTTTCTATACCCGTATAGGTTAGAACAAAGCAACCGAATAGCCATAGGAACGTTTTCATAAAGGATGTATTTAAAAAATGAGCGACTCCTAGATAAACTAGCATCATATATAAAACATCTGCAAGCAAGGCTCCTACACCAAGAAGCCAGGCATGCAAAAAGCCGCTTTTAATTCCTTTATCTAATTGTGCTGCATTAATGGGACCGATTGGTGCCGACAGCGATAATCCTAAGAGGACATAACTAATTAATACACTCATATACGCAACACTCCCTATGTTCTCATTCGTTCTTGCTTATTTCTATGCTCGTACACATTGTATTCAGCAAGCTGCATTTGTACAACCTATAAAAGCATTTTTCGTTCTATGCTATACAATCGATAACTCATAAAAAAAGAAAGCCGCTATTTGGAGGCTTTCTTTTTTACACTTTAAGAAAATATAAATTTCCAGCTAGAAGCAAACTCGGCGTAGTAGGGAATTTTAGAAAAAAAGTGTAAGTGCAACTACGCCTCTATCTTTGCCCGAAAGCAGGACTCGCCAATCGACGGGTTTTCTTTACACTGTAGGAAAGCATAAATTTCCAGCTAGAAGTAAATTCGACGTAGTCGGAAATTTTAGGAATACAGTGTAAGTGCAACTACGCCTCTGTCTTCGCCCAAGGGCAAGGCTCGCCAGTCGGCGAGTTTTCTTTATAATCATGAATAAGATTTTCGATGAAGTGTTCTACTTTCACTGGTTTTTGCAGATCTACCTTGTTTTCATAGGAACGATAAGAGAACAGACTTTGACTAAGCGAGCGGATTTCTATTGCTAAAATTCGTTCTCCATTTACTGCTTTCTTCTCCGCTTGAGATGTAACCTTCGTTTCCATGTAGAGGCTCATATTTTCTACATTCAGGCGATAGGTGCGATATGTAATATATAGGAGAGTTTGTTCTAACATAACGGAATTAGGATGTGTCTGGATCATCTCAGCCATATCAGCTACTTTGACTGTATGCATTTTTAATATGTTTTCTAACTTTTCCTTGATTATTTGTGTCGTTTGTCCGACTGTAGCTCTCAGTTTTGTGTAGAACGAGTGCATGGTGCGTTCCATATAACTCCTCCCTGCTGTAAGCTTAAGCTCCTCGTTAGTATGCTACGGGAAAGAGAGGACTATCTCAGCGATGACTTTTTGTTTAAAAACTATATATAAAAATAAAAGGATTCATATAAATGCAGCGTTTAATTTTTCATTGTTTAGGAAAATTAATAAAGAACCGTTATATTAAGAAGAAGGGTGAGATAATTATGAGCAAGAACAGAGCAAGCGATAGCAATGACAGCATCCAGCAGCAAATCAATAAAAAACAGAATGAAAAAGATATGGAGAAAGCGCCTGGCTTTGGAGATAAGAAGTTAGAAGGACCAAATAAACCGTCTGTGTAAAAGATAGTGGAGAGCAATGAGTGTTCGTAAGCACTTATTACTCTCCTTGAAGTTGACGAAATTGTCTACGCCAAAAACTCCTTTCAGTGAGAAAGGAGTTTTGTTTCAATATAAGTATGTAGCATCCCGCTCTGCCGTAGCTCTAGTGTTTCAAAACCTGCTCTCGCAGGTGGGTGTCCGCATTTTTGCTTTCAAAGTCCCGGATCGAGCGGGCATGTTGTTGGCAAAAAGTTATTGAACTCCCGTAAAATCATTATAGGTTTGAAACATCAGGGAGCATACGCACATCGCAGGTATGTAAGCCTGTGTATACGGCAATTTATTTTGTTCGTCTTGATATAGATAATATACCGCTTTATTTATGAGGTATCAATAGTTAATTATTTCCAAATTATCCATTATCCCTAACTGATATGGAAGCCGTGCTGTTGAAGTGTAATAGCGATTCGTTCTTCTGATACCTTTGTTTCGTCGAATTGGATTTTAACTTCTCCATCTTCTACATCAATTAAGGCACGTTCAATACCGTCCATTTCTGTTAGCATTGCTTCTAGTGTTTGAACGGGACCAGCAGAGATTGCTTCTTTCACAAAAAACGTTGTTTCCGCCATTTCTCTCATCCTTTCCGATTTTTTCACACAGGGAATAGTATACCCAGCCATTTCTTGTTTCATTTCGCTATGTACGAGAAGAGCTGAAATGGGATTATAGAGAGTTTTATGATTGTAACGGAATAGATGTAAATATCACGGTTAGGATCGAAAAAGAGCATGGGAAGAGGATGCTCTTACTTTTTTGAGTGAGACAGAAAGTATGATCCGGTGTTGTGTAAGAGTTGCTGTATGTATACCAGTTAGCGCGCACAGACATATAAGGAACCATTTGCTACTAAATCGAGATGCCACCACCATTGTTCGAGCGGCTTTTGTACGTCCCGCCCTTGTATACACGGAGAGGAGGCTTGATGAAGCAGCAGTGAATCATACACGAACACCTCTTCTTTTTCTGCCTCTGTCAATTTATTATAGGCATGGAAAATACGTGTACGCAGCTGCTGCATAAGCGGGAGAATGTCAGGGCGTACAGACAGAACAAATACAAAATAGCCATACTGCTTCGTCAAAGCACTCATATTCAATACCTCTTTCTTAATACTTGGATAGGAACACTGTAGCAAAGAAAAGGGGATGACACAAAAGTAGAAAAGGGGGGAATATAGGAAGAAAAACGAAGGAGTCAGAAGGTGAATGGCTGAAATGTAGCAGGGGATATTTATGTTTATAGAAGTTAATATTCTTTTTTTCTGTTCCACTACATCTGAATTCATCTTCTATAATCGTCTTTCTCCTATTCTGTCTCCAGAGTGAAATCCGGTGTTACTTGAACATCTGTTTCAAGATGCTGTGTGCTTCCAAAGAATGTCCAGCTTTTTGAGGATAAAAACTCATTAAATGCTTGAAGAAACACAGCGTGATCAACAGCACCAGATTCATCATTTGCTATGATCATTCCTCGAAGCTCCACACTAGCTTGGCTTGATTTCATCATAATCCCGCTCCTTTTGGTTGTAGTATGGCTCGTGTAGGAGCTTTTATGTATGAATCTATAATTATTTTTAAAACTTCAATCACCAAAACTAAATTAAGACAATTAAAACAACATGTACATCTATTTATGATATTTTAATTTCATTTACCGTATTAATATAGAAAAAAGGTATATATCACCTTCAAAAAAGTGAATAGATAACTACGTTTTATCCGATTTATGCAAGTACTGCTCTGGCATACCGTAGTATACAACACGACTGAAGTCGGGATAGACAGATTCGAAATAAATATAAATAGGAGCAGTAAGCAAGGAAGGGAAATACGTATACAATTGCTTGTCTCCATTGACGATTGCCTTTAAAGCCGTAGTCATTTCCTTTTGAAATATATAAAAACGCTTGCCTGCAGTTTTTTCATCAAATTCTCCACCGCTGATATATACTTTTCCAAATAAAACAAGCTTTTCATGTTTGTTTGTCCATTGGGCGACGAGCTCATCTCTGAGATGTTGATCAATGGCATAGGTATCATAGATATATCCGATACTCAAAAATAGCTTTTCAGTCACATCTGAATGGGTTAATGTATATTTGCGATCTATAACAGGCTCATACAGATTTGCGGGAGGAAGGAATGTCACAAACAATTTTGTTGGATCAAAATTTGACAAGTTAAACAATCCTTTCTTTTCACATTCATTACAATAGTATATGTAAACAGAGGATGTATGTGATGAGATGTAAGAGTTCAATGAACTACAACATTTATGATGAGTATGGGATGATTTTCAAAAAGTACCAATATTAAATACTTGAATAGTCAGAATATTTTGAGTAAACTATAAAAAAGACAAGGAGTTGATTTCATATGAAACAGTTTTATCTCAATGCACCACAGCAGCTTGAACCATACGCTATCGATTCTTTACTTGCTGAATTGCTGTTAGAACAAGCAATTCGTAATTTTAGAAAAGAGCAGATTCATAAAGAAATCGACCAGTCATTACGAAATAGAGATAAAGCAGCATTTATGCGCTTAACTGAGGAATTGAAACATATATATTAATATAGAAGAAACAACTTGGCATGAAACAAGCTGGCAACGTGAGGGGATAAGAGGAATAGGTGTTGTTTACGGTTTTAGCGGCGTTGGTCTAATATTTGAGCATAAAGATGACGTGTATAGCTGTTCTATCTTTGAAGGCTCCAGCTATTCCTTTGCCAATCGATTAATTGAAGTAAACCCTTTTCCCTCGTGTAGGGGAGAGGGTTTTTTGGTACATAAAATTTTCGAACTTAAGCAAGCTATTACATGTAGGAGGTGTTTAGAATGGAGCCGAATCAGCCTGGAAATAAGGAAATGCCGGACTTTAAAGAATTAGAGGACCGCGTGATTGCGGAGCCTGCACATTCTCCATCTCTTGTCATCCAGACAAAGCTAGATCCGAAAAATGTGAAGGAAGATAACCCTTATTATCGGAATGAAGAGAAAACGGATGATAGGAAGTTTCAGGAGTATTTTGAAGGAAAATGACGGTGTGAATCCGTCGTTTTTTTTCTGTCTGTTTGTCGTCCGTTTTAGAAAAGGGTTTGTTTTATTTTTGAAAAAAATCGGACAAAATATGAATGCTATAAAGACAATAGTTATTTACAGAGAAAGAGGAAGCATATGCCCCATTGGATAGAAACGATTTTACGTACAATTGCTATTTTTATATTACTAATGGTGATAACCAATTTACAAGGAAAACAACTAAGCGCTCATACATTATACTACAACCTTGCGCTATGGATAACACTTGGCTCGATTGCGGGAAATGCTGCGTTTAATACAAATTTAGCTTTTTTCCCGATGGTTATCTCTGTGATGACAATTTGTTTGCTGGCTTATGTATTTTCTGTTGTTTCGCTTAAGAATAGAAGGCTTAGAAAATGGATATCTGGTTATCCGACTATGATTATTGAAAAGGGATTGCTTTTAGATGAGAATATGAAAAAAATGAAATATTCTTTAGATGATTTAAATGAGGGATTGCGACAAAAGGATATATTTAATATTGAAGAGGTGGAATATGCTTTATTGGAAAGCAATGGTGCGCTCTCTGTCTTAAAAAAAGAGCAGTATCGCCCCCTAACAAAGCAGGATGTATCTCTTCATACCTCTCAAGGGGCAGATATGCCTATTGAATTCATAATGGATGGAGAAATTGTACACAAAAATTTAAATTATCCATATACAATGGATTGGCTATTAGCAGAACTTAAAAAAAGAAACACAACTGTTGAAGATACTTACTATGTTGTAAAGGGCACGAACGGCAAGCTGTACATAGATTTATACAAGGACGGTACGGCTTCATTCGGCAATAGTGAGTAAGAGTACATATCATTGGAGGAGAAGCTATGGATTTTCCTATTGTTCATACAAATTTTTGGGATGCTGTACTTGCCGTGCCTGTTGTACTTGTACTGACGCAGATTGCAAAAGTAGTCTGTCCGATTCCGCGTCATTATGTTCCGATGCTCGCAGTTTTATTAGGATTGATAATTTCTATCTTTTATAGCCATCGCGGAAATCTTTGGGCAGGCGTTTTCATGGGGTATTTTTATGGTTATGCCGCAATCGGGAATTATTCATCTTTACGAACTGCTGTTAGACATTTGCGGAATGATAAAGAAAACTAGTCGTTAGGCGAAGACAGAGGTGTTGTTACATTTACACTTTTGTTCCTAAAACTTCCTGCTATATCAAATTCGTTTCTAGCTGAAAATTTCTATCTTCTTAAAGTGTGAAAAAACAAGACATCTCTTTTAGGACAACAATTATTCAACCGCGCAGCGGCTATTTGCACGGTTGAATAAGATGACAATGTTTTAAATTGTATATACAGACTTAAAGACCTACACATGCACATATCGATGAAATGACTTTAGGATATCCATGGTGATACGTTGGGAACTATCTTTTTTATATAAATTAGCTAAAGCAGTCCGCATCTGTTTCAACCGATTTGTTTGTTGTAGCAAGAGTAATGTTTCTTTTACAACGGCTCCTTTATCACGCAGAACAATAGAAGCCCCTCTTCCATTGAAGAAAGATGAATTTTCCTGTTCCTGTCCGGGCACTGGCTTGTACAATACGGTTGGCAACTTTTTGGCGATCGCTTCAGATAATGTAATGCCGCCTGGTTTCGTAATCATTACGTCAGCTAATTCGTATAGCTCGTGAATATGTTCTACATATTGGAAAAGCTTTAGCCTATCCCCATATATCGGTACTAGACTGGTTAGCTGCTGATAGAGACGCTTGTTTCGTCCGCAAACAACGAGTAATTGAACCGTAGAATCTTGAAGCAGCCGCTCTGTAATCCACCTTATATGCTTGACTACCCCTTGTGCACCTGCTACAACAAGTACCTTTTTGTATGCTGCTTGTAATCCATATTTATCAAGCATATAGTTAAGGTTGCGGGCAGTCTCAAATTCCTTGCGAATTGGAATGCCGCTGACATATACTTTCTCTGGTGAAATGCCGTTTACAACAAGTTTCTCTTTCACTTCGTCTGTAGCAACATAATAGCGGTCGATTTCTTCGTGAATCCATGTGCGATGGAGACAATAATCGGTCACAATTGTATAAAGCTGAAATGGGTATTTTTTTTTCTTACGTAGCTCAGGAACTGTACCAACAGGAAAAGTTGTAATGACAATATCGGGCTGCTTTGCGTTTAAAATGTCCTCTAGCTGTTTCTCTCCGAGCCGTACATACCATTTCGTGGCTTTTGTTCCATACCTTTGGTCCATGAAATAAAAAAATTGCTTATAAAGCGAAGGGGCTATTGTGAATGCTTGTTTATATAAAAATTTAGCTACTTCGTTCCAATATGGATACGCATGTGCATATAAGTCGTAAATCTGAACAGTGCCAATACCGAATTTCTCAAATGTATGCTTGATTACATTTGAGACCTGGTTATGGCCGTTCCCAAAACTTGCGGTAATAACTAATATTTTAGGTTCCTTCATCCCAAATTTGTATCCTTTCTGAAATTCATATTTCAAATGTTTAGGCTCAGTCGAAGCAATGTTCTTCAATGTGATTCGAAGTATATAATAAAAACCTTTATGAATGATGAAAATAATATGAGAATTTTTTCATATATCGGGGGATAGGAGCTGTTTCAACGATTAGAAGATGAGAAACTTTTCATGGGTTTTTCATTTCGATTCAACTTGCTGCACGTACAATAAAGCTAAAAGGAATTTGTGTAAAAAGATGTTTCGTCTCTTATTTTGGACAAGATGTCTTTTTTGAGAGCTGTACCTTTTTGTTATAATAAAGAATGCTATTACTTTTGTTAGATAGGGAGCAAAAATGGAACATATTTTGATTATTGAAGATGAAGAAAGATTAGCTGAATTTTTGGAACTCGAATTAAGATATGAAGGGTATGAGGTGCAGATTGCACATGATGGGCGTAAAGGCTTAGATATAGCAATTCAGCAGGATTACGACATTATCTTGCTAGACTTGATGCTGCCTGGATTAAATGGAATCGAAGTCTGTCGGCGTTTGCGGACCGTGAAGGATACACCTGTTATTATGCTGACTGCCCGCGATAGTGTGATGGATCGTGTAACAGGTTTAGATAGCGGTGCGGATGATTACTTACCAAAACCATTTGCCATTGAAGAGCTGCTAGCCCGTATGCGTGTTATTTTACGAAGAGAACAAAGACGCAATGATAGGAAAAAGCTTGTTCTCACTTTTAAAAATCTGGAATTAGATGTGGAGTCCCGTGTCTTGAAGCAGGATGAACAAATGATTGAGCTCACTAATAAAGAATTTGAACTGCTTGCTATGTTTATGAAAAATGTGAATCGGGTACTAACAAGAGATGTCTTATTAGAACAAATATGGGGATATGATTGTGCTGTTGAAACAAATGTGGTGGATGTATATGTTCGCTACTTACGTAATAAACTTAGCGATTCCGACAAAGAGACATATATTCAGACAGTCCGTGGCGTAGGGTATGTGATGAGATGATAAGGATACAAAAGGCTCTGCGGAATTTACCGATTAGATGGAAGCTGACTTTATGGTCGACTTTTCTAATTTTTATTTTGTTTGCGAGTTCTAATTTGCTGCAATATGTTGTGATTAACCGTTGGACAATGGGTTACGAAAAGCAGCAGCTAGATTTGTACATGACAGAGGTACGCACTTACCTAACAGATCCGAAAACCGCATTTTCCGTGAACAACGTAGCTGATAGTCAAGAGTTTCTAGCTAGTGTAAATGTAAAGCATCAGCTCATTCGCATTTTGGACGCGCACGGTCGTGTTTTGGCTTCAGTTTCTCGCGATATCCCAGAGAATTGGATGAAGCCAAAGTCTGTCTCTTCCGTCGAGTATGTAACAAAGCGGCACTGGGAGAACCAAATATTGATTGCGCGTGCTCCCGTAGCCACACAATCTTTTACAGGAACCATTGAAATCATTCGTAATACAGAAATCTTCGATAAATTTATTGACACTGTTTTTTTAGTAATGCTTGTTGCCGGTGTTGGTGGATTGATTCTTAGCTTCTTAGGCGGTACGATTATCGCAAAGCAATTGCTTACGAAGGTGCAGATTATTACCGATACGATGCATCGAATTCGTCAAAACGGCCTCATGGAACGCGTGCCGGTTTCAAAAAATAATGATGAACTAGCTAAGCTCGGGATATTATTTAATGAACTGATGGATGATATGGAGCAATCTTTTATGCAGCAGAAGCAATTTGTAGAAGATGCATCACATGAACTTCGAACGCCGCTAGCCATTATTCAAGGGCATTTATCTATGTTGAACCGCTGGGGGAAAAATGACTCTATCGTACTAGAGAAATCTCTTCAGGCTAGCTTAAAGGAAGTAGAGCGGCTCAACGGATTAGTAGCCGAATTGTTGGAGCTATCTCGTGCTGAATCAGATCAAACGAAAGTAGCTATTGAGCCAGCCAGCGTAGATGAAACTATAGAACGCGCGGCAAAGAATTTTCAAGTATTGCATCCAACCGTATCTTTTTCTAAGCAGCTGAAAGCCGAGGGTACAACTATCCACATGTCTGCCAGACATCTGGAACAGGTTATTGTTATTTTATTAGATAATGCAGTCAAATACTCGAGAGCAGGGCAGCAACTGGTTAGAATTGAAAGTCTTTTAAAAGAAGGAAATGTTCACATTCGCGTATCAGATAAAGGAATCGGTATTCCTGTAGCAGATTTACCCTTTGTATTGAATCGATTTTATCGAGTGGATAAAGCAAGAACGAGGAAGCAGGGAGGAAACGGTCTCGGCTTAGCGATTGCGAAAAGACTGGTGAATAAGTATGGAGGGCATATAGCACTCGATAGCGTAGAAGGAGAAGGAACGACGGTGTCGTTATCGTTCCCTATTTTGTAAAGCATCGAGGAGTGAGCGCTTGTTTGATGTGTTTTGTAAAAGAAGATGGTATTTGACTTGCACTTTAAGAAAGTATAAATTTCTAGCTAGAAGACAATTGAGAAAAAGATAAGAAAGCTCTCATTTGTTATATTATGAATTACAGCAGCATCTGCATATTGCATAGAGAGAGTTCAAAAAAAGGATAGATGCAGCATCCTGCGCTGCATCTATCCTTTTTTTGATTATTGCTTTATATCATTCAGTTTTATGCTGCTAATCTAAACGCTAGTGGATTAATGTAAAAATAACATGGGATCCACTGCATTAGATTTGTCGATGTTCCAGTCACCTTCATGAATTTCAAAGTGTAAATGCTGTCCTTGTGACGCTCCGGTGTTCCCCATAACACCAATTTGCTGTCCTTGCTGTACAACTTGTCCTTGTTCAACAGAGCGGCTGCGCATGTGAGCATAAACGGTCGTATATGTTTTTCCATCCTTTTGATGAGAAATAAAGACTACATTTCCATAGCTGTTTGAATAGTACGAGCGGATCACTGTTCCTGCTGCTGCGGCTACGATAGGAACTGCTCCAGAAGAAGCGATATCAACTCCTTTATGATTTTCATTTCCTCTCATGCCGAAGCCAGATGTAAATGCACCAGCTGCTGGCTTGATAAAGGTCGTCGAATCTGTTAGGAGCGGTTCTTGATTTGTCATTTCTGTCGGTGTTTCATTTAGTTTTTGCTCTAAAGCTGCTATGGCAGCAGTTTTCTCTGCTTGGTTTTTTTCTAATTCTTGCTGTTTTTCTTTGATGGAGGCCGCATATGTCTGCAATGCAACTTCCTTAGCTTCTAAGCTGTTTTTTTCTTGTTCCAATTGTTTCTGATCTAATTGCTGTTCATTGAGCATGTTTTCATCAGATTGGAAAATTAGGCTAAGTGAATATATGCTATCTAGTAAATCAGTCATACTGTTTGTTTGTACTAATGCATCCGTTACAAGTTGTTCTTGTGGTTGAGATTGTAGCGCTAGCAATCTTTCTTTTAGTATTTCTTTTCTTTGCTGGGTTTTTATTTCGAGTGTTTCAATTGACTGCTTTTTTAAAATAATTGATTCTGCGGTCTCTTGAGTTTGCTGCTCTGTAGCCGCTAACTCTGCTTGTGTGTTTGTAATCTCCTGATCGAGTTGCTGTAACTGTTGTTTTAGTTGTTCCAGCTGCTGTTGTTCAGGTGCATCTGTGTGCTCATTTGATATATGTTGAAAGGGGTCTCCGTCTTCTGTTGCTGTTTCGGCATATGCGGGAAGCGCAGCAGACCCCATTATCATGCTTATCAATAATACCATTCGTATTGCTTTTGTTCTCCTCATTTTGATAATCCTCCCCTGTATTCTCCACATAAATTTATAGCATGGCTGGGAAGGAACTCAGTCGATTGTAATAAAAATGTAAATGATCTTTAAAAAAGAAAAGGTATTTTGTCGTTATGTTTACAAATTTGTTGCAAGTTGAGGAATATAGAAATAATACTTGTCAAGTAAATTTCACCTTCCTAAAGTGCAATGAGAAAAAGGCTGTCCCCTATTTGTGTAGGAGGCAGCCGTTCTGTGAAATGCTCTTGTCTTAAGAAATGACTGAGAACGCTGCGGCGTTTATTTCAACAGTTGCTGCAATAGATCGAGATTTTCTTTAGATCCCGTTACTAATAATATATCTTTATGGTGTAATTTTGTATCCCCACGAGGAACGAGCGAATTCTTTCCTCGCATGATTTGCAGAATAAGTACATCTTCTACTGGTGGTAAATTTCGAATAGCAATTCCATCGTACTTATGTTTTGTTAATCGAATTTCCCGAATTGTATCATGGGATTTTTCGATGAGTCGCAGCAAGCTTGGGTTGTCAATTAACGCCTTGAGCAGAAACCGTGTAGAATTTAAAGTAGAAAATACATTAATGTGCTCATAGGTTGCTCTGCTTTGTAATGCTGGATCTTCTATTTTTGTAATAATATGCTCTAAGCCAAGATATTTGGCATGTAGTGCGAGTTCCAAATTTTGAGGATCTTCATCTGTCGCAAAAACAAGGTAGTCAGATGTAAACACCCCAGCCTGTGTTAGAGTAGAGATCGAAAAATCTTTTACAGAAAGCAATGGCAAAGCTGCCTCTTCTTCATTTTCCTTGAACATATGCTTGAAGTGCATAGTATTGTATAATGTAACATCGTATCTTTCATGAAGTAAGTCCAGTGATAGAGGAAGAGTAACACGATTCACCCCTACAATTGCTACTTTTTTACGATCAACCTCAACCTTTGGGAATACTTTCTTAAATAAAATCGGTCCGATAATACATGTGATGATGGCACTTAAAACGAACGCAGCAGAAAGGCTGGCCTCAATGATTCCAAGCCTTTCGCCAATTTGAGCAGCGGCAATGACAAGAGATAGGGTAGAGGTCAGCAGAATAGATGAACCAATTACGATATTCCACGAATACCACCTCCGCAGTATCAGTGATGGTACGAGCTTGGAAAGGAATAGTGCAGCTAGTAAAAGCGGGATAATTAGAATACTGGATGGATTTTTAACAATTGACCATAGCTCTAGGTTTATGCCAACCATCACAAAAAAAATAGGGATAAACAGGCCATAACCGATCGATTCGAGCTTTTCAGTAATTTCGGGATTGGGAGATAGAAGTGAAACAAGTACACCGGCCAAAAAAGCTCCTAAAATATTTTCAGCGCCTATGCGCTCTGACAGCCCAACGAGAATGAGAATGAGCGCAAACACAGCTCGTGTATCAATTTGTATGCTGCCTCTTCGAAGATGTTCCATGAAGTGCAGCTTCCGGAGCCAACGTGCTATTACATATAGAATAACTCCAGCGGCAAATAATAAAAGTAAAAGCCACATATTTTGTCCATCAGTTGAGTGCAGACCAACAAACACAGCAAGTAAAATCATAGTAACAAGGTCTGCAATAACGGCAGTTAATAAAATAGTCTGGCCGATGCTTGTTTTACTAACGTTGCCATCCTTTAAAACTGGCACAACTACTCCTAATGAAACAGTGGATATAATAAGTGTCATAAAAAAGGAGTTAGAAACAAATCCAAACTGTACGAATGTGAGCGATAAAAGGTAAGACAACCCGAATATCAATAGAAAGACAAAGCTGGCAGTACGAAAAGCATGTGGTTCTTTTGCGGACTTTGTATTTTGGCGAAATAAGGAAAAATCGATTTCTAAGCCGCTTAAGAACATGAGAAAGATAAATCCAAGTGAAGAAAGAACCTCAAGCCATATTTCTGTCTGAACAATATTTAAACCGCTTTTCCCAACGATAATTCCTGCCAATATCTCAGCGACGACAACAGGAAAGCTCCCCAGCCGAAAACGCTGCAGCAGGACTGGAATTAAAAAAGCAAGTGCAACTACAATCGTAAGTGATAATAATGAAGATTGATGCTCCACGGCTGCCCCCTCCTCATATCGGATCAAAAATCATTAAAGATTAAGAAGTCGTTAGCTGGACACTAGTAACAGTTTTTGTATCGTTAATAAGATAGAATATGAGCCCCTTTTTGAATACATATATATTCAAGTATCGACAAAAGCATTCGAACTCCCTCATTAAGATTATTGCCAAGCGATCGTTGTTAAGAACCAATAGTCCAAGGTTTTAATAAGTATGACCAAAATTCAATGTGAAAGGAAATGTAGTTAACCGATAGGTCGTAGGTTCGAATCCCTTTTTCTCTGCCATACATATTTGTAAAACTTGTACGTGAAGAATATATAAGAAACTTTCAAAAAATATAAAATAATTAAGAGAGAAACCGTTGACAAGACGTAAATGGAAGAATATAATTCAAATTGAAAACGATTCCGGAATGATAGAGTGTTCGGGTATTTATTTTTTGGCCAAAAAAGGAACCGGTTCCTTTTTTGTGAATGGACAAAAAGCTTTTCTGTATAAGAAAGCGATTCCCTGATTGACACAAATAAATAGCGACATTGTTGTAAGCTGCTAGCAGGATGGACTATTTGAACTAGTAAAGTATGAGTACTAGAGTTTCCAGTTTTGGAATCGGTTCAAAGTGAGTGTGGATAAGAAAGCGTTATCAGTTTAATCAAAATTACTTATATATAGGGGGAATTAAGATGTTTAAGAATTTATTTAAGAGTAAGAAGGTCGAAAAGGACACTGCTATTTTAGCGCCATTAGAAGGTGCACTGCTTCCGATAGATGCAGTTCCAGATCCTGTATTTTCTCAAAAAATGATGGGAGATGGCTTTGCGGTAAATCCAACAAACGGAACAGTTGTATCACCTATAGATGGAGAAGTGGTTAGTGTATTTCCTACGAAGCACGCGGTAAGCCTGCAGGATGTTAATGGGAGGGAAGTCCTAATTCATGTGGGACTGGAAACTGTTACCCTAAAAGGTGAAGGATTTACTGTGTTTGTAAAGGATGGACAAGCTGTCAAAAAAGGACAGAAGTTATTGGAAGTTGACTTTGCATCGATAAAAGATAAAGTGCCTTCTATCATTACACCAGTAGTGTTTACAAATTTGAAAGAAAATGAAAAGGTAGTTATAGAGGGACAAGAAATAAAAGTTATCTAATATACGCTAATGATTGGAAGAGCAATCAAGAAAAAGGAGATGGAACGAATGATGCCATCTCCTTTTTCCTTAGTCTCCGATGAGTTGAAACAGTGCATGGGGCAAACATAGCTTCCAAAGAAGAAGGGATGTTTTTATCATCAGGCCGATGCTTTTTGCACTCCTTTAACTTCCCTTTTGTTTTTGAAAATCAAATGTTGAATTCCTTTTTGTAGAGGTTACGTAGTTGCTGCTAGCAGCTCCCATCCCAAAAATAAAGAGAAGAATGGCTGCAGCAACCAAGATAAGTAAAGGAATAGTCCAATTGTGAGTCAGGTCATGTACAAATCCAAAAAGAATTGGCCCGGCTGCTGCTAGTAAGTAACCAACAGATTGAGCCATGCCTGATAATTCAGCTGCTTCATGTGCGTTACGAGTACGCAAGGTAAAAAACATAGTAGCTAAGCCAAAGCCTGACCCGGTGCCAATGCCAAGCAGTATAACATATAAGGGCACGAAGGCAGTTGCCCCACTAAGAAGTCCAATGTAGCCGAGAAGCAAGACAGCTACAATGAAACCAACGAGGCCGCGTTGACTTGAACTGCGGCTTGCTATGATCGGCACAATAAAGGTAGGCGGAAGGCTTGCAAGCTGCGCTAAAGACAGGAGCCATCCTGCTGCGGATTGGCTAACTCCCTGTTGGTGAAGAATAGCAGGAAGCCAAGTAACAACAGAATAGAAGACAACAGACTGTAATCCCATGAACATAGTTACGTTCCATGCTAGTTTGGAATGCCATAAAGATTCTTTTGTATGAACGGAACTGCTGCGGGGCTTATGGGTTCGCAATTGCGGGATCCAGACCGCAATGGATATGAGAGACAGCAGTATCCAACAAGCAAGAGAAATACGCCAACCAAAACCTAACCCTTGAGCAAGAGGAATGCTGATTCCGGATGCGATCGCTGCCCACATATTCATGGAAGCTGAGTATACACCTGTCATAAGTCCAACCTTATACGGAAATTCCTGTTTGATTAAACTTGGTAAAAGTACATTACATATGGCGATTGCAATACCAATCAAAGCTGTACCGATAAACAATGTACCCGTCACTGGTACAGAACGGAGGATAATCCCTACTGCGAGCAAAAGCAAGGCACCAAATAGTGTATACCCCATCCCTATATTGCGGGCAAGTTTAGGCGCAAGCGGTGAAAAAAAAGCAAATGCAAGCAACGGCAAAGTTGTCAGCATTCCTGCTAATGTATTGGACATCCCTGTATCCGACTGAATGAATTCCAAGATAGGTCCTACACCTGTAAGAGGAGATCTCAGATTAGCGGCAGCACAGATTATTCCTATAATAAGTATCCAGGTTCTTAAACGGGAAGAAGAGTGTGCTTTAGCCACAGTATGTTTTGAATGCATATGATTACTCTCCTTGACTTTCATGTTGTAGAGTAACATGAGATGTTTGAATAGCTGCTTTTAATGGCTTAGGCTTAGAATTTACAAGAGTGATACTGGCAACAATCAAAATAAGCCCTATGAGCAGGGAAATGGTGAATGCTTCATTAAAAAAGATGATACTTGCTAATAAGGAAATGAATGGAATGAAAAATGTGTACGATGCTACTTTACTTGCATCTCCTGAGTTGACGAGTTTGAAAAAAACTAACCAACCTGCCGCAATGACGAAGACCGAAATAAAAAGTAAATCCCAAATAAATGCCGCGTCCCAAATAATATTGGACCAGCTCTCAAATTTGGAGCCAACTCCTATCATGAAAAGGCCGCCGATGATAAGCTGAAGCGTAGTGAGCCAGATGGAATCTACAGCATGGCCTGCTTTTTTCACAAATACCGTTCCAATGGCCCAACTAAAAGCACAGCCTAGAGCGAGAACAATGCCTAGAACTGAGATATGACCAGATAATCCCTTGGCACCTACAGTTGCGACACCAGCAAATCCAAGGAATAAACCAAGAATTTTTAATCTGAACATGGATTCCCCAAGCCATGCCCAAGAAAAAATTCCGAGCAGCACAGGCTGGAGGAATACAATAATTGAAAACAGTCCAGCAGGCAGATAGCCTAATCCTACAGTTTGAAGCCCGTAAAATAAAATGATATTAAATGCAGAAGAAACCAGATATATATGCCATCTTTCTTTTAAACGCATCTGTTTATACCTTGGTATTGCAACAATTAATAATAGAAGTCCCCCTATTAATGTTCGTATACCTGCGAATAGCAGGGGCGGTGTATAGGAGAGAGCGAACTTGGATAAAGGCCAATTTACTCCCCAAACCAAAACTAAAAACACGATAAGCAAAGCGGTTCGTGTTCGGGAAAGCTGTTCCATCAGATATCACTCCTTGTTATATCTTGCTGCACTATGATAAGCTATTTGTTAGGATAAATAAAATGAATGTTTTTTATAAGGAGCATAAGTATTTAGTTATGACCATTACGCAGCTTCAAGTATTTGTAAAAACGGTTGAGATGGGGAGCTTTACAAAAGCAGGACAAGCACTTAATATGACACAACCAGCTGTTAGTCATGCAATACTCAGCATTGAATCTGAGTTAGGCGTCACACTTTTTATTCGTGATCGCCGTAAGGGATTAATTCTTACTGATGTAGGAAAACGTATCATTGTTCACATTCGGGAGATTTTAATAGGGATCGAAAAGATTGAACAAGAGGTAGCTGTTGAAAAAGGTCTCGAAGTAGGAACAATCCGCATCGGCAGTTTTCCGAGCGCCTCTGCTCATTTTCTGCCAAAAATCATCCGTGTCTTTCGGGAGAAATATCCTAAATTAGAGCTTGTTTTGCATGAAGGTACACTTGAGGAAGTGAATGAATGGTTATTGACCCGGGTGATAGATGTCGGGATTATCATCCTTCCAAGCGAAGAAATGGATACTCTTTCACTCGCTAAGGATAAGATGGTTGTTGTCCTGCGAGATGATCATCCGTTGTATATAAAGCCATCCATTAGTATAAAGGATTTAGAAAATGAGCCATTAATTGTATTTAAAGGGGGATATGAATCTCCAATTATCGATATGTTTCATCAGGCTAAAGCAAGGCTTCGAAAGGAATTTACTGTCTCGAATGTAAGCACAGCACTAAACATGGTACAAGAAGGATTAGGGCTGACGATCTTAGCTGAAATGTCGTTCTCAACTCTTCCGCCCAATGTTAAGGTCAGGAATCTAAATCCGCAGGTTTGGAGGGAAATTGCTTTGGCGGTTCCTTCATTAAAGGAAACTTCGTTTGCTGTACAGGTATTTATTCAAATGGTACGCGAAGTATTTCATTGAAAAAAGTTCACGGATAACGTGAACTTTTTTCAATGTCGGAAATTTTAGGAGAAGAAACGGATTACTTGCAGGCTGGCGTTAGTGATCTTAAAGAAGTTTGTTGAAAATAGCATGCTCTCATAATAGGTGGGATGATAAAAAGTTTATAATTTTTTATCATTTTTAAAAATTAACTATTGAAAAAGCGTTTTCATAGACTTATAATCTAACTAAACCGTTTTACTAAATCGGTTTATCAAAAGGAAGGAGGGTGTAACTTGAAACAAGTTATAGTTCCATTAAATGCTTACAAAGCAGAAAGAATGACAGAGCTAGAACAGGAGGAGCTGATTTCCGCTATTGCGAAAGCAGGTGCAGATGGAGTAGAAATTCGTCGTGAGCTATTGCCGCTCGAGACACTTTCTTTTTCTAAGTTAGGAAGGCATATTCGCTTCCAAAACTTATTTTCCATCTATTCTGCACCAATTGAATTGTGGAAGGAGGCTGGACAGTTTAATCATCACCTTGTAACGCTGGCATTGCATGAAGCAAAGGAACTCGGTGCAAATATGATTAAATTTCCACTGGGGCATTTTCAAAGTGGAATCTCTTGTCTGCAGGAGTTAAGCGAGGCATGGGAAGAAGAATATGCTGCATGCGTGCTGCTTGTGGAAAATGACCAGACAGAGCATGGCGGGAATATGAAACGCTTGAAAGCCTTTTTTGAAAACGCTGCTGCTTCTCATGTACCTGTAAAAATGACATTTGATGTTGGAAATTGGGCGTACACAGGGGAAGACGTATACGAAGCATTAGAACAATTACGTCCTTACACAGTGTATGTGCATTTGAAGCACGTGGAGAAAAAGGACGGATCATTCATAACGTTGCCTTTGCCATTTGATATGGATGCAGCGTGGAGAACAGTCTTAGCTCAGTTTCCTAACAACGTTTTGACAGCGTTGGAATTTCCGCTTGCATCTGGGGAGATGACGAAGTGCTATGTAAATACGATAAAAGAACAAGAGAGTAAGGTGAAGCAATATGACAAAGCTTGATGTAGTAACATTTGGCGAAGCAATGGCAATGTTTATTGCTAATGAAGTAGGGTCATTGCATAATGTGCAGCAGTATACTAGGTCACTGGCTGGAGCTGAGACGAATACAGCAATTGGATTTTCCAGATTAGGGCTGCAAGCTGGCTGGGTTAGTAAGGTAGGGGATGACGCTTTTGGAAAATACATCGCGCAAGCTTTGCAGAAGGAATGTGTTAATATTGAACAAGTTTTAGTTGATTCCCGCTTCCCAACTGGTTTTCAGCTAAAATCAAAGGTAACAGCGGGAGACCCGGAGGTACAGTATTTTAGAAAGGGCTCCGCAGCGAGTTACTTAAGTGTTGATGATTTTAATGAAGAGTATTTCTTGTCAGCAAGACATTTGCATATGTCAGGTATTCCGTTAGCGATTTCGGCCCACACGAGGGAATTTGCCAATCATGCACTTCGTTTTATGAAGAAGGCAGGAAAAACGGTTTCCTTTGATCCGAATTTGCGACCGTCTTTATGGAATTCAAAAGAAGAGATGATTCAGGTTACGAACGAAATTGCTTTCCAAAGCGATTATGTGCTTCCAGGCATTGCGGAGGGAAGGATTTTAACAGGACATGAGAAGCCAGAAGATATTGCGGCATTTTATTTGGAGCAGGGGATAAAGCTGGTCGTGATTAAGCTTGGTGAGAAGGGAGCATTTTATCAAACAGCGCAGAAAAAAGGTATGGTAGCTGGTTATAAAGTAGAGCATGTTATTGATACAGTCGGTGCCGGTGATGGCTTTGCTGTAGGAGTTGTTAGCGCTTTATTGGAAGGGCTTTCGGCAGAGGAATCTGTTGTGCGCGGGAACGCGATTGGCGCACTTGCAGTTCAGTCGGCGGGGGACAGTGACGGTTATCCGAATCGGGAGAGATTAGAGGGATTTATAAACCAAATTTTAACAGGGGTGAGATAATATGCAAAATACAATTGCAAAATCACGTTGGTATCGTTTGATTCCAGTCGTTTTTATCACATACAGCTTAGCCTATCTAGACCGTGCAAATTACGGCTTTGGAGCTGCGGCTGGTTTGGCGAAGGATTTGCATATTACGGCTTCTATGTCCTCGCTCCTTGGATCGTTATTTTTCTTAGGTTACTTCTTTTTCCAAATTCCCGGCGCTCATTATGCAGAAAATAAAAGCACAAAAAAGCTGGTTTTCTGGTCTTTACTTCTTTGGGGTGGTTTGGCTACTGCAACTGGCATGATCAGTGACGTGAAATGGCTTATGGTTATCCGTTTTGCATTAGGTGTTGTGGAAAGTGCTGTTATGCCTTCAATGCTTGTATTCCTAAGCCATTGGTTTACGAAAGCAGAGCGATCTCGCGCAAATACATTTTTAATTTTGGGAAATCCGGTAACAGTATTATGGATGTCTATTGTATCAGGCTATTTAGTTGAGTCTGTAGGATGGAGATGGATGTTTATCCTTGAGGGACTGCCAGCTGTGCTTTGGGCATTCATTTGGTGGAAAGTTGTAAATGATAAGCCGAAGGAAGCGAAATGGTTAACAGATAGAGAAAAACAACAGCTGCAGGAGCAAATGGAGCAAGAACAACAAGGCTTAAAACCTGTAAAAAACTATATGGAAGCATTTAAGTCAAAAACAGTTATTTTGCTCAGTTTGCAATATGCGTTATGGAGCATCGGTGTATATGGATTCGTGATGTGGCTGCCTTCTATTATTAAAGCAGCACCTGATATGGATATTGTGAAAACCGGCTGGCTCTCATCAGTTCCGTACCTATTAGCAGTTATTTTAATGTTAGTAAGCTCTCATTTTTCTGATAAAACATTAAATCGTTCCGGTTTTGTTTGGACATTCCTTTTCATTGGTGCTTTGGCATTTTCGGCATCGTATCTTGTTGGAACAAGCAACTTCTGGCTGTCTTTCATTCTTCTTGTTATTGCAGGCGGAGCTATGTATGCGCCATACGGACCATTCTTTGCGATTATTCCAGAGATTCTGCCGCGTAATGTAGCAGGTGGAGCGATGGCTTTAATTAATAGTATGGGAGCTTTAGGATCGTTTGCAGGATCATATATTGTAGGATATTTAAATGGAGCAACAGGCGGATTTGGTGCCTCTTATATGTTTATGGCAGCTTCCTTATTCCTTTCATCCCTCTTAACCATTATTGCAGTAAAAGGATCTGGTGCAGCAAAAGCGAAAAAAACAACAGAAAAAAGTGCTTGATGAACCGGCATTCACCAAGCACCAAAATAAATAACACACTACCTAACTAGTATTATACTACAAAGTATTGACTATGGCATAGAAGTATCTTCACATCTTTGAGCATCTATGGCAGATGCTCAAAGATGTGTCTAGTCTATATGATTGCTCTACACCCAAGTAACACCGCAAGTAAATAGAAATTTAGCTAAGGGGGAGAATCGATGCCTATCCATGAAATAAAGAAGCGGAAAATTGTTGCGGTAATTCGGAACACGACAATCGATACGATTATTCCCATTGCACAGGCATTACGCTTAGGAGGGGTAACGGCGCTTGAAATTACAATGGAAACACCAAACGCGCCACAAATCATTCAAAGGCTTCGGGCGGAGTGTGAGTCTGATGTTTTAATAGGGGCAGGTACTGTGTTAGATGCAGAAACAGCGAGAACGGCTATTTTATCAGGTGCACAATTTATTTTTTCTCCAACTGTAAATAAAGAAACTATTAGAATGGCAAAACGATATGGGGTGATAAGTGTTCCAGGTGCCATGACGCCAACTGAGATTCTCCAGGCTTATGAGGCAGGGGCGGATCTTATAAAGGTATTTCCTGCGCATGTTCTTGGACCAGGGTATTTCAAAACAGTGGCTGGGCCGCTTCCGCATATTCCGCTGATGCCGACAGGAGGTCTTCATCTAGGGAATGCTAAGGAGTATATGGAAGCTGGTGCTGTTGCAATTGGAGTAGGGAGTACTTTAGTGGCTGCGAAGCAGGAGGTAGATTCAGCGTCCTTGTTTCAGTTGACAGAAAGGGCTCGATGTTTTGTGGAACAAGTGGATGTTGCTAAACAAATGGTACAACGTTAAACCTGCTTCTCGTCCTAGGTAACTAGATAATGCCATATGTAACTGCTACAATGGTTATAGACAATATTTCAGTTAAGAGGAAGAGGTATATATGAAGACAGTAACAATGGCTGACGTAGCCAAGGAGGCAGGGGTTTCTAAAAGTACAGTGTCTCAATTTTTAAATGAGCGTTATGAATATATGGGTGAGGAAACGAAAGAGAAAATCAAACGCGCGATAGAGCAATTAGGCTATCGTCCGAATTATGTGGCGAGAAGCTTAAAGCAAAAGCGGACATATATGATGGGGATTATTGTCGCTAATATTATGCATCGTGTATCTACTGAAATAAGCAGAGCTATTGAGGATTATTGCCATGAGCACGATATGCATGCGATTGTTTGTAATGCCGATGATGATCCTCACAAGGAAAAGAAATACATTGAAATGCTGCGGGCAAGGCAAGTGGACGGACTTATTATTTTTCCGACCGGTGGAAATACAAAGCTGTATACAGAGATGGAGCAAGAACGCTATCCGGTTGTATTTGTGGATCGGAAAATAGAGGGTGTTCATATTGACACGGTTGTAGTGAATAATAGGGAGGCAACCTGCGAGGCAGTCTCACATTTGCTTGAAAATGGACATCGGAATATAGCAATTGTCACTCCGCCATTAACAACCCATCCTCGTAAAGAGCGCTTAGCGGGTTACAAGCAAGCTTTGGAGCAGCACGGTATTGCTTTAAACGAAAACTACATGAAGTCCGTGGAAATTTCAGCTATTTCTTATGAGCTGGAAAATATGTTTTCTCTTTCAGAAAAGCCCACAGCTTTAGTGGCAGCAAATGATTTATCGTTTTTTGAGGTAATGTCATTCATTAAAAGGAAACAAATTCGCATTCCTGAGGAGCTGGCAGTCATTGTATTTGACAATATCCCATTTGCCGATATTTCTACACCGACAATTACAACGATTGCTCAACCGGCATATGAAATTGGGAAACGAGCCTCAGAATTGCTTACTCGGCAAATTAAGCAAGAAGCAATGGAGTCTGAACTCTATACATTTCCGTGCGAGTTAATTATACGTGAATCTTCTGCAGGCAGGCCGTAGCCGACCTGACAGAAGGGACGTATTTCTTTTTCAGACTTTACTAAATCGGTTTATTAAGGGGGATTAGCATGAAAATACAATTGGCACTTGACCGGATGACAGTAGAAGAAGCAATTGAAATGACAAGACAAGTAGAAGATTATGTGGATTGGGTTGAAGTAGGAACATCGTTAATTAAAGAATTTGGTACTAGCAGCATTCGAGCTTTGAAGGAAGCTTTCCCAAATAAAATAATAGTTGCAGATATCAAAACCATTGATAATGCGAAATACGAGTTTCAATTATGCTTTGAAGCAGGAGCGGATCTGGCAACGGTTATGGGGGTTGCGCCGCCTGTTACGATTGAAACATGCTTACACATGGCTGCCCAGTATGATAAAAGAGTAATGGTTGATTTATTGAATACAAATGAGGAACATATACAACAATTACGGCAGTACGATGCAGCAATTTTCTGCGCACATGTTAGCAAGGATCAGCAAGAAATCGCGGGAAAGCAAACAAGCGCGCATGCAGGCATCCCAAAAAGCCTATCTGCAGAATGGGCTGTTGCCGGCGGTATTTCACTCGAATCACTTGATATACTGGCAAAATTGTCACCAACAGTGGTTATTATTGGATCTGCTATTACGAAGGCTGCCAATCCGAAAGCAGCAGCAAAGCAAATAAAAGAATATATTTTATCGATAGAGGAGAGAGCACATGCATAATGATATCAAAAGCATTTTAGGAGAAATTCAAGAGGTTCTAGGTTTAGTAGACACGAATGCGATTGAAGAGGTAAGCCGAGCGCTGCAGACACCAACACGTATTTTTGTTATAGGGGAAGGACGTTCCGGGTTGATGGCTAAATCCTTTGCAATGCGTCTTATGCATTTGGGAGCACATGTCTTTGTGATGGGAGAAACCATTACTCCTGCCATTAGAGAGGGAGATATCCTGATTGCTGTATCAGGGTCGGGGAAAACAAAAAATGTGTCTTGGGCCGCGGAAAAAGCAAAGGAATGCGGCTGTCGTGTAATTGCATTTACAACAAATTTGGAGTCAGAGCTAGCTTCTTATGCATCCCTATCTGTCCACGTACCGGCTGCTACGAAATATCGTCGTCAGGATGAAATGAAAAGTGTTCAGCCGCTAGGGTCATTATTTGATCAATGCATGCATCTTATCTTTGATACAATCTGCCTGCGCTATGCTGCGCTACAGCAGATTGGGCATAGTGATGCTTTTCGTATGCATAGTAATGTAGAATAGTGGTGTCCATACTAAGCTGTACATGAATTGCGGTTAGGTTACGACCTAACCGCTTTTGTGTGTTCTTGCTATGGATGGGGAGCTATATGTTAACCGGTATATATAAGCCACAAGAGACACTTACTAATATAATTTTTGTATTCATGAATGCAAATAGTTGCTTTCCTCTTCAGCAAGTGGCAAACTTAAGAAAATAAAGGAATTCATAGAAAAGGACATACAGGTGACTAATATGATTGAGATAAAGACTTCTGAACTTAGCGATGGGGATTTTAATAGAGGAGTATTTGCGACGCGCGATATAAAAAAAGGTGAGCTTCTCCATGAAGCACCCGTTATTGCTTATCCGAATAAAGAGCATGTTTTTATAGAGAAAACCATCCTTGCCGATTATGCATTTGAATACGGTAAAAACCATACGGCGATCCTTTTAGGATATGGCATGCTGTTTAATCATTCATACACGCCTAATGCTGTGTATGATATTAACTTTGATAATCATACATTTGATTTCTATGCCTATACAGATATAAAAGCAGGGGAAGAGATACTCATTAACTACAATGGTGAGGTCGATAATGACGATCCGCTATGGTTTAATAGTGAAGAGAAGGATGGTGGCGAAGAAGAGAGGAATTGACAGTTTGAAAATTGATCAATGACTTTCTTGTAGCTCCCTTTGCCTGTTAAAAAATTTATACGGTAGTCTACATAAATCTAAGCCTTGAATAAAGTAATTCAAGGCTTAGATTTTATCAGGTAAATGTAGATTAGCCCCTACAGCCAAATCCTATGGAATTTTCATTCATAGATACATAATTCTGTCAAACTTATCACATAATACAAGCGTTGCAAAAGAAAAGGAGGTTTTTTTATATGGAACAGCGTACAAATCCAGACAATCGTGCCGATAATGCGGCTCATCTTGCGCAGCATATTCAGAACACAGAAGGGAATATTGAAAAAGCAAAAGAAACAATGAGCAACACTGAAAGCCCAACGATCAAAGCGCAAATCCAAGCGAAGAACGAGCGCAGGGAAGCAGCGATTGAAGGCATGAAACATGAATTGGAAGATGAAAGACAACATTAAGACTCCTTTACCAGGAGTCTTTTTTTGCACTGTAAGAAAGTATAAATTTCTAACTGGAAAACAATTCGACGTAGCGAGAAATTTTAGGAATACAGTATAAGTGCAACTACGTCTCTGTCTTCGCCCAAAGGCAGGGCTCGCCAATCGACGAGTTTTCTTTAAAGGTTATTTATGCCCTGGATCCACCGAGCTGACGAACTCCTTCTTATTGTGACAGGAAAAACAAAGGAGTTCTCCTTGCTTTAGAATGACTCCATTTAAAAAACCAGCCATACAGTAAATATTCTTTTTGCAGCATTTGCATGTCCCGACAAGCTCTTTCATTCTCTGCCCTCCTTTGAATACAAATTAAAAGGATGCTGCGTCTTTTTGGGTTACATCTAAAATTTCGTCCATTTAACTTAAGGAGTGTATCAATTGCATATTTTTTCGGTGTTGATGGCAATATAAAATGGAATGAATTCTTGGAGGTATAAATGATGTCTGATAATAATCAACGCTTAAACAATAGTGTAGAAAACAAAACGAAGATTTTTAAAAATGGAGTACAATCGGGAACCAATTATGTCCAAACCGCTATTGAAAATGCGGTTGAACCAACTCGAGATGCAACGCAAAATTTGGTAAATAACGTAATGAAGGAACACCAAAATGAGGATGAGCAGTGACTGCATTGAAGCAAATCACTAGCTGACTCAACATGGTCAAAGTCCGCCAAATGAGAGGTGGGCTTTTTTCTTTACACTGTAAGAAAGTATAAATTTCTAGCTAGAAGCGAATTCGACGTAGTCGGAAATTTTAGGAACACAGTATAAGTAGGGCTACGCCACTGTCTTCGCCCAAGGGCAGGGCTCGCCAACCGGCGAAGGGATCCACGCTGTTCCTTTATTATGTGTGTTTATAAAATTCTATTAATTTCTGAATAGAACTAATTACTTCTCCGACTTGAAATGTAAATAATGAAAATGCTGATAAGGAAAAGAAAATAACGGGGATCAGTCGAAACTAATTCATTATATTCCCTCCGTTTCAAAGAATTTAACAAGAATAATACTACTAATTAAGAAGTTTATCAAACTTAAAGCTTCCCCGAACAGAACAAAGGCTTACTTAATGAAGGAAATGAGATGGATTACATCGAAAAAATAAAATAACAGATTAAAGTGGTTTGGTTTGAGAAACATGTTGCTGAAATAGCTGAAGAAGCAGGATCGCAGGTCATTAATTGGGTGGAGTTGCCCATGATTGGGTAGAGATAGCCAGGAGGAGGGACTTATACATGTATAATTTAGCACTGGAGGCTGCAGGGTTTCTTATTTTAGGGGGAATTGTTTACAACCTGTCTAAGAATAATTCGGCAAAACAGAAAAATAAAGAAGTGGAACGTATTAAAACTGCAGCAGCCAATTACTCTAGTGGCACAGCTAAGAATAGCTCAACTCACCAAGAGAGAATGGGTGTTCTTTTGTTTCATCCTTCTCTGTACACAGTAGACGATTATGACAGCGATGATTGTCATCATAAACAGCATTAACGTAATTTCTCATGTCTGATAAACCACGTTATATCAAGGTTTTACAAGGTTCACTACTTATTGGCTTTTACTCTAATTCACGCTATTTCATAGTAGTGTGTGGTCAAAAATGTGGTCAAAGCCTACCAGTTAGGGGTGGGCTTTTTTCTGTTTCATTGTTTTCTCAAAGTGTTTAATCGTTCTTTGCTGCATATCCAGAAGCGCGCGACTGTAGGTAGCGCACCCTTTCTTTAATGGTACTTAGTTTACTTTTTCCATAATAATGAAACTTTATTCAACGTTAGATGTCTTCTACAGGCAGGTTGATAGAGCATGCAGTGAGTGTGTAGCATAAAAAATGGCAAACTGCTCGGTAATCCCGAATAGTTCGCCAAGGCAAAATAGGTGCGGGTTTCCTGGCTGTTAAAGAAGAGGACTGGTAGTTGGTAAGTAATGTGCACACAATACCAGATCAGTATGCACAGGTACGAAAAAAACGTTTTGGAGTAAAGGAGAGCCAATGACCCTCTCTGGAAATGACGTAACGAGTCAAATAAATAAGTTAGTAATATGTGAGATGGATAGAAGGGTCAGGAAAATGATGTACAGGGGGATAATAATGTATGAGCTGTGGTAATGGCTGGAGCGGTATAGGATGATGAAGCAATGGTAGCTGGTGAAGTCCATGAAGTGTCTGCTGTATAGAAGTATAGGTGAGGACTCCGCCGATTCCGATGGGTCCGCTTCCAACGGGTCCGATGGGTGTGATGGGTCCGACGATTCCGACGGGTCCAACGGGTCCAACGATAGAGAATTGTCGATGGATTGTCATAATAACTTGTTTCTCTCCCTTTTTAGAGTGGTTAGTTTTCTCTTACATGTTATGTCTCTATACGCAACTGAGAGCTTATCTTATTTGCTCAGATTATTAATGGCTATATTTAATCAAGGCTTCATTTTACAAGTAATAAACAATTAGAAAAAATCAGTAGCAATACAACGTGGACTTTGCGTATTATCATTGGTGCTATCGTGGTTGGACTAATCGGCTTACTTATGAAAGGGGGGATAAAGATATTAGACATCTTATGACACCTTCTATCACTACTTAGGCTTTCCTTACATATAATAATAGGACAAACTGATAGTGTTAGGAGGAGAGTGATATATGGAAGAAAATCAATGTACAAAAGAAGAGCTGAAACAGTTTAAGGAAGAACAACGGGACCTATACCGAGATGTCCGTGCTTTAGAAACAAGAATACTTCTTGATGAAAAAGACATCAATGAAATTAAGGAAGATTTGCAAGGAATCAAAAGTAATACTACTTGGATTCTGCGTGTTATCATAGGAGCCGTTATTACGTATATCTTATCAGTTTTATTTCGAGGAGGGCTGTAAGGTTACTTCATATTAGATAGACGAGCCTATATGGTCGATTGATTCATGTTTGCAATAGAAAATAGTGAGCTAAATAAGGAATTTTACTATGAAGCTCACAAAAGAGAATATTGGAAAACGCTTGAGCAACTGGAAAACATGGGTTGCTCTTTTTACGTTGGTTGGATTGGTGCTGTAGATGTTTGGACTTGTTGGGTGCGAAGGTACTCTCGGCAAAATTCAAGAGATTGTATATACAGCGGACGTGTTACTGGGTGTTTGGTCAGACCATGAGGTGAATGTTTTAGGTGGTAAGTATAGAGGCACTGAGCAAATTATTGGAATGTAGTAGTGAAAGTGAAGGTTTAACAAAGCCTGAATTCAGAAGTGAAAGGGCCCGTCAAAGCGTTTGTAATCAAAAATGTTGAAACAGGACTATTTGTAATAGCATATAGGTAAAGTGAAGGAATATTTCACTAGGCAGATAGAGGATGCTCTACAATACAAAACGTTTATGCAGGCAAATGAAGTTGCTTTCTGAAATTTGGACTATACAGAAAAGTAGCTCATCGTTAATGTTGAAATCGGTGTAAGGTTTGCAAAATATATCATCAACAAGGACGGGAGTCGATTTGAGGAGAAACAGGTTTCTCCTTACTGATCTGTCGTTTTTGTTAGGGCATAAACTGATTGTCCTATCTGCGCGAATAATGGGGTATCACGATAAAGCAGCAGAATTAAAGGAAGCTCAAGCACATTGGCTAAAAAATGATGGTTTTATTTAAAAACATCATTTGGAAAGGAGTTGTAATGGATGTTTAGTTTAGAAACGATGAATAAAATCAGAGCACTTGCAGAGAGCGGAGATAGAGAAGCGATTGAACAGTTTTTGCAATCTGAAGAAGCTGTAGAATTTCAGAGAGCGGTTGGAAACGCATGGAACGCCATCGAAGGAATGTTTTCTGTATATGCTGACTTTGCATCTTCTTTTTTTCGTGAAAATGAGAATTTTCGAAAATTCATTGCAGAATTGAATAAAAAGGCAGACTGAAATACAACCAAAAAGTTATTTGCTCATAATTGCTAATCTAATATAGTCCAAGATTGAGAGCGTGAGGGCACTGATTCAGGGAGCATATTTGCTCTTTGTTTCGGTGTCCTCTTTTGTTTTAGAAAGGGGATGGAATAAACTTCGTGCAGTTAATTCGTGATCCAGAGCAAATCCAACAACTCAATGCTATGCGGAAGTTTATTCAGTCTAGCGTGATTTCTTTCCTCACAAAACGTTGCTGTGACGAGAATGTATAAAATGCTGTATAGAAGATAAAAAAACAGCGAGAAAGAAGTTCTTTGCTGTTGTGTACTTTATTTAGGAATTGAAGTATTAGGGAGAACAGCAGAGGTGTTTGTCGTTATTTTGCTCCTGTTTGGGATAGCAGGAAACTTTTTAATTTTCGTTTCAGGTAATGTTGGTCTTCATAATTTGCAGCCATTTTTAGAAAATGGATGGAAACCCATACTGACGACAGCTTTTCCAATTATTAGTTCTTATCCTTTTGGTCAAATGCTTACTTTTATGATGCTGCTCCCTTATTTAAATCGTCCTGGAGCAGTAAAAAAAGTATGGTTGTCCACCTTGATTTCAAGTGGCCTTATCTTATGTTGGACAGCAAGTTTAAATATCACCGTTCTTGGTGTTGAACAAGTAGAAAGATCCGTGTTTCCTACATCATCAACACTTAGGACAGTTAATCTTTTCGAATTTCTCCAACGACTTGATGCCATTATTGTTCTTACCTTGTTGATTACAGTGTTTTTCAAAGTATCTATCCTGCTGTATTGTACCGTAATTGGAATAGCCGAGTTGTTTAAGTTAAACAACTATCGCCACATTCTTGTACTATTCGGAGTAATCCTTATCTTTTTTTCAATGATCATTGGTTCCAGTTATACAGAAGTTAGAGAAGAAGGCGGAGACATTTTATATTATTACCTTAATATTCCTCTTCTGATGATTATTCCATTGCTAATGTTACTCGTTTCCCTAATACGTAATCGTTTCAAAAGGGCAAAGGATAAGAAAATCAAGTCTGAATCCAATGCAACATAGTCTGATTTCCTATCTCGATCTATTTTTTTTGCGGATAGTTATGCTGCCCATATGGAGCAAAGCGACTTTGTTCTTAAAAATATTTATCCGATATTTGGAGCTTACATCCCGGTTTTATTATGCGTAGTATTATATATCCGTCGGAGATTTGGGGTATATTAAGTATGGTGCCTATGGAAAGCTAATGAAAGATTATTTTTTGAAAATAAACTGGAGGTAAAGCGCCTAAGGGCAGACTTTACAATGTCATTGCAAATATCAACGATTGGCATAGAATTGTGGTCAAAGGTCTCTTCTAGACTAAAAACGCAATTACTCATGTCTAAAAATCCGCGTTATATCAAGGCTTTTCTATTGAAAAATAGTAAGGAATGCTTTAAAATGTATACAACTAAATTGTATAACCTCATAGATATGGTATGAGGGTCTCTACCAGGAACCGTAAAATCCTGATTACAAATAAGTGTATTTTTTACATTTATTTGTAATCAGGATTTTTTTGTACTTTAAGAAAGGGAAAATTTCCATCTAGAAGCGAATTCGACGTAGCAGGAAATTTTAGGGGCAAAATGTAATTGAAACTACACTTCTGTCTTCGGCTAATGGATCACTAATCAGCAAGTTTTCCTTATTAATTAGGCTGGTAGAACAATTTGAAAAAAATTAGTAAAGGAGTAATTTCATAATGGTGGATTTTTCAATATTAGAAAGAAGAATTTTGGTAGCGGGTAAAAAGATCCCTGCAGATTTGGTTATCAAGCAGGGTAAGATTTTAAATGTGTTCACAGGAGAATTTATGGAAGGCGATATTGCTATAGTTGATGGAATGATTGCAGGAATCGGTTCATATGCAGGCAATGAAGTCATTGATGCGAAAGATAAGATCATCGTTCCTGGATTTATTGATGGCCACGTTCATATTGAAAGCTCGATGCTGCTTCCTCGGGAATTTGCAAAAGTTGTTCTTCAGCACGGGGTAACTACAGTCGTTACTGATCCTCATGAAATTGCGAATGTAGCGGGAACGGAGGGAATTCAATACATGCTTGATGATTCTAAAGATTTACCTTTAGATATCTTTGTAATGTTGCCTTCCTGTGTTCCAGCAACTCCCTTCGAAACTAATGGTGCAAGGCTCGATGCTGAACAGTTACTCCCTTTCATGACTCATCCGCAAGTTCTAGGACTTGCTGAAGTTATGGATTTTCCTTCTGTAGCGTCTGCGAATAAGAGCATGGTAGATAAATTAGCTGCGACTCAATCGTATGGCGGTGTAATCGATGGGCATGCAGCCGGGATTGGCAGAGAAGATTTGAACATTTACATGTCGGCAGGAATTAGAACGGATCATGAAAGTGTAAATAGCAAAGAAGCAAAAGACCGTTTAGATCTAGGGATGTATCTTATGATTAGAGAGGGGACTGTAGCAAAAGACTTAGAAGAGCTAATGCCCGTGATTACAGTTCAAAATTCTAGAAGGTGCTTGTTTGTTACAGATGATAAACTTTTAGATGATTTAATTGAAGAAGGAAGCGTAGATCACATCGTAAGACTTGCCATTCAGAAGGGATTAAATCCTATTCTTGCAATACAAATGGTGACTTTGAATACAGCAGAGTGTTTCGGTCTTCGTAATTTAGGGGCAGTTGCACCTGGGTATCAGGCGGATTTTCTGCTTCTTGATGATTTAGAAAGTGTAGCTATTCATCAAGTTTATAAAAAAGGAAAATGCATTGTTGATAAGGGTCAGATAAACCATGCAGAATTTCCAAAGGTTCAAAATCCAAGCGCTTCACTTCCCAAGCTACATTCAAAAAAAGTGACATTGAAAGATATAGAAATTCCGTTATGTTCAAGCACTTGTAATATCATTGAAATTATTCCTAATAGTTTGAGGACCCATCATCGAAGAGAATCCGTAAAAGTACAGGATGGAGTTTTTTGTCCTTCTACTGAAAACGACCTGCTAAAATTAGCAGTAATTGAAAGACATAAAGCTACAGGAAATGTTGGTTTAGGGATTGTAAAAGGATTTCAGCTGCAAAAAGGTGCAATTGCCAGTACAGTAGCCCATGATTCACATAATATTGTGGTGGTCGGTGCATCTGATCAAGAAATGCTTGTAGCGGTTGAACATGTAATTAAAACAAATGGGGGATTAGTTGTTGTTGATGGAAAAGAGGTTTTGGCTGCCCTTGACCTTCCAGTCGCGGGATTAATGTCGGAGGATACATCCGAGGCTGTTTATCAAGCGTTAAAAACATTGAATAGCGCTCTTACTAATATTGGTTCGCCAAAAACCTTTAATCCTTTTTTGATGCTATCATTTTTGACACTTACAGTAATACCGGAATTGAAATTAACAGATAAAGGGTTGTTTGCATTCAATTCCTTTTCGCATATTGATGTCTCTGTAAAAGAGTAATGCAACAAGAATCCCATTTCTCAATTTTAATGCTGAGAAATGGGACTTTTATTACATTTTAAGAAGGATACATTTCCCACTAGAAGCAAACTCGAAGCAGCGGGAAATTTTAACAAAGCTAAACAAGTATTGGTGAAGAAGTCCGATAACAATAGATAATGGGTATGTATCGTTTTGTTTTGATGCTGTCTCATTACATTTCCTCTCGTAAAATGGGGAGTGTACAACAACGGAACGAGCCTCCAGATTTAATGATCTCTGTAATGTCTACCTCAATCACTTGATATCCACGGTTTTGAAGCTGCTTGTTCACCTTTTCGTTAATGGGCAGGCTCAACACTTTTTGATTGCCGATTGACAGCACATTTGTACCTAATGTGAATTGTTCTTCTTCAGTTACTTCAATTAAGTCATAACGGGATGCTAATAAATCTGCTTCTTTTTTATTAATGACCCCAGGGAAAATTAATGCTTCAGTTGGTGATAAAATATTGAATACACAATCTAAATGTAAATATTTCTCAGTGAAAGGGATAGGAATTACCTCGTATTCAGGTAACAATGTTTGCAAATGATGGATAGCCTTTTTATTGGTTCGGTTACTTACTCCCGCATAGATAGTATTACGATCGATGAGGACATCACCACCCTCGATATGATCCCTTTTTAAGTTATCAAAGACGATTTGTTCTTTTTCCAGCCATTGTTTCAAGAATTGTTCTTCACCTTGTCTAATATTGCTTGCCATTTCAGCGACAAATACCTTTTGTCCAATTGTAAATCCGATATCGCGAGTAAATACCTGTTCTGGATATCTTTTGTGGGAAGGGAGAAGAATAACCTCAACTCCATGATCACGCAATGTTTGAACAAATTGTTTATGTTGCTTCATAGCAAGCTCGATATGAATGTTCTCATTTTTAAAATGTTTCTGGGTTTCATTTATCACTTCCCGTATTGTCATATATTGAGGCTGACATAAAATTACTTTGATCAGTCTGTCATACTCGCTAGAGCAAGACACTTTGAAAGCTGATTCTGGAATTACCGGCATAATAAGTCCTCCTGAAAATGCTTTTACTCATACTATTCCCAACGATATATACAGAATAACCATAGGTGATTTTGAAATTTATGCCTGTTCAATAATATTGAAATAATGTAATGTGTATAGGAAACAAATATAATAAACGAGGAGTTCCTAGACTTTAAAGGCATGAACTGCCTAACGTTTAATGAAGTACCAAAAGAAGGCGAGCATAAATGATATACTCGCCTTCTTTTTATAGCACGACAATGCGTATTAGATAGTACTTATCGAATATTCAGGGCTTAAGTCAAAGCAGGCATTCTTAGCAACCATCTTAGCTTAGAGGTCGCTTTATCGATAAAAAATGCGGCTTTAATCACAGTAATAGTTAAAGTTGAGAATAAGCTGAAAAGAATATTCAAAGTATATCCCCCCACATTGAAGTATAGTGTTACAGAATAACACTATACTTATTGTTTGTCTAAAAAGCATATTTATGTAGTGGTAAATTTTAATAAAGAAAACTCGCCGATTGGCGAGCTCTGCTCTTGGGCGAAGACAGAGGCGTAGTTGCCCTTATACTGTATTCCTAAAATTTTCAACTACGTCGAATTCACCTTCTAGCTGGAAATTTATACTTTCCTACAGTGTAAAAATCCATAGAAAGTCACTATACCTATTACAAACAACATGCTACAAGTCGACTGTAACGTATCTAATGAGAAATATTCTAAGTTACGAATGGGCAAATCGCCACGTTTTCTGTTGCTCGTTACCGTATCATTCGCATACGAGTAAAAGACAAAGGTTCAATTCCTGATAGAGCTTCTGATGGCGGTGTTTGAAGAGAAGACTAGAAAATATTTTTAGAAAATGGATAGCTCTCATTTTATACAATTATTGGTCCCCTGTAGGCTGTAACTTTAATGCTTGATCAGCCATATCCGTATCTACTTGCACCTGCTTAGACGTATCAAGAGGAAAATAATACCCTTTATTCACCATATAATCGGAAATTTGCTTATGAAAGTTAATGCAATCCTCTAAATGCTGAGTTAATGTACTCCGTATCTCAGGAGTAGCTGTTTCCGTAATAGCTAAGGCATACTGTTTAATTGCAGACTTTGCCGCAATTAGCATATCCGTTGCAATGACTTGCTCTGTTAATGAACTCATTCCAGATAGCTTTCCAATAAAAGGATTCATTGTACAAGTCTCCCATTTGTTAAGTGGTTTTTTAGATCCGTAGCATGCCGGGCAGACATATCAACATCATCTTGCATCATTTTCTTTAGCTGTTCGTCTGCTACTAATTTTTGCATAGCAGATGACTTTGTTACACATAAACTTTTAAATACTAGCAGTTCATGTAGCTCTAATAATTCGTGTACACCCAACTGTTCACGCATTTATTTCACCTCAAACTTCTTTTGTTTACATAATATTATTGCTGTAAAGCTTCAGCGGCATATGAAATATCCTTTTGCAGCTGCTGGGGGATATTGTAAGCATCATAAATCCCTCTATTCTGAAGAAAGCCATAAATTTGCTCATGCTGCGTAATCGCTTTTTGTAACTCTTTATGATAAAACGTATGTATCTCGGGTGATGAAGCTTCTGTAATCGCAGCAGCAAAATCCTTAATCGCAGCCTTTGTTTCAAACAGCATATCCGTTGCAATGACATGGTCTATAAAGCTTAATTGTTTTTTATTCATTATCGTACGTTCTCCTTATTGCTTCATTTGCGTAGCTGCAGCACTAAGAAATGTTTTCATCTCGCTAATTGTTTCTGTTCCTTGGCGAATTCCTTGCTCAATAAGCATCTTTAGCTCTACATTTTCTGTTTGCTGTAATCGTGATTTTGCTTCTACTAAACAAGCCACCTTAAAATTAAGAATCTCACGCATATCTGTAATCTCGTGCACACCGAAATGTTGGCTCTCCATTATTATCTCTCCTTTACTTGCCGCACAGCATGGAGGTAGTTTTTGTTAAGGGAAAGGGAAATATTCTCACACTTTAAGAAAGCATAACTTTTCGAGCCTTGTCCGCTTTTCTTAATCGAGATGGTTTTTTGGCTTGGCTAGCTTAGTGTTCACAATTCAGTAGTATTGACGAGACAGAACAGAGAAAATGGTTTACAATATAAAGAAGGATTACGGATAGAGGAAGCATTTGCTTTTATAGAGCAGCAAGCTTCCTTGTATCTATACAACATTCGTTTGTTTCGTATAGTGATGAAGTAGATGTCAGAAGTCAATGGTTACAGCAAGAAAGCTGTGTTTAGTATTAAACAAATAACTGAATCGGCAATATTTGAGCATGTATTTATCGGGACGCCTTTAATCTATTTAAGTATGGGAAGGATTTCAATTCTAGTACGATATATGCGCTTTGTTATATTAAAATATCGCTTTCTAGGAAGTATGTTTTAATTTTCAATAAAAATACCATACAAAATATTTTCTGAATTTTGTATAATATGTAACATAGAAAATTCGAAGTAAGGCAGGTACGAAACAATGAAAAATGTAAAGGAAGCCATCAAGATCGAGGATATCCTCGTCGCTCACAGCACGTTAAAGGATGTTGTTTATAATACGCAGCTGCAGCGAGACCCGATTTTATCTGAGCAATATGATTGTAACGTGTATTTAAAGAGAGAGGATCAGCAGACAGTACGTTCTTTCAAAATTCGCGGGGCGTATAACTGTATTAACAATCTACAGCCCGATCAGCTTGAAAACGGTGTAGTGTGTGCTAGCGCAGGTAACCATGCGCAAGGTGTGGCTTATACATGCCGAAAACTAAACATACCTGCCAAAATCTTTATGCCAAGCCCGACACCAAATCAAAAAGTATCGCAAGTGCGATTTTTTGGCGGGGCAAATGTAGAAATTATTTTAACAGGAGATACGTTTGATAGTGCTTATGCTGAGGCTGTTCAATATGCAAAAGCGCATGGTATGACATTTATTCATCCGTTCGACAATCCAGATGTAATTGCTGGGCAAGGAACAATAGGTGTAGAAGTTTTACACGATATTGATCGACCAATTGATTATATGTTTATGTCAATTGGCGGTGGCGGTTTGATTTCTGGAGTTGGGACGTATGTGAAAGGTGTTTCGCCATCTACGAAGATTATTGGAGTGGAGCCAGCCGGCGCAGCTTCCATGAATGCCTCCATGAGGGAAGAAAAAGTCGTAACGCTTCCGCAGATTGATCCGTTTGTGGATGGAGCAGCTGTCAAGCAGGTAGGGCATTTAACATATGAAATCTGTAAGGAAGTTCTTGATGATATCGTGACTGTACCTGAAGGCAAGGTATGTACAACACTTTTGGAATTGTACAGCAAAAACGCCATTGTTGCAGAGCCAGCCGGCGCATTGCCAATCGCTGCCCTTGATTTTTATCGGGATGAAATCCGCGGCAAAACAGTTGTATGCATCGTGAGCGGCGGTAACAATGATATTGGCCGCATGCAGGAGATTAAAGAGCGTTCTCTTATGTATGAAGGATTAAAGCATTACTTTATCGTCAACTTTCCACAGCGTCCGCGTGCTTTGCGCGAGTTTCTTGATGATGTACTTGGACCAAATGATGACATTACTCGTTTTGAATATACGAAAAAGAGCAATAAGGATAACGGACCAGCTCTCGTTGGTATTGAGTTAACATGTAAAGAAGATTATGAGCCGCTAGTGCAGCGCATGAATGCACATGGTATTAAATATATGGAGATTAATCACGATCCAACGTTGTTTAATTTATTGGTTTAACTAACATAAAAGGGTGTTCCGAATCAGGAGCACCCTTTTTGATATCATTACTATGTTTGCGGAGTTGTTTTTTCATTGTAAGTAACGGAAATAAATATAAAAATGTGAAATCAACAAAGAAACAATTGTAAGCGGCAACCCGATTTTTAGAAAGGTCATGTAGCTGAATCCATGTCCTTCACGGCTTGCAATTCCTGCAACTACTACGTTGGCTGATGCGCCAATTAAAGTGCCGTTTCCACCAAGACACGCTCCGAGAGCCAATGCCCACCATAGCACCTCAACTTGTGATGCATCGGGAGAGAGACCAAGGCCAGCAGCTAAATCTTTAATGAGCGGGATCATTGTAGCGACAAATGGGATATTGTCAATTGTTGCCGAAGCGGCTCCAGATACCCATAAAATGAGCAGAGCTGCAGATGAGATGTTACCGTCTGTGATTTGTAGAACATGCTGAGCTAAAGAACCGATCAAACCAATGTCAATGAGTGCGCCGACAAGTACGAATAAGCCTGCGAAAAAGAAAATGGTTACCCATTCAACCCCAGCAAACACTTCTTCTAACTCATGCTGCTTTACGCCAATCAGCATCAGCACTGTTGCGCCTGTTAAGGCGATTACAGCGGCATCTACATGGATAACGGAGTGAAGAATGAAGCCGAGAATAGTGAGAGCCAATACAGATAGTGATTTCTTTAAGAGAGTTGCATCGCGTATATAGTCCTTTTCATGTAAGGATAGAAGTACTTGAATTTGTTCTGATGTTGTCTGTAACTGTTTTCTGTACAAGAGGTACAAGATAGCAAGCAGGGTGATAGTAATCACTAAAACAACTGGTGTTAAATTCAAGAGAAACGCATTAAAATCCAAGCGCTTGTTAGCAGAGCCAATCATGATGTTAGGAGGGTCACCGATTAAGGTTGCTGTTCCTCCCACATTTGAAAAGATGACCTCCGAGATAAGATATGGTATGGGATTCACCTGCAGGATACGTGTAATAGATAACGTTACAGGAACTACAAGCAGCACCGTTGTAACATTATCTAAAAAAGCAGAGCCGACTGCCGTTAAAAGGGATAATAACAGTAAAATACGAATGGGTTGTCCTTTTGCTGCTTTTGCCGCTTTAATGGCGACAAATTCAAATACTCCTGATTTGCTTGTAATGTTTACAAGCATCATCATGCCGATTAGAAGGGTAATGGTTTCCCATTGAATATGGGTGGTAAAGGCAGAGTGAGTGTCTACGACTCCGATCATTACCATAATCGCTGCTCCGAGCAGAGCAATAACGGCCCGGTTTATTTTTTCTGAGATAATAAGCGCGTATGTAACTATAAATAGTGAAATAGCGGTGTAATATTGCCATACGGCAACTTCATGAGTGATAGAATCCAATGCTGTTTCCCCTTTCGTTCCTGATCGTAAATATATTGCAGCAAGTCAAGTATACGGGATAAATGAAAAGAGGGAAAGAATGAGGACAGAAAAATTGCATAAAGATCAAAAATATGTCAAGCTAAGTATTATGTTGCTATTATTTGTATATCTATGATGGATAGAAAAGGAGGGCTTGCAGGTGGAACGTATTCAGGATAAAACTGCCATTCAGACTGAAATTGATAGCTTTGCAAATCAGGATGTATATGTTCATTTGGAAACAACGAATGGTGCATATGCCACTCACACAAACGAGAAGGTAATGACAGTGGGGGCATTTATGCGAAACGCTCGTATTTCGTTCGAACGCGGAACGATAGCTGGAACAAATCCCTATCGTATTGGTTTGAAAATGGAGCATGGCTGGGTGTATGCAGAAGGAATTACCCATTGGCTTAAGGATGAAAAAGGCCGTTTGCTGTTGTCTGGCCATGATAATCTGGGGAGATTGGCTGTAGCGCTTCAGTTAAGTAAAGAGCCATTTTAAAAGGAGGAAACAAGATGGAACGTCATGTACTTGTTGTACTTCCGCATCCAGATGATGAATCGTTTGGAGCAGGGGGAACGATTGCTTTGTATACAAAGGCTGGTGTGTCTGTTACATACGCTTGCGGTACGCTAGGGCAAATGGGGCGGAATATGGGGAAAAATGTATTTGCCAATCGGGAAACGATACCGCAAATTCGCAAAAAGGAATTAGAGGATGCTTGTAAGGAGCTAGGTGTCCAAGATTTACGTTTGTTAGGATTTCATGATAAAACGATGGAATTTGAGGATATTGATGTGGTTGCTGATGCGATTGAACAGGTCATTCAGGAGACGAACCCCTCTTTAATCATTACCTTTTATCCTGATCAGGCAGTGCATCCGGATCACGATGCTTGCGGACGTGCAGTTATTCATGCTCTTTCCCGCATGCCTCTTGAGCAGCGGCCGGTTGTATATGCATTAGCTATTACAAAAAATCGAGTGGAAGTTCTTGGAGAGCCGGATGTTGTTATCGATATAAACGATGTACTCGATGTGAAGCTTGCTGCTTTACGTGCGCACCGTTCCCAAACGGAGGCTATGCTGCAGGATATGCAGCAGAAAATAGACAAGCAGGATGAAACGACGCTAAACTGGCTTCGTTACGAACAGTTTTGGATTTATAAATGGTAAGCAATCGGTGAGTTTTCTTTATGAGATGGATCGTCCTCGAAGGCGATCCGTTTTTGGTATATTTCGTTTTTTAGATTGGGAGGATATATATGAACATACAAATTAGAATTTCTATGGAAAAAGATATCCCGCAGCTATCTAACCTAATGATACAATATATTGTTGATTTCTATCAAAGACCGCGTCCAGATGAAGAGGCGTTAAGGCAGCTGATTCAGCATATTCAATGTAATCCTTCGAGCGGTCTGCAGTTTGTAGCAGAGCAAAACGGTAAATTGATTGGATTTGCGACATTATATTTTGCCTTTAGTACACTGCAGCTTAAACGAACAGCTATTTTAAATGATTTGTTTGTTGTACCTGATGCAAGAGGAAAGAAAGCAGGAGAGCAACTGTTTAGGGCATGCTTATCATACATAAGAGAAAAGGGATTTGGGTACATGACCTGGGAAACTGCGAAGGATAATCATGCAGCGCAGTCCTTATACAGTAAAATGGGCGGTGCGGTCTCCGATTGGCTTGTGTATGAAATGGTGTGAGTTCTATCTATGCTCCCTCCCAATCGTTGGTAGGCGCCTTATGTGATCTCCGCAAAGTAATAGAAGTATTGTTGTCGTCAGAATTAACTTGAAAATCTGACACTAATGTAGTACGATGTTTTAAACACTTAAAATACGATGAAGAGGAATAGTAGGATTTTTTAAGCGATCAGAGAGCTGTTGGTTGGTGCGAAACAGCCGCAATGAAAATTCGAACTCGCCTTGAAGTAGCTCGCTGAAATGATAAAAGAGTAGGTGGAGACGGATCCTAACCGTTATAGTAGGAGGATATAAGGTTGCTACAACCTGTATCTGTTAAGGTGCATGCCGTTTTGGTATGAATTAGAGTGGTACCGCGCAAGATGTCAACAGTCTTTCGTCTCTATATAAATAGAGATGGAGGGCTTTTTTTATTGCGAATTAAGAATGATAACAGTAAGTATTACCGCTGAAAGGATGATCATCACATGAAAAATTTTGAAAAGTATTCCAGAGGTTACTTTATGCCTCCAGTAAAAAGCATGAAATGGGCTGAGAAGGAGTATATTACGGAAGCTCCAATGTGGTGTAGCGTGGATCTGCGGGATGGAAACCAGGCTTTGGTTATCCCTATGAGCTTGGAAGAAAAGCTAGAATTTTTTCAGGTTTTGGTAAAAATAGGATTTAAGGAAATAGAAGTAGGTTTTCCTGCTGCATCTGAAACAGAATATGCTTTTTTGCGTACCTTAATTGAACAGGATCTAATTCCAGATGATGTGACAATTCAAGTGTTGACACAATCAAGAGAGCATATTATCAAAAAAACATTTGAATCGCTGCAAGGTGCGAAAAAAGCAGTCGTCCATTTGTATAATTCAACTTCCGTAGCTCAACGTGAACAAGTATTCAAAAAATCTAAAGAAGAAATTATTGATATTGCTGTAACTGGTGCAAAACTGTTGAAGAAATATGCAGCGGAAACAGAAGGGAACTTCCAATTCCAGTACTCGCCAGAAAGCTTTACAGGTACAGAAATTGAGTTTGCGCTTGATATTTGTAATAGCGTACTCGATGTATGGCAGCCAACTGCTGATAACAAGGTAATTATCAATTTGCCGGCTACAGTATCCATGTCTATGTCGCATGTGTATGCGAGCCAGATTGAATACATGAGTGATCGTCTAAGTCACCGGGAGAATGTCATCCTGTCGCTTCATCCGCATAATGATAGAGGAAGCGGTGTTGCAGATGCCGAGCTAGGATTGCTGGCTGGAGGACAGAGAATCGAGGGGACTCTATTTGGAAATGGAGAAAGAACAGGGAACGTCGATATTGTTACACTTGCCTTGAACTTGTATTCGCATGGGGTGAATCCAGAGCTGAATTTTGAAAATCTTCCTGAAATTGCAGCTATATATGAGCGTTTAACAAGAATGAAGGTCGATGAGAGACAGCCGTATGCTGGTAAGCTTGTATTTGCGGCGTTTTCGGGATCACATCAGGATGCGATTGCTAAGGGAATGAAGTGGCGTGAGGAAAAGGATTGCGAACATTGGACGGTTCCTTATTTGTTGATTGATCCTAAGGATATCGGCAGAGAGTATGAAGGTGATATTATCCGTATTAACAGCCAGTCAGGTAAAGGCGGAATTGGTTATCTTCTTGAGCAGCAATACGGTCTTGATCTTCCTGCTCAAATGCGTGAAAATTTCGGATATACTGTTAAAAATGTATCTGACCGCCTTCATAAGGAGCTTATGCCTAAAGAGATTTATGACATTTTTGTAGAGGAATATGTGAATATCCAAGCTCCAGTTGAGTTTATTAAATATCGCTCTACTGAGAATGACGATTTCCAAACCGTTGTATCTGTTCGGATAAAAGATGAGGTGCAGGAAATTACGGGAGCAGGAAACGGAAGGCTTGATGCTATTAGCAATGCTCTTCAAACGGGCTTAAATATTGATTATACAAATTTACTTTATAAAGAGCATGCACTAGCAATCGGTTCTGGCTCACAGGCTGTATCCTATGTAGGAATCACTGCTGCTGATGGTACTGTGTATTGGGGCTGCGGGATTGACGTAGATATTATGACATCCTCTGTAAAAGCTCTATTTAGTGCGATAAACAAAATGATGAGCAGTGCAGATGCTTCTAATTGAAAAGGACTTCTTGCTTGGGAGCTAGCATAACTTAGCTTGTATACACTCTGGCTGTCCCAAAGTCCGGGGTTAAGAGAACGATTGAACATATCAAAAGCTAACCATGTTATATTGGTTAGCTTTTGTGCTTTATTCTGATAGGGACCAGTTATAGTATGCTTGCCAAATGAGAGATTGCATCATTTATTCCAGCAGTTAACTGGGTCGCATGAAAGTAGGATTTATTCGATGAGGAATAAATCCTATGCAGTGGAGTATGACGGAAAGAGGATCTATTATATACATGCTTCGTCAGTGTGCTTATGAAAACAGCATAATGCGTTCGTTGCGATCACCATTGAAGTATTGTCGCGCGGTTAAAGCGATGCCAGTCGCAATCGCGCGTGCCATTTCATACACAACATGCAGATTGGTGTATGGAAGAGTGTTGGAGATGACATCGCCTTCTTCTAGTACAACTCCCATGATACTTACATCGCCTACAGCAGGAAATTGCTTTCCTAACGCGGACCCGGGGCGCAGGTTGCCCTGACGAACAACGATATGATGGACATAGTCTGCTTTGCCAACAATACTGTCCACAGCAAGCAGCCAAGTGTGAGGAGGAAGAGAAAGGCTTTGTACAGTAGCCTCTAAGTTGGTTGCATCTATCGGTTGTTTTAAATTTCCGATTATTCGCAAATGATCTGGGTATAGCCCATTTAACAGCGTACCAACAAATGGTCCAAGACTGTCACCGTTAATCCGGTTACTGCCGATGCATAAGACAGCGATTTGCTCTATATGTTTGGGCAAGCAAGAGAATAATCCGTTTCGAACGAGGAGAGGAGCAATGGGTCGGTCATATGGAATAGTTTGCATGTATAATCACCCTTTTTCCGAATTATACAATTGTATTCGTTCTGCAGGCTGAATATTCCTCTTTTCGAAAACGCAAAAAACCGTCCCATATGTTGGAACGGTTTTTCAGCAACGGATGGACTTGGCGGGATTCGAACCCGCAAGAGGCGAAGTTATGGAGAGTTCCACAACATGCTGCTCTGCCAATTGAGCTACAAGTCCGTGATATTGTAATATCTTTAGCATATCCAATTTGTTACCTTTTATCCTATAGCCAAGGAAAAAAATGATATATATTGTGGTCGTTTTGTTCACAAATGGATAAGCGGGAACAAGTTATAAATTGAATAGTTTTAAGTTTTAGTGAGCATTTCTTTGTAATGAGGAATGCTCTTTTATCTTTTTTTAAAAGAAAAGGATATTTTTGCAACAATAATAATATAATAAAACACAATAATGTTTTATTGTAAAACGATAAAATGTATGTTAAAGTCAAATTGACAATAAATAAGTGGGGTGCTTTTTATGAAACAAGTTACGACGTTCTTTTTAAGGATGGCTGTTATTTTTATTGGAATTCCAGTTCTTGCTTTGTGCATATTTTTGGTGCCTGAGATAGGGAATGTTGCAGCAAAATTGTTACCAAAGTTTGCTTTTATAAAATATCTCGTTTTCATCGTTTTTGATGCATCGGCGATACCTTTTTACTTTGCTCTGTATCAGGCTTTTAAGCTTTTAAGCTATATTGACAAGAATACAGCTTTCTCCGAATTATCTGTAAAGGCTTTACAGAAAATCAAATACTGTGCCATCACAATCAGTGGCTTGCATGTGCTAGCCTTACCACTCTTCTATCTATTTGCGGATAAAGACGACGCCCCAGGTGTTATCTTTGTCGGATTGGTTGTTCCTTTTGCTTCAATGGTTATCGCAGTCTTTGCTGCTGTTCTCCAAAGACTTTTACAAGAAGCTATTAATATAAAATCAGAAAATGATTTAACGGTCTGAGGTGAATAATATGGCGATTATAATCAATATTGATGTGATGCTGGCTAAAAGGAAAATGAGCGTAACAGAACTTTCGGAGAGGGTAGGCATTACGATGGCTAATCTTTCTATATTGAAAAACGGAAAGGCAAAAGCGATACGATTATCAACTTTAGAAGCAATTTGTAAGGCTTTAGAATGCCAACCTGGAGATATTTTAGAATACAAAAGTGATGAAGACACCCAAGCATAATGGACAACATATTTCTTGCACGAACGGGAGCTTTAATTCAATAAGACTGTTAATGTAAAACGCTTGGATTATATTTTTAATCCAAGCGTTTTTGTGTTGGCACTTGTGACAAAACAGATCACTCAACTACAATACTGAGTGGCAAAAAAGAAAAGCACCTTGAGTTGGGGTAATTTCATTATAGGTCTAGCTTAACCTCTCAACAAACCTAGTGTGAGATAATCTCACAATGTTTTTGTAGAAAGAAAAATTACTTCTTTTGGGACGATTTTTACATTTGTAAAAGGATCACAAATTTTGTTGGGTTAACATATCATTCTTGTTAATGTTTGTTTAAATACAGGAAAGTAAATAAGAAAGTATGTATACTCACTCATATACTTTTACTTATTTACTTCGAATTGGTGGTGAAAATGAAAATGCTAACTATGTACCTAAAGCCAGTCTGGACACCATTAAAATGGTTTGGAATTTCTATTTTTAGGGGCAAGAGTGATGGAAGGTATTATTATAAGATAGGGACGAAACCGTTTAAACGGATAGGAAAAGCCATATAGAATAAGATTTCACATACAAACTATGAAGTAAAAAGAGCTAGTTTCTGTAAGAACTGGCTTTTTTATATTGAAAGTATAAATTTCCATCCAGAAGCCGATACACTATACAACAGGTATTTCTTCTATGTTGAGCTATATTGATAAATTAAACTGTATAATACAGGGAACACCGTATAATGTTCTTTTTTTCTTTTTTAGCACCAATTCTATATTCGTTATGTTCATCCCATTATTGCTACAGGTTATTTCTGGATGTATAGCATTTAGGACGTTGAGAAACAAGGAAAATTCTAATGATATTTATTAATTAAATGAATATCATACAGTGATTGTATCTTTGGGACTGTGGGCGCAGAGATAATTAAGAGGGATTATTTGATGCAACAGAGAAAGAAGCAGTAAATTTCCTTTGGCATCATAGAGCTGCATTTCGGAAAAGCGTTAAGGAACTGAAGAGAGTAATAAACAATGATAAACCTGTATGGTAATGAGTCATAGAGAATTTGAGAAACAATCATTTAGAAGTAGGTGCTTTTTGCCGGGAATGATACAATCATGCTCCACAACCTTCTCATATAAAAAGGAGATGCTCAAAAGGGTATATTGCGTGCCTTTTAGAGTATCTCCTTTTTTATGTGCAATGTAATTTTCATAATCAATATTAGTCATACATTTCCTGAAAGATTAGGTAACTCCTGCTTACACCTTACTAACAAAAGGAAACATTTAGCACAATAGGGGCAAGGAAAATGGGTTCTTCTATACCATCAATCTTTTACTTGTCCCAGAAAATAAAAAAGAGAGCCATTACCTCATTTCATGATTCTCTGCAAAGTCTTTGTATTCTTAGTTGCCTTTTTCCTCTTTGTATACCTTACTAGAAGCAATCAACTTTTCTAGTTCACTTCTGTAATGTAGCAAATGCTTTCGTAATTCCTTCTTCTTACTTGGAGTTATATCCTTTCCATTGAGGTTCTTACCTGTCTGTAAAGTTTGCTTGACCTCATTTCTCATAGTTACTAGCTTGTATCCCGTTTCTTTCAGGGTCTTAGTCTGATACGTCCGCATCATTTTAATTAGTATCGTTCTAGCTTCATGAGCTTTCTTATTCAACTGCCCACCTCCAAGTTTTGCAGTCGTAATTTAACTGCTATATTATCATAACATGAATTGTAAAATATTTCAAATCAACTGTGTCTTTACAACGTATACATCACTTTCATGATGCTCACCTAGACATATATAGATAAGAACAAATAACAACAAATAGCATATAGTAAGGAATAGCCACATAGGGTAATTTTGTACAGAAATATTGTTTGGTTAATTTAATCGTGATAATAGCTTCAAAACTGCTTTTTATTACATCCCAACTTTATCCTGCCCTATATCTTTCACAAGTAACATAAATTATATGGTATGAAATTTTACTACGCCAAAAACACTTTCCTTGAAGGTTTTTTCGACATTGATTTAAGTGCTTAGCTATAAGTGTTAGAAGAGATTTGAAAAAAGATGCTGTCTTATCTTAAACAGGAGCAGTGATACTTATGAATGTTACTCATATTCAAGTTCATGTATTGGGGAACTATCAATTCGAAGATGCACATGCAACAATAGAAATTGATGGTGACAAGAAATACACTGTGTATGCTAAGTATACGAGGAAGCGTGAAGTGAAAATAATTCATGATAATGAGTTACCTGCTGAATTAGAACCTTTATATAATAAAATGGAAAAAGAGTTGAACAGACGTATCAGGGGATTACATTCGGCAAGGCTGATATTTGGTGAAGAATAAGAAAATATCAATTACTAAAACAGAATGAGCAATTAGTCTCTTTAAAAAATTAATCAGTCTGTATGAATTTAACAAGTATCCCCATTGTTATTTGTTTTGTTCCCTGTTATTCTAAAAGAGAATTATTTTTGTTCGGTGTATGAAGGGATAATGAGTGTAAAAACAGTTTGTGTCTTAATATGTCTAGACAAGAATAGTATTACAAGTGTGTGTGAATACGCACTAGGGGGCAACAATATGTTACAAGGTACAGTTAAATGGTTTAATGCAGAAAAAGGATTTGGATTTATCGAGCGCGAAGGTGGAGATGATGTATTTGTTCACTTCTCAGCTATTCAAGGTGAGGGATTCAAATCTCTAGAAGAAGGTCAAAAAGTTACATTTGAAATTACTCAAGGTAACCGTGGAGATCAAGCTGCTAACGTACAAAAAGCTTAATTAAATATATAGACAAAAAAAGTCTGACCCAGAAGGTGCACATGTATCTTGTAGGGTCAGACTTTTTTATTCTCCAGAAAATAAAAGAACTGTTCTTTTTAGTAGTGTTATTCATATCAGTCTTCTCCAATGAGCATACTGCCAAAAACTACATAAGATAAACATCATAAACACAACCATTCAGGAGTAGCGTTCATCAATCATCAGGGGCGCGGACGTTCTTGTTTACAATGAATCAGGAAATTTAGAACTTGCAGAACTAAATGCTGAATTTGTTTCTGATCGAGTGCCTAAACAATTTGTGTTAGCTAATGCTTTTGGAACAACGCTAAGACAGTTGAGCACATTTGAACTCTAAGAATCCTGTCATCTTTACCGTCTTGCTTCTAGGATATTACGTAAAGTATACGAATTCCTTATTACTATGGAAGGAATTGGATATAAAAACTCGAATCTATTAGCGTACTCTAATTTCGAGCCTAGGAAGGTGACGAAACATGATGATAAAAACAGCAGATTTATGTGATGTATATAGCGAATACATAGACATATGTGAACCGCTATTCCGCTCTTATGGAAAGAAGCAATGTTTTTATGGACCAATGGCAACGCTGAAGGTGTTAGATGATAACGTGCTTGTAAAGAAGGCTTTGGAAACTTTACCGGCAGGCACAGTTCTTGTTGTAGATGGTGGGGGCTCCACACGCTGTGCGCTTCTCGGTGATAATTTAGCAGCCATTGCAGCAGCACGACAACTTGCTGGTATTATTATAAATGGCTGTGTAAGAGATGTTGCTGAGCTAAAGGAAATTGAGCTTGGCATTTTCGCACTTGCAAGTATGCCCCAAAAAAGTAAAAAGGAAGGAAAGGGGGAGGAAAATAGACTGCTCTCATTTGGGGGGATTGAATGGTATCCTAATCATTATGTGTATGCCGATGAAGATGGTGTAATCGTTTCTGATCGCCTTCTTGTTGAAGAATAAATGAATAGAAGACAGAAGTGAATACGAGAGCGCTGCCGTGGCAGTGTTCTTTTCTTTATAGTAAGGAAGCACCCTAGTAGTCTTATAGCCCACTTCCGTTTTTTAAAAATATAAATCGACAAATATAAGAAAAGATAGTAAAATGAAGAGCGGAATTTCGGATATTGTGACGAGTTCAGGTCGTAATGGCTCTGCCATTGCGTTAAATGGGAAAGATTTGGTGAAAATCCAACACGGTCCCGCCACTGTAAGTGAAGAGGCTTTTTGTTGCGCGCCACACCGTTTTTTGGGAAAGCGCAAAAACGGTTAGCGATACACGAGTCAGGAGACCTGCCTAAGCTTGAACGCCAATAAACCTACGAGGCATAGGGAGGTGTTGTGCACAGCAAAGTCTAACATTTGGTATTCTGTTGAACATTGCTTACGCATGCCCTGTATAGAGGGCCTTTTTTTATGACTTTTTTTAAAAGAGGGAGACAAGGTACATGAGACAGTTGAAAAAATGGATGATCGTATCTCTTACAGCGATACTGCTAGTTGCTGTATCTTTTGTAAATACGGTACATACGGTATTTGCAGAAACGGCAAATACGATTACGCTTGCGGTAGTTGGGGATGCGGAGCGAAAAGTGATTTTATGCCCGAAAGAAGTGGCAGTGCAGCCAGATGAAACCGCATTGGATGTATTAAAGAGAGAATTTCCGAATGGTATCGTTACGGAGCAGTCGTCTTTTGGAGAGTATTTAACTGGAGTTGATGGTCTTCTTTCAGGGGGAGAGAAGCCAAACAGCTACTGGTCATTTGAAGTAAATGGAGCAGCTGCGAATGTTGGAGCTGATGCATACAAGGTACATAGTGGTGACACTGTCGCATTTCGTTATGTAACAGATTGGAACGTAGGATTAGGGAATAAAACACTTGAGGAGAGCATTGCAGAGCTTGGTGGATGTGAAGAGCAAAGCGAACCAGCTCCTACAACCCCGGATCAACCAGGACAATCAGGTCCAACGGATGGTAATTCCGAGCAACCAGGACAATCAGGTCCAACGGATGGTAATTCCGAGCAACCAGGACAATCAGGTCCAACGGATGGTAATTCCGAGCAACCAGGACAATCAGATCCGACGGACGGTGAATCTGGGCAACCAGGGAAAACCGATGAGGATTCTGCACCTGTTTTAATGGAAAGTGTGAATAAGACAATTGATAATGCAGTGCAATTTATGCTAAGCAGAGAGCTACAAAGTGATTGGGAAGTAATTGGAGTATTGCAGTCCGCAGCGGCTGTTTCTGATGAAGCGAAAGCAACTTATTTAAAATCTTTAGAAGATCGTGTAAATACGAGTGCGCGACTTAACAATATGGCACTTGCTAGAACGATTTTAGCAATTAATGCGCTTGGAGCAGATCCAACGAATTTTGCAGGACAAAACCTAGTTTCTAAGCTTTATAATGATGAGACAGTGGGCAGTATTAATTCATATATATATGCGCTGCTTGCGTTAGATAGCAGAGATTACGAGATTCCGAGCGATGCAAAGTGGACACGTGATAGCTTAATCTCAGAGATTTTGAAAGAGCAGCATGCTGATGGCGGTTGGTCTTTCAGTAGTGAAACAGGTGATCCAGATATGACAGGCATGGCATTAACAGCACTGGCTCCTTATAAGAGCCGCGCAGAAGTAAAACCAGCAATTGACAATGCAGTAAGTCTATTAAAAACATTACAAACGTCAAATGGCGGATATGAGTCTGACGGAGTAGAAAATGCTAACAGTGCAGCGCAAGTGGTAACAGGTTTAGCTGCAATTGGAGTGGATCCAGCAGGAAGTGAATTTACAAAGGATGGACATACTCTTATTCAAAATCTACAATCCTTCCAATTATCAGATGGAAGCTTTAAATGGTTAAGTACAGATTCAGAAAGCAGTTCTCTTGCGTCAGAGCAAGCTTTATATGCTCTTGTTCAATATAAGTTCTATACAGAAGGAAAAGGTTCTATCTTCCACTGGACAGGCAATCCGGTTTCTGTCGATAATGGAAGCGCTGAAGAGACAGCTAGTGAAGATAGTGAGTCTTCTAATGAAGTAGTCACAGTAGTCACTGAAAGTCCAACTGCGTCAGCTGAAGCACCATCTACAGAAAATAATACGGATACAGAGGAAATTGTTACGGTGTCGTCATCGAAAGAAACAACAACAACTCCTGCATCAGCTGCGTCAGCTTCCAAAAAGCAAAAGCTGCCAGATACAGCTATGTTTGGAACGGAAACAATTGTGATGACTGCAGCAGGTGCAGTCCTTATGACTGCAGGGGCTATTCTTTGGAGAAGAAAGAAGGCCGCATAATTTTATAACCAACATGATTAGGAGCAAGCACTTGCTCCTAATTGCTTTTAGAAAGGTATGTGAAGATATGAGACATATAAAATATTTTTTTTCTATTATGGCTGTACTCGTTCTTTTGACAGGCTGTTCTGCAAAGTCTGAAACGAGCGGAAACAAGAACAAAGAGGACAAAGAGACAACTGTTGATGCTACGGATGCTACAGAACAAGCGCAAACAGAGGAAACGCAACAAGCAGCGCAAACACCTACAGAGACAACAGAACAGTCGGCTGATCCGTCTGAAGAAAGCAGGACAGCAGAGGATACTAATAAAGCGGCTCCTGCAAACACAGTTGCTTCTGCAAATACAGTTGCTCCTGCAAATCAGACGCCTTCCTCAAATGCAAATGCAGCCACTTCTGCAAATCAGGCGCAGGAGGGCAGCAGTAAACCAGCAGCGTCTACACAAACGCCGGCTTCCCAACCTTCCCAAGGATCGGCAGCATCCCAGTCTTCTCAAGTAGCAGTGGCGCCAGCGCCAGCTCCTGCCCCAGCTCAAGCTGTATCCGAAGCGCAGCAGGAGCAAAAGAAGGAAACAGCTATGGTTACTCTTTCAATACAAGATAACCAAACGACAGTTCTTTCAAAAACAACGGTTGAATTGCAGGAGGGAGATACAGTATTTGCTGTACTGGCGCGTACTGTGAAGCAAAAGGGAATTCAAATGGAATATACAGGGGCAGGTCAGAGTGTTTATGTGCAGGGAATTAATAACTTGTACGAAATGGATCGCGGTCCGAATAGCGGCTGGAGATATTATGTAAATGGGGTAATCGGTAATAGAAGTGCGGGTGCTATTAAATTGTCTAAGGGTGATCAAGTAGAGTGGCGATATACAAATGATTACAAAAAGGATGGTCAGTGATCAAGATGAAGTCAGCTTTTTCTTCTGTGCATCCAATCGTCAGCCTTCTATATTTTATAGGCGTTGCTGTGATGAGCATGATGCTTCTTCATCCGGTGTTTTTAGCTACATCAGTTTGTCTGCTGCTGCTCCTAAACATATTGCAGGGCAGTGGTGCACTCATGAAGAAGATGATGATGGCATCAATTGGCATGGCAGTCATTGTTGCAATTGCTAATCCGCTATTTACACATCGAGGAAGCACCATGCTGTTTTATCTGTTTGATAATCCAGTGACACTTGAGGCGACTCTGTATGGTATTACGATGGCGTTGTCATTTTTAACGATTTCCTTCGCGTTTATTTCATACAATGCGACGATTTCAAGTCATAAGTTTCTCTATTTATTCTCACGTATTTCCCCGAAGGCAGCGCTTTTAACGATGATTGCGATTCGATTTGTTCCTTTGTTTTTGAGGAGATTGTCCTATATTACGCTTGTTCAAAAAACAAAAGGGGTACAACTTGAAGCGGGTTCGCTTCGAAGCAGAGCGCAAAATGGAATGAAGCTGTTGTCCGTATTGCTCGTTTGTTCGTTAGAGGAAGCATTGCAAACTGCTGATTCTATGCAGGCACGCGGTTTTGGAACAACCAAACGAAGTGCATACATTCGATATCGTATGGCTCGAAGAGATTGGTTCTTGCTTTCTATCTTTATCATTCTTCTGTTTTTCTGTGTTGTAGGTCCGATATTCGGGGCGGGAGTTTTAGCAATTTATCCAAAAGTAGAGCCGCTTGCTTTACAAACAAAAGACGGTGTGTTATACACCGCCTTTTGTTTGTATATAAGTGTTCCTATTATAATAGAAGGAAGGGAGTGGGCATGGTGGCATATGCAGAAATAAAACAGCTTTCTTTTCAATACGCAAATGAGGAACGCCCAGCCTTATCTTCTGTCTCATTATCCGTTGAGCAAGGAGAGTTTGTTGTATTGGCTGGTAGATCCGGCTGTGGTAAAACGACCTTGTTGAAGCATTTCAAAAAGGAATTGCAGCCTATCGGCATGCGAACTGGAGAACTGTTTTACAATCAAATGCAGCTAAAGGATGTACCGAGTATAACATCCGCGCAGGAAATTGGAATGGTGTTCCAAAATCCTGAAAATCAACTTGTAATGGATACGGTTATACAAGAGCTCGCCTTTTCACTTGAAAACATAGGTTGTAGTACAACTGTGATTCAAAAACGAATTGCGGAGCTTATTAGCTTTCTTGGCTTTCAAGATTTACTGCATCAATCTGTCCATACGTTGTCAGGAGGGCAAAAACAGCTCGTGAATTTGGCAGCTGTTCTTATTTTGCAGCCGAAGCTGCTTTTGTTGGATGAACCGACAGCTCAGCTCGATCCAATTGCAGCGAAGGAATTTTTAACATTGCTGAAACGTATTCACGAAGAGCTTGGTATGACAATTATTGTCAGTGAGCACCGTTTGGATGACATCCTTCCATTAGCAGATCGTCTCGTATTTATGGACGGAGGAAGTATCATTTGCGAGGGGACTCCAAAGGAAGTAGTGGAACAGCTATGGGTACAAGAACCATTCCGTTCGTATATTCCGCAAATCCCCCGTTTGTTTTTGGAATGGGGGAGCGAAGATGTTCCATTTACCGTACGCGATGGTCAAAAAACTCTTCCAGTTCTAGCGAAGACCCTGCACCCGCTTGAGAAAACTAATCCTCGCCAAGGAAAGGAATTGCTTCGGGCACAAGCGATAACGTTTCAGTATGAAAAAAATGGAGTATGCATTTTAGATGATTTATCTTTTTCGGTTCAGCAAGGTGAATGGGTTGCTCTTGTGGGGAAAAATGGAACAGGAAAGTCGACGCTTTTAACAGTATTAGCAGGATTGCAAAAATCCAGAAGAGGAAAGGTGTTCCTTGATGGAGAGCGTCTTGATAAGATTCCTCCGGCGAAACGCTATAAGCAAATCGGCTACGTGTCGCAGCAACCTTACTATCATTTTACACATGATACTGTTTGGGAGGAATTATACAATCGTGCTCAAGAATTAGGTTATGAATATTCGGAACAAGCAGCTAGAGAAATGATGGAACGTTTTTCCCTCTCATTTTTAAGTGGACGTCATCCGCATGATTGCAGCGGCGGAGAGCAGCAGCTAATTGCTATTTGTACAGTGCTTCTTTCCAATCCGCGCATCCTCCTTTTAGATGAACCGACTAAAGGACTCGATCCTGAAAAAAAGGAGAAACTGGGGGGATTGTTCCAACAGCTGCAGCAGGATGGTACAACCATTTTGATGGCAACCCATGATGTGGAGTTTGCGGCTAGGTTTGTCAATCGATGTGTACTTCTATTTGACGGGCAAATTATCGCTGAAGACACACCTCGCCGCTTTTTCAGTGAAAACTTTTTTTATACAACAGCCGTAAATCGCCTTGTTCGCAAACAGCTTCCAGAGGCATTAATATGGGAGGATGTGGTACAATCGTGTCCAAGTGGTCTTCTCTCTTCATTATAGCTGTGATTGCTGTTTTTGTAGGGGTTCTTGCCTTTTCCGCTTTTGTTACGGATCGTTATTTCTTGTGGCTAAGCTTATTGCTTCTTATCCTGGTGATGCTGCCATTTTACGTTCGGTTTGAAAGAAAGGCCTTTTCCTCAAGAGAGATTGTTCTTATTGCCGTTCTTGCTGCGATTGCCGCTATTAGCCGCGTACCGTTTGCGCCGCTTCCAAGTGTACAGCCAACTTCCTTCGTTATTATTGTATCAGCCATTGTGCTTGGAAAGGAGGCTGGATTTCTTATTGGAGCAACAGCTGCTCTTGTGTCTAATTTGTTTTTGGGGCAAGGACCGTGGACATTGTGGCAGATGTTTTCCTGGGGATTAATGGGACTGACAGCGGGGTTGCTCGGTCGAACGTTTATTCTGCAAAACAAGTGGGGGCGTATACTGTTTGGGTTTATATGGGGATTTTTATTTGGCTGGATTATGAACCTCTCTTTTTTACTCACGTTTTTGCAAGAAATTACATGGGTTACTTTTCTCGGTGCTTATGCGGCCAGTGTGTATTTTGATTTGGCACATGCACTTTCGAATGTTTTTTTTCTTGGCTTGTTTAGTACACAATGGATTAAGGTACTAACGCGTTTTAAAGGAAAGTATGGTTTATTAGATGAAGGGAAGGAGCAGGTTAGATGATCTCGATAAAGTTACCACGTGAGCAGAAGGAAGAGCTTATTCAAGGAATACAAGAATATTTCGAAAAGGAAGGACTTGAAGCAATCGGGAATTTGCAGGCTGAAAGTTTGTTAGAGTTTTTTCTTCAGGAGGCAGGACCATATGTGTACAATCGTGCAGTTGAGGATGCCAGAAGGGCAGTGTTAGAGCGGATGCAGGCTATTGAGGATGATTTATACACGTTGCAGCGGCCTGTGCATCGTTAGCAGATGGAGACTTTCTCCATCTTTTTTTATACTTTCTTTTGTCAAAATATTATGATCCGTTAGCTGGTAGAACTGTGTTTTTTTGTATTGTAAGGAGCATAGGGGAATATGAGGTTAAACTATAAATACAGCTTTGCTCTCTCAAGCCTAAGTTTTTTTGATAAATAAAAAAGACCACTCAGCCATGAAAACTAAGCGGCAAAAATGATTAGGGATTCAAAGGAACGCGTTCCTTACAAAATGATTATATATGTATATTATCGAAATTACACATGTGTTGTCAGGAAATCTGACAATGTTTTTGAAAGGAGCTAAGATACATTTTGGATTCTTTCTACAATTGAAGATGTTTGTATGTTAAAAAAACAGTGATAGTATATTTTGCTAATTTTTGAATTGTTGGATTAAAATCCCAAATAGGAAAAGACCGCTTAACAAGGCGAGTTAAGCGGAAAGAAAATATGGTCATGGTCATAGATTATGAAGAAAAATACCTTCTTTGCTATTATAGGATAGGATAGCTTTTTGACGGGATTTGTTGTCAGAAAATCTAACGGTTTTTTTAGAAGAGAAAGGACTGTTGGATTGTTTTGTCAAAATCTCTACCGAGGAAGTAAGGAAAAGGAGCTGTAAGATGAATTATATAAATAAGATTGTTATGATAACAGGAGCTGCAAATGGGATTGGTAGAGCTATCAGTGAGATGTACGCTGAAGCGGGTGCTATTGTAATCCTAGTGGATAAAGATAAAGAAGCGGGAGAACGGACGGCTGCTTTCTATCGGGAGCAAGGATACCAAGCTTATTTTTATGAGGTTGATTTGCGAGGGATTGCTAATATTACCGAGTTGTTTGCTTCCGTTCAGAGTGAATATGGAAAAGTGGATGTATTGATTAATAATGCTGGTCTGAGTAAATTTAAACCGTTTTTGGACCTGACGGAAGAGGATTGGGATGAGGTGCTTCATGTGAATTTGCGTGCATTGGTATTTGCATCTCAGGAGTTTGCAAAGCAAAACAGAGGGTGCTCCTATGGACGAATTATTAATATTGCATCGACACGTGCGTTTATGTCTGAACCTCATTCGGAGGCATATGCTGCTTCAAAAGGGGGGATCGTAGCGGTCACACATGCGCTTGCCTTATCTTTGGCAAAAGAAAATATCACAGTTAACTGTATTAGTCCTGGTTGGATTCAAACGACAGGTTATGAGGAGTTGCGGGAGCAGGATCATAGACAGCATCCATCACGTCGTGTTGGCAAACCTGCTGATGTTGCGCGTGCTTGTTTATTTTTAACAGAAGAACAAAATGATTTTATCAATGGAGAGACTATTATACTGGATGGAGGGATGACGAAGAAAATGATTTATGAGGAATAGATTCTTCAGTCCATGAATATGGATATATCGTGTAGAGTCGCGACTACATACTTTTAGTTTGCCTCCATTGCACTTCTTATAAAAGAAGTGCTTTTTTCGTTGGATGTTGCTTACGCGCTGACATAAAATCTTCATTTTCTGGAGGATGGAACATTATGGTTGGGTGATATAATGAACATATATAAAACGAAATGACTTGAGGTGGCAGTTTACATGAAACCGATTATCCCGACCCAACACGGAGCTTGGGCTATGTTGTTTATCCCGTTTATTATCGGCATCGCTGCTGGAAGTCCTACATTATATCACCTTCCTTTACTGCTCGCATGGTTGTTTGTTTATTTAGGTACATATCCGCTTCTTATGTATATCAAACAGAGACGTAAGAAGCATCTGCTGCAATGGGCTCTTACTTATTTTGTGGCGGCCCTTATTTTTGGTAGTATTTCACTTATGCATGAATGGCGAATTGTATATGCAGCAGTTATAATGCTTCCATTGTTTCTTGTGAATGTATGTTTTGCAATAACTAAGAATGAGCGAGCGCTGCTAAATGATATCGCTGCTATTATTACATTTTCATCTGGCGGTATGATGAGTTATTATTTTGGAACGGGCATCCTTAACCAAACAGCATGGTGGATTTTCACTTTATGCTTCTGTTATTTTGTTGGAAGTACATTTTATGTGAAAACGATGCTCCGTGAGAAGCATAACCCAATCTATCGAATCGTTTCGTGGGGCTATCATGCGCTGTTAATCATCGGGATGATTATGCTTTCTCCTGCACTAGCTATTGCATTCGTACCAAGTCTTGTGCGGGCCATCCTGTTTTATGGCAAGAATATGCCGGTCTTAAAGGTCGGTACTTTAGAAATTGCGAACTCTGTTTACTTCTTCTTTGTCATTTTGCTTATGGTAAACAAGCTGTGAATAGATACCATACCTTCTTGCTGAAATAAGTGAGAAGGCAGTTTTATGTTAGGCTTCAGGAGGGTCTGATTTGTTGGAGCTTTATGGCCGTTCATAGCCAAACTATCTTCTTTACACTGTAGGAAAGCATAAATTTCCAGCTAGAAGGTCATTCGACGTAGTCGGAAATTTTAGGAACACAGTGTAAGTGCAACTACGCCTCTGTCTTCGTCCAAAGGCAGGGCTCGCCAGTCGGCGAGGTTTCTTTACACTTTAAGAAAGTATAAATTTCTAGCAGGGAGCCCATTCGACGTAGCGAGAAATTTTAGGAATACAGTATAAGTGCAACTACGCTTCTGTCTTCGCCCAAGGGCAGGGCTCACCAATCAGCGAATTTTCTTTAAAGTCACAAATTCCTAGGCCTTTTCATATGATGGGCACAGGAGGATGACAACGCATGAGGAAACGTAAGAATAATGCAAGCATTGCGTGTTATATTGCGATGTGCGAGTATAGAAAAAAAAGAAGAGGGCATCTTTCGCGGGAAGCAGCCAGAGTATTGAAAATGCTTAAACGCCCCTATTCATAAAAAACACCCGATCCTGTTTGGGGATCGGGCGTTTTTTATATTGTAGGAAAGTATAAACTTCTAGCTACAAGTCATTCGACGTAGTCAGAAATTTAGCGAGTTTTCTTCAAAAAGGATAATTTGTGCTGCCTGTCTTATTTTTGTGATAAAATTTGGGCTGTACTGTCACATTGTTGAAGTGCGCTCTCAACAGAGTGAAGAGATTGTTCAATGCGCTGACGGTTGTCGGCTTCTTCTACTGTTTGTAGTGCATTCTGTAGGCAGCTTCTTGCTTGTTCTAGCGCGCTGCATGAATCTTGAACGTGACCTCTTGCATTCTTTTGCATATTCTATGCCTCCCTTGTATGAGATACATATGTAGTATGGGCTAAACTGTAAGGGCATATAACCTAAGTGTTTGGGAATATCAGAGGGGAAAGTGAGTATTTGAAACGGCATGATAAGAGAAAAAAGAAAAGACTGCATAAAGCAGTCTAACAAAATGGTGCTGAGTGTGTAGTGTTTTATTCAAATAAAAAGACACCTTCGCCAAAAGGTGCCGGCTGTTTCTGTCATAAAAGACTCGCTTTTTGACAAGGTATAGATTATCATGGTTGAATTTACTTGTCAAAAGGGAATATGTGGAGCTATTTTTTGTGCTGAAGATTATACGGATTTTGTTTGGGTACGCTCTTGCATATCAGCGAAGGCCTTATGGGCTTATCAATACATAGAGCTTTGAGAGCAGCCGTTAACGGACAGGATGGCAGCGGCTGTTATAGATGCTGGAAATAAGCTCTGGCTCATCCCTTTTCTAAATGTATGGATTAGTATGAGCCGTTTCCCGTATCCAATTATTCATAAGCGGGAGAACTTTTAAGTGGTATCTCTTCTTAATGGAATGAAGAAGGGGAAGGATAAAGAAAGGGGGTGAATGATTTGCAAGTAATGCCAAAAAAGAAAAAATTTGAAGTGCAGCCGGATGAATCGATATCAAGCTGCATTGAAAGAATGGAAAGAGAAGGATATATCCCAGCACGACGCACGGAGGAGCCGGTTTTTCAGGAAGTGGAACGAGATGGGGAGCTGGTCATAGAGCCGTGCGGGAGACGAATTACATTTGAAGGAAAGTTAAAAAGCTAGGGGACCCCTAGCTTTTTATTACACCTATGCCTTATTTCTTCATTATATATTCTGTCTCTTAGGAAGCGAATCTTGTGTAGAAACTCTAGGGTAGTTTGCCTTGAGAGAAACTACCTTTACATTATATTGGGTACGAAACACAAGCAAAAATAGATTTTTAGGGAAAGGGCCTTGAATTTCTACAGGATGCTAGTGCAGCTATAATTAAATAATGATACAATGATTGTAAACGTTTTTTAGTTATCTATTCAGATGTATAACCTACAAACAGGGGGAACGATATGTCCGAAACTTTTCAATCGAACAATTTGCTCACAGAAGAAGACAATCAAGCATTGATGGAGGCTATCGGAGATGCTGTGATGCAGGCAATTAAAACCGGAGATTCTGTTTTTGTTTCCTTTCCTAGATACAATTTAATATTGATGGTTGTGCAGGAGGACTTTTCGATTCAAAGCTCGTTATTTCTGTTGTCAGATTGTGTGAAGAACGAGGAGGGACAACTGCAACTGCCAATGCCGCCTTTATACGCAGGTCGCCGTCACATTATGAATATTGAGGATTTTGAAGGTTATTATAATGAAGAGGCAGTAAAACAGTTAGAGCCCAAGATTGGACAAGCATTATTTTTAATTATGAACCTTTTGCGAACAATTCAATTAGGATCCGGTGTATATTAGAAAAGCCAGCTGTTCACAGTAGGCTTTTCTAGCATAATTTATTGCAAAATGGATAGGTGGAAAAAAGTATACATAGATAGTAATGTATTATGGGAATTTATAAAAGGTGAAACTTAGGATAATGTCCTGCTGTTTTTATAGTGAATAACAAGAAGAGAGGTAGGTATAGTAAGATAATGAAATGGAATCATTTGTTAACTATTTCGTATAGCATAACTGTAATTGCAAACGATTCCATTGCGTGTTGACAAAAAAGTTCGGAATTCATTGACCAAGGCGGCTTTTGTAGGGTATAATTCAGAAAGTTTAAACATTACGAAAACTTGACAGTTTCTAGATGAAGGGGGAGGGAATGGTATGGAAAGAGTGTATAACTTTTCTGCCGGTCCATCAATGCTACCACTTCCTGTATTGGAAAAAGCGCAAAAAGAGCTAGTTTCACTTGGAAGTACTGGTATGTCCGTGATGGAAATGAGCCATCGTTCTGGTGTATACCAAAATATTGTAACAGAAGCGGAGACTCTTTTAAGAGAGTTGATGAATATTCCAGAAAATTATAAGGTGCTGTTTTTGCAAGGTGGCGCTTCTCTACAATTTTCTATGATTCCGCTAAACTTATTCCGTAACAAGAAGGCTGACTATGTAAACACAGGTTCTTGGTCGAAAAAAGCAGCTTCTGAAGCAAAGAAGTATGGAGAGGCGCGCGTTGTAGCATCTTCTGAACAAGATCGTTTTACAACTATTCCAGAGCTGCACCGTTCTATGTTTGATCCTGAGGCGGACTATGTTCATATTACGACGAACAATACGATTGAAGGAACCTGCTATGCAGAAATTCCAGATACAGGCCATGTACCGCTCATTGCGGATATGTCTTCTAATATTTTGTCTGAAGTGTATGATGTTTCCAAGTTTGGTTTGATTTACGCAGGTGCGCAAAAGAATATTGGTCCTGCAGGTGTAACAGTCGTAATCATCCGTGAAGATTTAATTGGTCATGCTCCGGCATTCTGTCCGACAATGCTTGACTATAAAATACATGCTGATAACGAATCAATGTATAACACACCTCCAACGTTTGCAATTTATATGGCGAAGCTTGTATTTGAATGGTTAAAGGATCTTGGCGGTATTCCAGCAATGGAGAAAATCAATCGTGAAAAAGCGAAGCTGTTGTATGACTTTTTAGATGAATCTGAAATGTTCCAATCACCTGTCGCACCAAAATATCGTTCTCTCATGAATATTCCATTTACAAGTCCTTCAGCTGAGCTGGATAAAAAGTTTGTTCAAGAAGCAAAGGCTGCTGGCTTAGAGACGTTGAAGGGCCACCGCTCCGTTGGCGGTATGCGTGCGAGTATCTATAATGCGATGCCTGTAGAAGGAGTACAAAAGCTAGTGGCATTTATGAAGGAATTCGAACGGAACAATCGATAGGGGGATTTGCTCGTGTTTAAGATTCAAACGTTAAACAATATCGCTTCCTGCGGTCTTGATATATTTTCGAATGAACGTTATACAATTGAAAAAGAGTGCGAGTCACCAGATGGCATCCTGCTTCGCAGCTATTATATGCATGACATGGAGTTGCCAGAAAACCTAAAGGCGATTGCGCGCGCGGGCGCGGGCGTTAATAACATTCCAGTAGATACATGTACGGAAAAAGGAATTGTCGTATTTAATACTCCTGGCGCAAATGCAAATGCGGTGAAGGAAATGGTACTAGCAAGTATGCTTTTATCATCCCGTAATTTGTTAGAGGGCGTATCTTGGGCAAAATCATTGCAAGGACAAGGTGATGTTGTACCAAAGCTTGTAGAAGCCGGCAAAAAAGAATACGTAGGTAGAGAAATCAAAGGCAAAAAGCTTGGAATTATCGGTCTTGGTGCAATAGGTGCATTGGTTGCAAATGATGCATTGTCATTAGATATGGAAGTAATCGGCTATGATCCATATGTGTCCGTAGAAACAGCATGGAGATTATCTCGCCAAGTGCAGCGTGCTCTTAGCATTGAGCAAATTTTCTCTACATGTGACTTTATTACAATTCACGTTCCGCTTACAGAGCAAACGAAGGAAAGCATTAATGCACAAGCATTTGGCTTAATGAAAAAAGGTGTTTGCCTTATGAACTTCTCACGCGGTGAGCTTGTGAATGAAGAGGACTTAAGAGTGGCATTAGAAGAAGGAATTCTTGGTTCTTATATAACAGATTTCCCGAACGAGAATGTTCTTGGTATGAAAAATGTTATTCCAATTCCTCACCTTGGCGCATCCACGCTTGAGTCTGAGGAGAACTGTGCAATTATGGCTGCAAGACAAATGCGTGATTATTTAGAAACAGGAAATATCAAAAACTCTGTAAACTATCCGAATGTTGAGCTTCCTTACTTTGGACAAAAGCGTATTACAGTTGCGCATAAAAATGTTCCAAACATGGTTGGACAAATGACGGCTGCTTTGGCTGAGCACGGTATTAATATTGCCGATATGATTAATCGCAGCAAAGGCGGTTATGCTTACACAGTTATTGATATTGATAATAGTTTTGATGCGACAATTAAAGATGATATCGCAACTAGAATTCGCAGCATTGAAGGTGTAGCTGCAGTTCGTATTTTCCAATAAGACTTCCAAGATAAAGTCCGCATATGCGGACTTTATCTTGTTCCTCTGTGTAAAAATAAGCTGATTGAACAGGCGAATTATGAGCCGTTCAGTCAGCTTATTTTTACTTTTTTGCACTGTAAGAAAGTAAAAATTCCCAGCTAGAAGTGAATTCGACGTAGCGGGTAATTTTAGGAATACAGTATAAGTGCAACTACGCCTCTGTCTTCGCCCAAGAGCAGGGCTCGCCAATCAGCGCGAGTTTTCTTTATTTTACAATGCCTGTAAGTATCTTTCTTGGAGGATTGTTGCATGATGGAGCGCATGTCCAGCAATAATGTAAGCAAGTGCACGCGCAGTCACAGGACCGCCATTTGCTGTTCCGCTTCTCGTCCACGCGTCTTCAGGAAGTATACGAATAAGTGAAATAGTCGCATGCCGCACCGCAGAAAAATCATTTAGGAGCTGCTGCATAGAGAGTCGTTCATAAGAAGCGTGCTGTACATATACATTTTCATCAAAGCCAGCCAGATCTGTTGTATCACCACGCCCAATCCGTAAAAGGCGATAGCTCATAATACGTTCGGTATCTGTTATATGACCAAGTACTTCCTTTATGCTCCATTTCCCTTGAGCATAGCGATAGCCGCTTTGTTCTTCTGAAATTGTCCCAAGCAATGTTATGATTTCCTCAGCTTGACGTGTTAGTAGGGAACATAAATCTCCTTCTAAAATAGCATCTACATATTTTTGATAATAAGTTATATATTCTTCTCTTTCTGGCTTTTGGATGATCATCATTCTTTTCTCCTCTCTTTCTGTAAATTTCCACCATTTCTAATCATACTACGCTTTTGTCCATTTGTCGAAATTTTCGCATCTCAAAATAGCTGCTCCCCAACCAAGTGTTGCTTATTAAACGTAATCTTGTAAGCAAACCTGCACGAAAAGTACAAATTGACAGGATAGAAGTGGATATGATATCTTTAAGGTGTTTTTAATGCACTTTACAGGTTGTTGGGTTGTTTCGGAATGAGACAAACAGCATACCATTTCTCGTTTGATTTGAAATTTTCCTATAAGCGATTGAGTTCTTGAGGTACATGTCCTGATGGCATGTACTTTTTCTTTTGAATAAGAACAGCATTATATACAATGCAGCATGGAAAGTGCATTATAATAGAAACTATCTGTATTGATATTCCAACCTACTGTAAACCATACTAAGGAAAAACAAGGAGATGAACTCATGTATCATGTATACTCTCATAACGATCTAGACGGTATCGGATGCGGCATTGTAGCAAAGCTGGCATTTGGAAACGAGATTGAGGTTCGCTATAACTCGATTGCGGGCTTGAACGATCGAGTGGGCCGTTTTTTAGACACAGCTCGGTTAGAAGACCAGTTATTTATTACGGATTTATCTGTGAATGAGGAGAATGAAGCGAGAATAAGTGAATTTGTACATAGAGGAGGGAAAGCAAGACTGTTAGATCATCATAAAACAGCCTTGCATTTAAATAAACATGAGTGGGCATCTGTACAGGTGAAGTACGAGGATGACAGATTGGCATGTGCAACTTCATTGTTTTATGAGTTTCTAGTAAATCAAGGCTTTTTGGAGCCATCAACTGCTGCTGCTGAATTTGTGGAACTCGTACGTCAATATGATACTTGGGAATGGGAAAAGCATCAGAATCTAAAGGCAAAAATGCTGAACGATCTTCTTTATTTGCTCTCGATAGAGGAATTCGAAGAAAAGATGGTTGAGCGTCTAAAGGCTGCTGAATCATTTCAGTTTGATGACTTTGAAGAAAAGCTGTTAGAGATGGAACAGGAAAAAATTAAAAGATATGTGCGCAAGAAAAAGCGCGAACTGATACAAACCACGATTAATGATCTTTGTGTTGGGGTTGTACACGCTGAATCGTATCATTCAGAGCTTGGTAATGAGTTAGGAAAGGAATACGAGCATTTGGATTACATTGCCATTGTAAACATGGGAGGGAAGAAAGTAGGATTTCGGACCATTCATGATAGTGTAGATGTTTCGGAAATCGCCGGCCTTTTTGGCGGTGGCGGTCATGTGAAGGCATCTGGCTGTCCTCTTACTGAAGAGGCATTTAGTGTGTATGTGACAAATATATTCCATCTTCCTGCTGTAAAGGAAGATGCACCTAAAAATACACGTAACCTAAAACAGTCTGAGCATGGTTCACTGTATCAAAATCATGAAAAAGAATTGATTTTCATTCATCCTCTAAATGAAAAATGGGGAATTATTCACCAAGAAAATAAATTGGAGAAGGAATTTCCTTCATTTGAAGAAGCAGAACGCTTTATAAAGCGACACTACACTTGTTGGCTAGCGGATGATGAGAAATTCGTGAATTATATTCCGGTAAGCAAATAGTGTAAAGTAAACATAGAAAAGGCATTGCCTCGCCGATTTGAGACGGTATACAGTAGCTAAAACAATACCCCCTGTTTCAGTAGGAAAGGGGGCATTGTTTTTTAGAAATGGATATACTACCTTTTTGCTTATATGCAGCCGTATAGAAACTCATTTCTTTGCGTTCATTTTCACTTTACTTACGTTTTACAGATAAACCATAGGCAAGTGTTTCGTTTGGTGTAGTAAGTCGAAAGGCAGCTACATGATCTAGCTTTACTTTGCTTCCAAGATAGTCCCTTGCAAAGGAATTCGCCAAGATGGTGAGTCCGTTTTTTTCAAAAATAACATCATCATGTTGTCGCTCATCTAGAGTTAGGTCGATATCGACGACAGCGCTGCATGTACCTACCGGCTGAATATCAATACGCAGGCAAAGTGGCACTATATTAAGCTTTTTAAGTTGTTCCTCTGCGCTTTCAGTAATAATAAATTCCATAAAAAGTCCCCCTTTTTTGATTTGCTCACATTGAGATTATTCACAGTGCGAAATATGATTGTAGCTTGGCTTTTTCATTGTACACGTTTAAATAGCAAATCTTCAAACTTTTGTGCAGCTTCATCCTGCAATGCGGGACTACATGGCTATATGTGTTTTAACATAACATTTGATACAGGAAGTCAAGGGTTTAGATTTTTTTGCGATCGGACTAGTCTCAAGTGACTTACGAATACTTATAGAGTAAATGTTTGGTTTTCATCAGATTTATTAGCATTTCCTATATTTGTTTTACTAACACCATTAAATGTGTTTACAGAATATCCAGTATTTGATGATCCAGCTCCATGATAGCCCTTTTCAGTTGATATTGGTGTTACCTCATAAGTATCTCCTATGTTAAAAGCACCAGTGACGTCAATGTTGCTTATTACAATTCCTTTAACAATTGAAGGCATTGTTTCGCCTACTTTCCCAATATTTTTATTCCACTAACAAAAGGTAAGGACCCTTTATATATTGAAAGTTACAATCTTAATGTATAAACTCTGTGAAGTTTGGTAATACCTTTTTCAGTATATGATAAATGTTTTAGGAGTGGTGTTTTGTTCTTTTATTAATATGTTTTACATTCTGTGCTTTCTAAGTTATTCATTTGTATATTGCATACATGTCAAGTTTGACATAATCCCACATTACCGTCCAATTCACAATGTGCTTCTCTCTCTTCATTCTGGATAGAGAAAGCGCGGGTATGGATGTGTAAGGAAGATACAACAAATGACGCGCTGGAAATGGGAGGCGACGATGAAGAGAAAGGAGTAATCTTTTCGAGCGGATGAATGCGGAGATTATATTCTGTGTACCTCATGCTGGCGGAAAAGACTCGCAGGCTATGGACATTTGATAATGGACGGTTAATAAATAGAATTCAGGGCAAGTTAAATATGCCTTGGATTATCAGTGTATTTGCAACTAGTTATGTTAGGCATTACTTTCACAAGGATGTGAAATATGTTGGTCGTAAGATAAGTTTGTTGCTACAAGTGAAAAATAGAATTACAGCACGATTCATTGGAGGAATTGAAGTTGATAGAAGGGTTGTTTGTAGACTTAGTTAAAATCATTTTTATTAATATCATTCTAAGCGGTGACAATGCAGTTGTGATTGCATTAGCTTGTCGAAATCTTCCTGAAAATAAGAAGAAAAAAGCAATTTTTTGGGGGAGTTTTGGTGCTATTGCTTTACGGATAGTCCTTACTTTTGTGACGGTTTGGTTATTGCAGATCCCTTACTTTCAAATCGTAGGAGGAATTTTATTACTGTGGATCGCGGTTAAGCTAATAGATGGTGAAGACGAGGGAGAAGATCTTGAAGGTAGCAGCAGTATGGTTCAGGCGATTAGAACCATCATTATGGCGGACTTAGTAATGAGTCTTGATAATGTCATAGCGATTGCAGGAGTAGCAGAAGGAAACCTTTTGCTCATTATAATCGGATTAGCTGTTAGTATCCCGTTAATCATTTGGTGTAGTCAACTATTAATGAATTTAATGAATCGTTTTCCCATCCTTATTGTATTAGGTGCAGCTCTACTTGGATATACGGCCGGAGAAATGATGTTAAACGATAAAGTGATTGCCCGTTTTGTGGAGAGCAAATTTCCTTTAGGGCATATTATTATTCCAGTTACATTAGCAATTTTGGTTATTATAACTGGCAAGTTAAAAAATAAAGAGCTGGAAAAAACGGACAAGGCTTCGTTGGAGAGGGGCTAATGCCCTTCTCTGCAACATATGACTGATTTTCAAAAAAAAATCTGTGTGAGGGGATTTGAGTTATTTTTTATTGCTGTTGTTTATAAAATCCAATTAATTCCTGAATGGAATGGATTATTTCGCCAAATTGAAATGTAAATAATGACAATGCTGATAAAGAAAAGAAAATAACAGGGACTAGACGAAACCAATGCATTGTATTCCCTCCGTTTCAAAATAATTTAACAAAAATAATATAAAAGTATTTAATAAAGATAATAATACCAATCATAAATTTTATCAAGTGTAAATTTTTATCGGATTAATAATTAATAAGGTTAAGTTTGTGGAGGAAGTGCCGGCGGTAAAATATTTATTCAAGTTTAGTCACATAAAAAATATTTTGTTATTTCTATAATAATACAAGACTTGGTTAACATAGTGTTTTATAACGGACTAAAATATATAATGGTGATTGCTATAATACTTACAATTTTCTACTCTAATTTCTAATAATCTTTATGATTTAATTTCTTATTCCTTAATGTATAAATAACCTTCTGTGAAGGGATTGTTTGGTTTGAATAGAAATAAAAATATGCCTATCATCATTTTCTTGTGTATCTTCTTGTCAATAGTTCTTGTTGTGAATGCTATCCTCCATATTAAGATATATATTGTGTATAGCTCAGGTATCGGTTCTTTATTATTGATAGGAGTAATAGTTCTAACTATTATTATTCTTTATCTCAAGGGTTATAAGTAACGAAAATTTTATCAGGGTGCTCTTTGTAACTGTATACTTTGTCTAGACCGTATCCTTGTTTAATCGGTTCTTTCATTGGTTTTACCTATACATTTCAACTTAACTTCATTATAATAATACGAAGTATTCATATAGTGAATGCTTTTTTCTTTTGGAGAAAACGAAAAAAATATTAAGATAAATATATAGAATGTGTAAAGTTCCGTGTTAATTGCTATTTTTTTAGAACCAGTTATAAAAATTTTGTAATATTTTTCTCTGTACTAAAACTCGACAAAAAATTATAATTATTAAGGGCAAACCTTGTGAAAACTTGGGACGCAAAGCTTTAGGGGCTAAAATAGCGAATGCTATCAAGCTAGCCAGCTGCCGTTCACGGGAAAGAAAAATTAGAGGAGTGAATGTATATGCAAATTGAAAGATTTAATGATGGGGCAGAAGTCTTAAAAGTATTAGCCCACCCTACGCGAATCGCGCTTGTGAATTTTATGATTGAAAAAGGTCCGGTAAATGTAACTACCCTTTATGAGGCGTTCGGAATGCCGCAAAGCACCATTAGCCAGCATTTATCAAGATTAAAATCTGTTAAGATTGTTTCGGGAACACGTAGGGGTTTGGAGATTTATTATGAGGTAAAGGACAAACGGGTAGAAAATATCCTTAATGCGGTAGTTAGTGCTTAAGGGTTATATTACCAAACCGAATTATTTTGAAGCATCTGGTGGAAATCAGGTGCTTTTTTGCATTGTAAGAAAGTATAAGATTAGAGGTTGAATAAAAAAGTTATTAGGAAAATTTCATACTTTCTTCATAAATTTCGAATATTATTGCATTATAGTCGATAAATAAAGTTAGGAGAGTAGTAGAATGAACATTGAAAAGTTTAATGACAGTGCGGAAATTTTAAAGGTATTAGCCCATCCTGCACGAATTGCGCTTGTGAAATTTATGATTGAAAAAGGACCAACAAATGTAACCTCTCTTTACGAAGAGCTTGAAGCGCCGCAAAGTACAGTTAGTCAACATCTATCAAAATTAAAGACTGCCAAGATTATTTCAGGAACGCGCAAAGGTTTAGAGATTTATTATGAGATAAAGGACGAGAGAGTAAAACCTATCCTGAATGCAATGATCAACGCTTAAGTACGATTTGGGTCATGGGTCCTGCACGACTGAGCACACGAAGTAGCTGAATGAAGCAAAAGCTTTATCCACTTTTATGTATGCCGCTTGCCAATGGGTGAGCGGTTTTTATTTTGAATAAATCTATATATTGCTAATTAGACATAAAAAGCGTACACTTACAAGGGAGTTATTTACATTTATTCCAATGCACAATTTAACATAAATGTATTCTCTAAAGAATTATTAAGAATGAAAAGCTATATAAGGAGATTTCAGTATATGTATGCTAAGGCTAAATATGTAGTAGTTAGACAGCAGAATATCCAACAGACAATGTGTTTTGCAAGCGTAGGAAAGCGATTCTCTGCAATCGTCATAGATGTGTTTTGTGTAACAGCAGTATTAGTCACTATATCCTTTTTTCTTACGGCAAATCACTCTGATACATTTTATAAAGGCTGGAAATCCCTATGGATTGATGGGATTTATTTCGCATTAATACCTTTAATTTTAAAAGGTGGCACAATTGGTAGGCTTGTATTAGGGTTAAAATTGATTAAGATAGACGGAAAACAGCTGAATTTTCGTACAATGCTAGTTCGAGAATTTATTGGAAAAGTAGGATTAGGTATGCTTACATTAGGAACTACATATGTGATCAGTATTTTTATGGTGATATTTCGAAAAGATAGACGCGCTATCCATGACTTTGTTGCCAAAACTGCTGTTGTCTATAAGAGAATAGATGAAAACTTAATAAGAGGCGAAAAGTTAAAAAGGTATTCATAAAATTGAACTGAGGTTAGTGTCATAGGAGGATTTAACATGAATTACATTCAAGAATTAAGATCTGCTGTAGGAACTCGTCCATTAATATTAACTGCTGCAGGTGTGATCTTACTCGATACTGAAGGCAGAATTCTGTTGCAGCATAGAACAGATACAAACGACTGGGGGTTACCGGGTGGTTTTATGGAAATTGGTGAAACGATTGAGGATACAGCGAGAAGAGAGATTTTTGAAGAAACAGGGTTAACGGTGGGGGAATTAAAGCTTTTTCATATTTTTTCAGGGGACCAAATGTATTATGAATACCCTAATGGTGATCAAGTATATAATGTTATTATTTGTTACTATTCTTCTGATATCACTGGAGAGATTAGACTTGATGAAGAGAGTAAAGAACTTAGATATTTTGATATTCAATCCTTCCCAGAAAACATAATGACAACAAGTAAAGTAATGTTGGATAAATATGTAAGTGGGAAAACCGAATAGTGAAGCGGATGTTCTGTAGTGAAAGGAGCGGGCAGGGTTAACAGGGAGGGTAAGCGATGGGGACTCAAGAGAAACGAATTAAAATTATATCGTTGGTTTGGTTAATTATTACCCAGATTGTGGCGGTATTATCAACATTGTTTTGGTTTATGGGTTGGGCCATGGCATTTGCTGAGGATGCATTTGCATCAGTAGCAACTATCTTTGTAACAAGTTACCCGCTATTTGTTATTGTTTCAATTATTATGGGATGGATCATCTTCATGAAGAAGAAATATTTACAATTGGTTTTGTGGAGTGTATTGCCGGTTATATGGTGGTTAATATTTTTCACACTAGGCAAGATCTAATAAATAGGCTTTTGTAAATAAAGAGCGGCTCTGGCTGCTCTTTTATGTTTAAATCTGGGCTCGGATAAGATGGGGGTGTTGTTTTAAGAAAAGTGTGGGTTTAAAAGATCTGTAAAAGGTCTATACAAAGAAAGCGTTTTTATTTGTAATTAATGTACAAAGTTGAATTTGTGAAAGTAAGTGATATTTAGGTTTTTTACCAAATTTTCATGTAAGAAAGGTAATCTATAGACAGTTACGATGAGAATAGTGCTAGGAAAGGAAGGCGAAGTCAAATGATTATACTTGAGCAAATGCAAAATGGACAGGGAGTTATCAACGCCCAATCAACAGTCTATCAAACTCCTCTAGAACAGGAAGGAAGTGTGTTTAAAGGAGTTCTGTGGGGATCGTTATTGAGCGTACCTCTTTGGGGTATAATCATTGCTGGTTTTCATTTCTTCTCTTAAGAAATGTGAATTTTTTTAACGTAAAATTATTATAGACATTTAACCATTTACCAGGGGGAGCTAGCTGCATAGCTCTCTTTTTATTTATTCTAGACCGCTTTTTGTTGTTTAAATTACCAAAATAGGGAAAATGTGTTATAATGAACTTACCCCTAATATGTTATGGCGCGCTTTGGCTATTTGCCGAGGCGTTTTCTTTATACACAAAAAATCACTCAACAGTACTGCTGAGTGGCAAAAAGGAGAAGTCATAACGTGTTCCCATAATTCTTCAGCAGCTTCCCATTTATCTTTTGTAGAAGCTGCAAATGATTCACTATGATCAACATCAACGCACCTATAGTTGCTACATCTATGCTCACGATAGATATGGCCAATCTTTCCTTCCCGACAATAGACATTGTACATATCGGCCGCTGTTTGGGAGACAAGTTCGAATTTCGCTCTTAATGCTCTTTGTGCCAACAATTTAGCAGCTTGATTCAAATTCGACACACCTCACTTTTAGATATCATCATACCTATTTATCAGTTTTATCAGAATATTGATAAATTAAACATCTCTCTTTAACATGGTACTACTCTTAAAAACAGGGGAAAAACGTACTAGGCTATTGTGAGAACATAAAATGTATAGTTATTCCTTAATGTGCCGTTACTAAAGCCTGACAAGATTTGTTTAAGTGGGGAACGAGTTGAATCGAATCAAAACATCATTGTTAGTAATTTACGGGCCGCTCTTAGCCGTCCTTTTTATTTGCAATTGGTTTTATTTCCTCTAAACCTGACTATCTTAATAATAAGTCAAAAAAGAGAGGTCGATATTATGGAGAGAGAAGGGAATTTTGCGAGAGGATGCCTTTGGGGATTGGTAATCTCTATTCCATTATGGATTGCACTTATCTGGTTGGTTAAGAGCGTTATTGAATAGCTTTATAACTGGAAGAGTCCTATTTCCGGTCTTTTTTCTTTTGCCTTGAAATTGAAAGGCGGTGAGAAGAATGTGTGAACAGATCAGAACCGACTGCCCTTTTTATGGTCATATCTTAACTTGGATGATATAAGCTTGTTATTTCACACTGCAAAAGGGTGTAAATTTCCATCTGGAAGTGAATGCGACGTAGCCGGAAATTTTAGGAATACAGTATAAGTAGAGCTACACCTCTGTCTTCGCCCGAGAGCAGGGCTTGCCATTCGGCGAGTTTTCTTTACAGGATAAGAAAGGATAGCTTTTCGGGGTGATGTCTAGCTCCCAAGGCCCAACACAGGCAGACTCCAGGCTGAATCTCCGCAAAAGGCAAAAAGCGCCTTTTACTCCGGCCCACCCCTACGTTGCCATAAAAGGCGGGCCTTGTCCGCTTTTCTTAATTAGTAAACGTAAAGTTTGTAAAAAGTATATACAAAGAAAGCGTTTTCATTTATAATGAGTATACAAAGTTAAAGATAGCTAAATCTTAATTTAATAGCAGTTAGAATGATGGAGAGAACATGGTGAAGCTCTGTTTCATAGTTATTTAAGGATGCTTTTGGAATCGATTCATATTTAGATTTTTCACCAAGTTTTCATTTAATAAAGGTAATCTGTAAACTGTTATGATGAGAATAGTGATGGAAAGGAAGGCGAAGCCAAATGATTATACTTGAGCAAAGTCAAAATGGACAAGGAGTTATCAATATTCAATCAACAATCTATCAAACTCCTCTGGAACAGGAAGGAAATATGTTTAAAGGGCTTCTATGGGGATCCCTGTTGAGCGTACCTCTTTGGGGTATAATTATTACTGGCTTTCATTTCTTCGCTTGAGAAATGTGAATTTTTTTAAAACGTAAAATTGTTATAGAAATTTAAACATTTACCACAAGGGAGCTGCATAGCTCTCTTTTTTCACTGTAAGAAGTATAAATTTCCAGACAGGAGTCAATTCGACGTAGTCGGAAATTTTAGGAATACAGTATAAAATTCACGGAACAACTGCTAAAACAACTCCTAACCATCACTGCCAAGTGAAAACGACATTTCCACTCCAAAATTTTACTTTTTCGCTATGTGCAGCAGCGATTTGGTCATACAATTCATTAGCCCTTTTGGGATATTGTTCTTGATTTGTCATTTGTCTAACCTCATTCTCTTTATGAAACGAGTAGAGAAAGCAACTTCTCAAGTTTTGTGAAATACTGCACATTAGCTTCAAAAGTAAATTAATATCAGACCTTGAACTTTTGTACGAAAACAAAAATATTCCTTGAATGAAGTTCATATGCTGCTAATCTTTCTTGTAATGTATGAGTAGGGAGGGATTAGGACCTCCCTATATTCTGTTTTTTGTAGCATTCCTTTAATAGTGTCATGGCCAATACTTTTGAATAAAAAGGTTTTTTCCTGGTTGCCATTCTGCATAACTGATTTCTGCAGGTTGACTTATCCCATGAGTATTTAGCTGCTGATACAGCCAGTCTTTATTTAAACCTGCTTTCTGGAGGTTTTTGAGGATAACCTCGCCATCACTAATAATAGTAAGGGGGAGAGTTTTCTTTTGTTCACCAGCATTTGCTTTTTGTAAAACACTAATACTTCCATCATTTTCCAATATGGCATATTCTACACCCTGAAGTGAGAAAATATCTTTGGAGCGCAATAATTGCTGTAATTGGTTAATATCCAAGTGGTTCTTTTTCATTTCGTTCCAATCTAATCTTCCTTGGTTAATAATGATGGCAGGTTTTCCTTCTAGTATATAGCGCAGTTTTCGAAATTTCTGTGTAACAATCTCGGTAATAAAAATAAGGAGACCCCATAATCCGATTGCTAAGAGGAGTTTTAAAAGGCCGACATCTCCATCAAATATAGCCCCACCAACTATATCTCCCAATACCAGGGCAGATATAAAATCGAAAGTAGTGATCTGACTAATTTGTGTTTTTCCTAGCCATTTCACAAGCATGAAAAGAGCTAAGTATCCAACTGTGAGTTCAATTAGAACCTGTAAGTAACTCATGTTTTATCTAACCCCTAACCATCTTCCTTATAACTCTGTTATGGACATATTCTTTTTACTTTAAACTAGTGTGTATAGTAGCACATGCTTACTTTAATAATTGCTCCCTTATTTTTTCAGAAGGGTGATACTGCTTTTCGGATAAGAGGAAAGATATGAAAAAGGGGGTGTTGGTATTAATGCAATGGATCAAATTTTAAGAGCAATTTATGAAGAGTTCAATAAAGAAACAGCTAATCTCAGTAACATTAATAGCGCTACAACTGAATTGGAGGGTAGGATCTTTAAGGAAGCAGTTCTTCAACTTGAGAAAGATGGCTATTTACTGGGTGTGAAAAAAGCAACAGGGGGGCAGGACAATAAAGTTTTAACAGTTTGGTTTGACTCTAATACTAGTGTAACCCGTAAAGGCGCAAGCCGCCTTACTGAAATACTTTAAGTGAATTTGAGCATTCCCTCGGGAGTGCTTTTATTTCACCTTAAGATATAAATTTCTAGCTGGAGGAGAATGTAACGTAGAGAGAAATTTTAGCAATAAAGTATAAGGACCACTATGCCCTTGGCTTCGTCCAAGAGCAGGGCTCGCCAATCAGCGAGTTTTCTTTAGTAAACCAAGTCATCTTAAAAAAGGGTATAGTGAATCGGCTGAATTAAGCTATAGTATAGAAAGCGGTATAATGCGCACAATAATTGTCGGAAGTTTAAGTATCAAAATAATAATTATTTGGAGGCTTTTGCTTTATGACACAAAAAAATCCACAGGAGCAATTAAAACAAGCTATTCAAGATGTCCAACAAGCGGAACAGGAACTAAAAAGTATCCAAGCTACTAACTCTCATCCAAATCAACGATTACAACAAGCACAGCAGGATGTCCAGGAGGCATATCAACAACTGCAATTAGAGAATCAACAATTACTGCAAGCACAACAACAGGTGGAAATAGAAACGCAACAATTACTGCAAGCGCAGCAAAAAGTTAAGCAAGAACAACAGGAGGTTAGAATGGCACAAGCAAAAGTTCAGCAGGCACAAGCTACTGCAACTTCTGCAATGACGGCTTCAAGCGACTCTATACAATAAAATAGTATAGTTTTTATTGTATTACAGAAATTTTTTTCTTAAATACAAGCTTGATATAAATGAACGAAGTCCTCTCCTGCACGGAGGGACTTTTTCTATACGGCTCTCATTCTTTTTATCATCTTGAAAAAAGCAGTCATCGGAGTCGTTACCCTTATAGAAGTCCGTTCTTAAAAGACTCAGGATAAAATGGCGAAAGCTAAACTTAGACAGTGGAAAGTAAATTTACGGGGTATTCAAAAGAAAAGAAGGTTTAAAATGTTTCATGAGTATAAAAGTGTAATAAATTTAAAAATAATGGATAATATAAGATGTTTTAAGGGTGCCATAGGAGGAAAATCCTATTCATAAGAAGAATACAATTATTTAAACAGGGGGTGCTGTAATGTTACAAAAAGTTAAAACCAAGGTAATTATGGATAGCGGAAAGGAATACATAGTTAGCATGCATCCTGAATTGTTCGCGATACACATTACAGATGAGTTTGGAAACATTCTGAGGGGAATGCTTCAGTTTGATAATATATTTATTAATCCTCAACATATTTCATCGCTTGAGGCAGTAAATTTCGAGATTTTTACCCTTGAAGATATTGAAAATGCAGTGGGCTAATTTAAATTTAGCATTCCTTCGGGGGATGCTTTTTATTTTATAAAAGCGATTAACGCCGGAAGCTGAGGTGAGTATAATACGAGAGTGTAAGAGGAAAAGAAGTGTTTTAAGTTAGAATGTTATAAAAACTAATACGATTGTGCTTGATATAAAAGTCATGGTTGGTTTCTATCAAAATACGCAAGGAGCACTTCTTCCTCAAGAGTATGGCTTGAGATGGAGGCGATGAATTTGCGTCAGACAAAGTGTGGTTTATTGCATACTAATTTGTCTGATTTTTTGTTTCCTCAAAGTAGCAATATCCCCATATAGCAGCCCTGTCAAGTCAAAGACTAAGGAACGAAGCGATTAGCAATAAATGGTGAAATATACAAAAAGCAGGAATATATTGTATTATTATCTAAATGATTTCTTTATTAATGAAATTGTTTACTGAATTTATAAAATTTATTTCAGGGAGTTGGTAAGAGGATGAGAACAAAGAAAGATATTATAGCTACAATTTCTAACTTTACTCAGTTTGCTTCGTTTGATGAGATGTTACAAAAGCATTACATTGTGTTTGAGGACCGTAAACGAAAAGGGGTGTGGACACTCATGTTGAAAGAAGGGCAGTGGAGTGTGCACGGTAAAGGGGCCGAGTACTGCGACGAGGGAGAAACTTTCTTAACTGAAAAAGAGGCTGTGGATTTTATCTGGAGCAATCGAGCAACATTTAGACAGAGTATGCTAGTACTTCAAAAGTAAACTTGGTAAATAAAAGAGTGTTAGTTTTTCCTAGTGTTAGTTATGAGAAAGTGGAAAAGCATAGTTTCTTAGAGGATTAGGGATCTGTCTAGAATTGTATTTTCAATTGACAGCTTCTTAATGGTATAACCAGCGCTTCATTTGAACGCAAAATCAATTAAGAAAGTTCCTGCTTCATCAGCCAGGGACTTTCTTTTTTACATTAATAAAAAGTTTTTTTGTGTCCGTACGTGAGGGCTTTTTGATGTGGTTATGATGTATGTCCATTCTTACATAATCCTATTTTATAAAAAATTTTTTTATGTTCTATCATATTTGGTAACCTGTCCAATCTTTTTGATGAATTTTACATATAGTATAACGAATACAGATTACAAGGGGGGGGGATAAATACAATGTGGAACAGATTTGAGAATGAGCAAGAAACAAATGTCCGCTCTGATAACGATAACACAAATAGAATTGTTGATCGCAATACTAATACAGCTTCTGTACAGAATAGTGGCAATTCTACTGTTAATGTAAGAGTAAATGTTGAAGAAGAAGAAGAATAAGTACAGAAAAGGGCGCCTAATCAAGTTTTATAGTAATGCCAATAGAAGGGGAAACGATATAAAGATAATATCCTTTCCCTTTTTATACCATGTGTATAGGAAAAGAAGGAATGAATGATTATGTTCGGATATCTTAATACAACAAATGATGAGGAATCAACCCAAGTACAAGCGAACATTGGTCATAGTGGAAATTCAGATGTTGATGTTTTTACTCATATCGAAGTGGATACGAAGCCAATTGCTTATGCGATGTTATGCTCATTGTATGCACAGGGGAAACTATCTAAAAATGAGTTCAACCTAGCTGTTAGAAAATTAGAAGCATTAATGAACAGAAACAAGAAGCAGTCTAATTAAACGTCTAAAAATATTAATATAAAGACCTTAATAGGATAATATTTAATTGATTGACGTGTAACGAGAGTGTTGAGAAAGTACCTACTTTGAGTAAGTATGAGGGTTTGATTAATATACAAAAAAAGAAAAGAAGTGAATTGTTTACAATCCAGTAAGTGATTTGCTTCTTTTCTTTTTACACTGTAGGAATGTATAAATTTCCAGCTGGAAGTAAATTCGACGTAGTCGGAAATGTTAGGAATACAGTATAAGTAGGGCTCAAAGGGCAAGGCTCGCCAGTCGGTGAGTTTTCTTTACGCGAACTTCTTGTACCCTCAGCCCGATTCCTTCATGTATTTCCAATAGCCAAAAAGTGTGAAGATCTATAGTGAATGAATAGAACTGCTGCTTACTGAATATTCTTGTAACTGGTCTTCTTTTTATAGTTTCAGATTATTGTCTAAAGCGTGGGGGAGGAAGGTAAGGACGGGGGAAGGGTCCATTCCTTAAAGGAAGTGAGACAGTATTCAGGCAAGGAGGAATAGTAGTTGAATCAGTATGGAAAAGAAATAGCGGTTGTCGGACTTGGTTGTGTTTTGCCCGATGCGTTTACGCCGCAGCAGTTTTGGGAGAATAATAGGGAGGGACATACATCGTTACGGTCCCTAAACGTTCACCATAGATGGAATTGGGAGGTTTTTCACGACTCAGATTCTGATGCAGTAGATAAAACATACTCGATTACAGCTGGAGCAATTGAAAATTATGAGTTTAATTGGAAAAAATTTCGCATTCCGCCATCTGAGGTGCAAGCAAGCAGTCCGATGCAATTTATGATTTTAGATGCAGGTGCACAGGCGTTAGAGAGTGTTCGGCTGCTGCCAACGGATCGGACCGGAATTTACATTGGGTCTATTGGATCAGGATGGCAAAAGGATACTGGTTTACAAATTCATAGAGATGTAATGCTTGAGGCTCTCAAGGTGAGTTCAAGCTTTTTATCCTTACCTAATAACATCCAGGAAAGAGTTATAGGTTCTATAAAGCATAGTATAGGCAAGTCTCTAAACTCAACGGGGGTTGAAAATTTAATTGTTCATTCACTCGCAAGCGTTGCGTGTGGCCGAATTGCGCAGTATTTCGATATAAAAGGTCCTCACATTGCTGTTGATGCTGGATACGCTTCCTCTCTTGCTGCGCTGGAGATAGGAATTCGCTCGCTGCAGGAAGGAAGTGTGGATCTTTCACTTGTCGGAGGGGCAAGCGAAATTTTGACCCCGCTGAACATGATTGCTTTTTCTAAGCTAGGCGGCTTGTCGAAGTCTATTATCCGACCGCTTGATGGGGAGGCGGATGGAACACTTCTAGGGGAAGGAACAGCCATGTTTGCCTTAAAGAGGCTGGAGGACGCAGTACGGGATGAAGAGCATATTTATGCTGTCATTAAAGGGATCGGCAGCTCTTCTGATGGGAGTGGAAGGTCTCTGCTTGCGCCGGATCATCAAGGCCAGGCTCTTGCGATGAAACGCGCTTATGAAGACGCTCATGTAGATCCGAAAACAATTAGCTATATTGAATGTCATGCTACAGGCACACAGTTAGGAGATGTGAGTGAAGTGAAAGCTCTCTCTAGCTTTCATGAAGAAGCCTCGTATCGCATTATCCTTGGATCAGTGAAAGCAAATATTGGTCACTTAGGGGCGGCTGCAGGAGCTGCGGGACTGTTGCGAACGATATTGACGCTGTACCATGGACTCATTCCTCCCCAAGTTAGCTTTCATACGTCAAACCCACAAATGCAGCTTGCATCCACTCCATTTACCGTTCCTTTACAACCGATTGCATTGCAGCCACAAGAAGGAACATTCTTACCACGGGCAGGCATTAGCTCTTTTGCCTTTGGAGGAATTAATTATCATGCTGTGCTGGAGGCATATTCTTCCCAATATACAGCATGTAAAACAGGAGTATATTCCGATTTAGAGGAGGAGCCAATCGCGATTATTGGGATGTCAGGGATATTTCCTGATGCTGCTGATAAGGAAACATTTTGGTCAAACTTGCTGCAAGGAAAGGATTCGGTTACAGAAATCCCCCATGAACGATTTGACAGTGAATTCTTTTATGATAGTTCCCGGGCAGTTCCAGAAAAATCTTATACAAAGTTAGGCGGGTTTCTTTCCCAGACAGAGCGGGACCCTTTAAAGTGGCGAATCCCCCCATCCTCTGTCCCATATATTGATGAAGCTCATCACCTTGCTTTAACTTGTGTTGAACAAGCCCTTCAAAATGCCGGTTATGATCCGAACATACGGGATGGAGATAAAGTGTCTGTTATGCTGGGATTTTTACCTTACCAAACTAAAAAGCTTCTTGCTGATGTTCGTGTAAACTATCAGGAAATCCGCAATATTTTTGCGAGAGTTCTAGAAGAGCAGGAAGACATCATTTCTCCTGCCCTACAGCGCTGTATTTTGGATGAGGCAGAACAATGTTTTATGGATCAGCGTCCAAAGATTACAGAAGATACGCTGGCGGGCTATTTAGGCAGTCTTGCAGCCGGCCGTGTTGCAAAGCATTTTAATTTTAAGGGAACGCAGCTGGCCATCGATGGTGCCTGTTGTTCAACCCACCTTGCTTTTTTAGCTGCTGTGCAATCTCTTCGTCATAAAAAAAGTGATGTTGTGTTAGTAGGAGGCATTAATGCTGATATGACCCCAGAATTTTATGTGGGGGGATGCGGAATTCAAGCATTATCAGCTGATGGGATTCGGCCGTTTGATGCACGGGCAGATGGCTTTGTTCCCGGAGAAGGAGCAGGATTCTTTGTTTTGCGACGTTTATCGGATGCAAAACGTGATGGACAGAATATACTTGCTCTTATTCGCTCGGTTGCAGCTACATCTGATGGGAAAAGCGGTTCTATTCTCTCGCCGTCGCTCGAAGGTGAAGCAAGTGCAATGGTGCAGGCGCTTAGGCAGGCCAGGGTGTCTCCGGAACAAGTTGATTACGTGGAGTGCCATGGTACAGGAACGGTCATGGGAGATGCAACTGAGATTGAGGCGCTTTTGAAGGCGTATGGTACGGATAGAACAAAACCACTGCAAATCGGATCAGTAAAATCGAATATAGGTCATCTATTGGCCGCTGCTGCTGTTCCGGCGGTAATGAAAACCGTGTTTGCTTTGCGTGAGGGAGTAATCCCGCCGTCTATTAATATAGAAGTTGTAAATCCAAAGCTGAACAGTACTAGGGAAATAATCCAAGTTGTGACATCCTGTGAGCGATGGGAGACGGAATATCATGAACCGCGGAGGGCTGGAGTAAGCGGATTTGGATTAGGCGGAGCTAACAGTCATATGATACTCGAAGAATATAAAGTGACCGAGCAGCAGTTTGATTCTTTCCTTTCCCATGAAACTTCGCAGTGCAGCAATGTTCTGCCGATTGCAGTCACACAGGGGGCGAGCCTCTCAGATTGTGCCTTGAGCTTGCTTCAGGCTGCGCAAACTCTAGAAAAACAGCCTGATGAGAAGTACTTGTTAGTGATACGCAGGATGCAGCAGGCCGTTCCTCCCATGCATCCCGGTCTGTATCGCGTGGCCATCGTTGCCAACAATTCACGGGAGCTGTTAAGAAAGACCAGACTACTTGTAACAGCTATTTCTAAAGGAATTAATCTTAACTTTTTACGGCAACAAGGGATATTCACAGCTGAAATCGATCCGAACTTGAAAGTTGCGGTTGTCTTTCCTGGTCAAGGGAGCCAATACCCAAACATGCTGAGAGAAGCGCTCGAGCACTTCCCTTTGGCAGCTGAGTTTATGGCGCAGGTAGACGAAGAATATCAGGTGCTATGCGGGAGAACCTTGAGCAGTACTTTTTTCACGGAGCGTTCAAAGGATTTTCAACAAACGGATGAGGATATTCATTGTGCGGTGTTCGCTATAAATTGTGCCATGTTTACGTTACTGCGGGCGTACGGATTAGAATTTGATGCAGCAATTGGACAGAGCGCAGGGGAGTTGGCCGCATTTGTCGCCGCTGAAGCTCTGTCACTTCGAGATGCCCTCAGGGTGGTAAGAGAAAGAACGTTGTCAGTCCTCTCCTTATCAACAGAGGATGCAGGAAAAATGCTGACAGTTTACTGCAGTGCCATGGAAGCGAGGGAGTACTTTAAGGAAGTGAGCGGCTATTGTGATATTTCTGCCGACAACAGTCCACGGATGTGTATTGTGTCAGGGGAAACCGAAGCAATTCGGGCTTTGCGTGGTATCTATGAAAAGGCGGGTATCCAGACAGAGTTGCTTCCTGTATCGCATGGCTATCATTCTTTGCTGATTTCACATGCAAGAAATCCGTATCGGAGTGCATTAGATACGTGTACATTCTATCAACCAGTGTACGATATCATCTCAACGATTACGGGAAGCAGTCTTCGTTATCTGCGTGTTGATGATTATCCGGCATTGCTCGAAAGTCAATTTGTTGAACCTGTCCGCCTGCAGCAGGCAGTTGAGAATGCCCATGAGGCGGGGATGCAATTGTTTATAGAATGTGGCCCTAAGTGGGCAATTAGTACGTTTATTTCAGAAATATTGGAAGGGAAAGACTTTTATGTGCAAGCCTCTTTGCATCCTAAGATTGGCGAAGTTGAACAAATTCACCGCGCACTGGCTTGTATGTTTGTACATGGAAAAGGCCGATTAACACCTGTATCTGCTAATAAAGAAAGGACGGTTAAGAGCATGGAATATAAAAACCAAACAAGTGAAGAGACAACTGCCGCAGCCGGTTTACTGCAAGGGGTATCCAAAGTTGTTTCGGGAAAGGGAGAAGATGATGCGACCCTTTTATTCCTCAAGTCGTTACGAGACATGATTGATGCATTTGTACAATTGAAATCCGGCAGCAAAGAGGTGAAGGTACCCGTGTCGGACAGCTTAAGAGTGGTAGAGGAGCCGACAGCACTGCAAGACGCAATGCAGCCGCAATTGGAGCAACAGGCGACGGTATGGAAGGAGCCAGAGAAGTTTTCAAAACGAACAGAGGCGGTATATGCCGCAAGAAAGTCTTTTGTAAACGAAGAACCGCCGCAGCCGGCAACTGAAAGCAACGTCAAAAAATCTACACTCTTCGCAGAGCAGGACGTACGCCAGGTTATCGTAGATCGTATTGTAGAACGCACAGGATACCCAGCAGACATGCTGGAACTTGACCTGGATTTAGAAGCCGACCTTGGCATTGACACAGTCAAGCAAGTCGCTATTTTAGCAGATGTCCGGCAACAATTTGGCTTGGAACAAGAATCAGGTTTTCGCGTCCGTGATTATCATACCCTCCGAAAAATTATAACGTATTTCCAGACTCGATTAACAGAAGGAGAGAAACCGTCTTTTTTCGAATAATGCCCTCTAATCCCGAGCTCGAGTCAAAAAAGTGGATTGCAGCCTATAAGCCAACGACTCATAGGCTGCGATCTGATTTTACAGAAACAATCCGAGCTATGAACCAACGCGCAGCAAGTCAATTGCAGTATGCTGGGGTACAGGAGGAAAGCAGGGCGTTTTTAGGAGCAGGTATGGTTATTGAATGGCTGCAGCATGATGGAAGTTGGGGTATGATTGCGAAAGTGAACATGAAACAGATGGATAAAACTCTTGCTGAACGATTCCAGTCTTTGACCGAGGTCGCATGCTTCGTCGCTGTTTACACCTGGTGGTATCAGTATGGACGGAAAGTCAGGATAAGCGATATAGGGGATATGATATGCTGCAGTGATGATATACATCAGCGAGAAAAGTATTTAATTGTGGAGCTGTTGTCCATGCGATATACAGAGTATCGGGCTGATCTCACCCTCATTGATAGGCACGGACGCGTACTGGCTTATTGGAAAGAGATGTCTGGAAGCAGATAGAAGGGAACGGATGCTGCAGTGAAGCTAGATCAGTCACTGACAATTGGTGAAACAGACAGGGGGAAGGGAGAGGAATGAGCGTGAAAACACGAATTGCCATCGTCGGCATGTCATGTAGAGTGCCTGGTGCCCATACATTGCAAGGGTTCTGGGAACTAGTGTCAGAGGGTAAGCTGGTGACGGGAAGTATTCCACTAGAGCGCTTTGATAGAAATATGTATGAAGTCTGCTGGGGGTTGGGAGGAAAAGGGGAGAATGTTGGGGTGCTTGTCGAAATTCCTGAGATTGATTACCGTGATTTCCCGATTCCGCCAGAACAAATTCGCCATATGCATCCAATGGAGAAGGTAGGACTTTCTGTTATGCATGAGGCGCTGCGCGATGGAGGAATCAAGCAGGGAACGGAGCTTGCAGCAAAAGGGAGAGTGTACGTTGCATCTAGTACATTTGGTCCTTCACCGGAAACAGATCACGGTCCGCGTATTCGTCAAGGAGAGTTCACCCACATATTAGAATTGGCATTACAGGATGTCTCTCCCCGCTTGGCAAGTATACGCGATGAAGTGTTAGCGCTGCATAAGCAAACAGTACCCCCGATCCGTCCTGATACGATGACAACATCTGCTAGTATCGTTGCTGGGAGAATCGCGAACTTGTACAATATGCACGGCGGTCATACCGCAATTGATGCTGGAACTTGCAGTTCCTTGGCCGCGGTCGAGGAGGCGGTTCTTGCACTTCGTGAAAATGTGTGCGAGTTTGCTGTAGTTGCTGGAATTTCCCCGCTTATTACAGCATCCAGCATTGTAGAATATATGGAAGACCCATCCTTCTCTTTTACGCCGGTTTTAGGCGAGGGGGGAGCGGCAATCGTTCTGATGCGTGAGAATGATATTGGAGAGAGAAAGGTATACGGATATATAGAAGGAATTGCATCTTCCGTCATACACAATCGTACGAACGAACGAGACGTCGCGCTTGCTGTAGAAAAAGCTGCCCGACAGGCTTTACAACGCGCAGGACTCTCCCCTGGCAGTGTGACGAGGATTGAGAGTCGGAATCGTGGTCTTAGCTTTTGGGAAAAGGCTGAGTTAAAAGGACTCTCCTCTGTATACGAGGTTCAACAGCGGGGAGGGAATGTGTCAGTCACATCCTGTGTGCCTCATATTGGATTCCTGCAGGCTGCATCTGGGATGATAGCAATCGTAAGGGAAGCACTGACATTATTTTATAATGAAAATACGTCTGGTTTCAGCGCAGTAAGTGATACAGGAATTGCTCCAGCTGCTTATCATGCTATTTTAAGCGCTCGGGCTATATCGTTAAAACACCAAGTTGGGGATTTGTGCATGTCGACAGAGCCAATTGCTATTGTCGGCATGGGGGCAATTGTTCCTGGTTCAGGGAACCTTGAGCTGTTTTGGAAGCATACAAAGCTCGGCTACCGAAGTTTTGGCAATTTACCGGAGCGAAAATGGAGCTTTGACAAAATCATTGCCAAGAATGAAGAATTGAATACGTACGCTCCGTCACGTCTGGCAGGAGTCGTACAAATACCGGAGCTTAACACAGAGGAATGGGGACTTTCCGCAGAGGAGCTGAGCTGTCTGGACGGGGGCGTTACCCTTTCCCTGCTAGCTGCTATGGAGGCGGCCGGGCAAGCAGGACTAACGAATCTAGAAGCGGATAAAAGCAGAATTGATGTTGTATTTGGCCAATTACCGATTCGAGAATCGGAAAATGCTAAAAATAAGCTAGTGTTTTTTACAGACTACATGAAGCGTGTCCGTACAGTTTTTCAAAAAAAGGGTGTATCCTTGGATATAAGTTCAAAGGTGCTCCAGAGCATGATCTCTCATTATAAGCAAGAGAATGTGCAAACATATGATTTTTACGCAGCAAGCACAGGCATAACAAATGCCTATTATGTGGCAAAGGTTCTAGGGGCGGGCGGAAGTATTCTATCAGTCGATGCTACTTGTGCTTCGTCTCTGGCTGCTGTGGAAGCTGCTGTTCATCACCTGCGCGCCAATCTTGCGGATGTTGTTATTGCTGGGGGTGTCGCGCATCATTTGGTTCCTGAATATAACTTGACGCTGCACGTTATAGGTGCCCTGTCTACAAAAGGCATACCGCCATTTCATCAAGATTCTGATGGATTTGTGCCAGCGGAAGGAGCAGGAGCTATCGTGCTAAAAAGGTTGTCTGATGCCATTCGTGACAACAATCATATTTATGCTGTTGTTGGTGGCATTGGTGCTTCCAGTGATGGAAGAGGGACTTCAGTGCTTGCGCCGAGCAGTCAAGGGCAAAAACGCTCCATTGAGAGAGCGATACAAGCAGCGCATCTGAAAGCTGCGGATCTTTCGCATATAGAAGCACACGGCACCGGAACTCGCCTAGGTGATGAAACTGAAATGAGCACATATCAAATGGTATTTGGGGACTATCATAACTATAAACCATATTCCATCGGTGCTATCAAGTCACAAATCGGACATCTCAGCTCCGCAGCAGGCATAATTGGTCTTATTAAAACAGTACTAGCCTTACATGAAAAGGTTATTCCGCCCAGCTATACGGATCGTCGCTCTTCTCTATTGCTGCCTAATCTTGCTACGGAGGCCAGGATATGGGGAAGCAGGGAAGAAGGCACTCGACGCGCAGGGGTAAGCGCGTTTGGACTTGGGGGCATTAACTATTTTCTTGTTTTGGAAGAGTGGAAGGAATTTAATAAGGAAACTATGCCAGCTCTATTCTCACAGCCTATCCACCGACCCCTTCATCCCCTTCAGTCTGACCGTTTTACTGTAGAACTTGTACCCGTATCACTCCCTCAAAGGACAGCATTGTTTCCGCTTCAAGGAAAACGAATCGTCCTTGTACAGGATGGGGGTGATAAATGGCGTGTATACCAAAAATCACTTGAGCAACGCGGTGCTACGGTTCTTTCCCTCTTTCCTGCAGAAGTGATAACAGAGGAGATGTTTCATACAAAGCTTGCTTTATGGGAGAAGAGGTACGGCGAGTTGAATGGCATTCTTGATCTTCGCGCCCTGCAGGAGAGACCGGAATTGCTCAGAATGCCAGCTGATAAATTATCTGAAGAGATAGGGAGAATGAGTGATTTTACGTTTATGCTGCTGCGATACTTTTATGACCGCTTTGAACAGGCAAAGCCGCTTACTTCCTGTTATATCGCTGTTACATGTTTAGGAGGGAATCTTGGTCTCACAGATTGTGACTATGGTAATGTGCTAGGTGCTTTTTTGCAGGGGGTGCTAAAATCTATTAAACAAGAGTTGCCAGCCGTTCTGGCAAAAACGATTGACTTTCCTGCTCATGCATTAATGGAGACTATGATTTCGAGCGTAATACAGGAAGTAGAAGACGGAAATGATCGAATGGAAGTGGCATATGGGGATAGACGTTATGTTGTTCATCATAAACAAGCCAATTTTTCTGACCAGACACCGTTGGCACGTTTTATCCGCGAAGGCGACGTATATGTATTTTCCGGCGGCGGTCGCGGTATTGTGTTTGAGTGTGCTGTTGCACTTGCGTTATTAGGAGTGACAGTTATTGTTTGCGGTCGGACAAAAATAGAGGATGAATCTGCTCCATGGTTAGAGATGGATGATGAAGAATTTGCTGCCTACGAACGGGAGCAGCTTATCAAGCAGCATCAAACAGTATCCTCGTTTACTCCTGCCAGTTTTAAAAAGGCGTTTGCCCGCTTAGTAAAGGAACGAGAACTCTATCAAAATATGAAAAAAGCAAAGCGGTTGGGCATTGTATATGAAGTATGCGATATCAATGATAGTAATCAGGTTCATAATATGGTTCAGGACATTCTGAAGCGATATGGCAGACTTGATGGGGTTATTCACGGGGCGATGGTCGAGTGGTCAATGATTATTCCGAAAAAGACAAAAGAAATTATTCAGCGTACAATTGAAACAAAGGTTATCGGAATGTGTCATCTTTTGGAAGCGACGAAGAACATTCCACTGCAATCTTTTCTTTGCTTTGGTTCTGGAGCAGGACGATTTGGCAACAAGGGTCAGGCTGATTATAGTGCGGCAAATTCCTTAATGTCAGCTCTGCTTGTTGCGAAATGCCGTCAACGGGCAGGGTTACACCACGCTACACTTAACTGGACAGCATGGCGATCTGTCGGTGCAGCTGTTTCTGACCCATCTGTGACGGAAGCATTGAAAAGCAGCGGTGTCCCGTTTACTTCTACAGAAGAGGGTATTTACTGGTTTATCAGTGAATTGACGCTAGGGAGAGATAAGGAAGTTTTAAATGTTGGAGAAAAGTTTTTGAGAAAATGGCCCTTTAGCGGCGCTGAGGCAGATGGACAAGGGAAACGTTTGTTGGTATTCCAGGATCGCCATATTCCTATTAACTCTGGGGATTGGCCATTTATTGATTCTCTCAAGGAGAGCACATCACAAACAACAGTCATTGAGCGGACGATTACAAGAGAGAAAGATTTGTATTTGGAGCAGCATTGCTTGGATGGAATTCCTATTTTTCCGATGGTTTGCCATTTAGAAATGCTTGCTGAGGCTGCCGCTGTTAGCTCACTTGGATGGACTGTTCAATCTGTTCAACAATTTCAAGTAGTCCACCCTGTAAAATTATTTTCAGATCAGCCTGTCATCATACGAGCAGAAGCTTCTCTGGTAGAAGAGAAGAACGGACAGCGAATTATAGCGGTGAGAGGATTAACGGATTTACTCGTAAAAGGGCGAATTTTGCAAAAGGATCGTGTAACAGCCTTTGCTCTGTTTACTTTTACAAAGCAGGGAACGGATATAGTAAAGAGGTTCATTCCTGCTGTTAAGGGTACTGCTTACGCAAGTGTATACGATAACTTACGTTATGACGCTCTACAAATCGGTCCGCTGTTTTGTCGGGCCGGAGAATACATGGTGAATAGGAGAGAGGGGACGGCAGAAGCGGCACCTCCCATTCAACGGAAGCTGTTTTCCTTCACAAGTGCGCCGACGTTTCAGATTGATCCGTTCTTAGTCGATATTGCGATGCAAATTGCCGTAAATGTTGATTCCTTCCATTCCTCTGAAGTTAGCCTGCCGGTTTCTATGGAAACGATTTTGTTCGGCAGAAGAAGAAGAGATGATGAGCGAGTCAAGGTATACAGCCGGATCTGTGAGAGAAGCGATATGGACATTACCTCCAATATATATGTTATTGGCGAAAATGGAGATACGATTATGGAAATTGACAAGTTCCTTGCAAGGAGGATTATACGATGACAGAGGGTTTTTCGTTTGCTTTCTGTCCAGTAAGCCCACCGCTTCAAGCTTTGTCGTGCATTACGGTGAGCGAGAGGAAGCTATTAAGTGAAAAAGCAACGCCAAAACGTATTGGAGATTTTATTGCGGGAAGAGTGGCTGCTAAACTGGCCATTCGCTCGCATCTCTCTCTCCCGGATTCCCTTCCACTTTCTATTTTGCGGACGGAACATGGAAATGAAGCTGGGAAGCCCTGCGCTGTGATTGATGATGCCGGAACAATATTGCCAGAGATACATCTCTCGATTACACATGCTGACAAAAAAGCGTATGCAGCAGCCTCGCATACCCGAATAGGAATTGATAACGTTACTATAGAGACGTACAATGACGCTTTTGTTCAGGATGTGTTTCAACCAGAGGAACTACAAGCATGGGCAGATTGGCTCAGGAGCGACTGCAACCATCCGCTTGCAGTGTGTACTGGTTTTGCTGCAAAGGAGGCTTTTCTAAAATGGCTGGGGATCGGACTGCGCGGTACATTGCCGATGACACAAATTATTCCTCTTTCCCAAACAGTCTCTCAAAGCTTGTTTTTCCAGAAGCAGTTTCATGCTGCATGCTATGTGCATCATGAAACGGGGGACGCGCCAGAACTAAGGATACTTGATGGATACTTCTCCATTCAAGACCGGCAGGTTATTGTACTGTTGACAGGGGAATAGCCAGATGAAACAAATAAAACTACGGTGAGTATCAGACATGCTGCATAGGATGGGGAAAGAGCTAAATTTCTTCTTCCTTATATTTTTTATATGATAAATTGGCATGTAGTTCTTTGTACAGTTTTAGAATCCATCTTTTTTACACTGTAGGAAAGTATAAATTTCTAGCTAGAAGGTCATTCGACGTAGAGAGAAATTTTAGGAATACAGTATAAGGGCAACTACGCCTCTGTCTCTTCGCCCAAGAGCAGGGCTCGCCAATCGGCGAGTTTTCTTTATGTTATAGAAACCATCCCTTCTTACAGCTAATTTCGTTATCGGTAAGAAGGGATGGTATTATAATATGTATTTTCAGGTAGATTTTTTGTAAATGCTTCTATCGAGCAGACCACTCTGAATCACTTGGCCATTTTGTGTTACTGTTTTGTAAGTTACGGCCACTATGCTGTTATTCGTTTCACTTACTACTTTGGAGGAAATATCGACGCTTTTTCCTGTGCTTGTTCCAAAAATACGAACAACAACCTGATTACCTTCAATTCCAGCCTGAAGATAGATATAATGTTCGGTATTGTTTTTAAACTTGAAATCTGGTCCGTAATCTGCGACAGTAGCGTCTTGTCCGAGCGGCACGTAATGAACAGGCATAGAGTGATTGCTTCGCTCTTCAATAGAAAGGTCTGCACGTAAGACAGCACCATATAATGTAGTGCTCACTTGGCAAACGCCACCGCCTGCACTTTGTTGCACTTTTCCATTCACGTATGCAGCTGCTAGCTTATACCCATTAGCAGCATCGGTTACTCCGACTCGGCCATTAAAGCTGAAGACTTCATTTGGCGCGACAAGCGTATTGCTTAACGCCGCAGCCGCTCGACTTTCATTAAATAGTTGATTGCTATTTCTGCCGCTCGTAGGTGTACGATATTCTGCAATAATTTCCTTGACCCCCATATTTTGTATATCCTCTGTTGTCCGCTCCGGTTTTACTGCAGCAATAGGTACTTGAATATCCGTATTTATGGATTTCACTGCTTGTTCTGTTAAAGATTTCATCTTCCCTTTATCTACTTTTTCTCCATCCTTGCTTGGGATAATAGTGATATTTGGTCCTGTAGCAGAAAGAGAAGCATTTTGTGGGGATGAGACAATTTCGTTATATTTATCTTTGATAAATACGTCATATTTTGAAGAGTCTAAGTAAGCATTGAGATGATAGTTTTGCTGTGTTTTTCCGTTCTCTGCCTGTTTGCGCAGTTTGTAGCGTTCTAGAATTGTCCCTTTTTGATTTTTAAAGATTTGATCCGCAATATTCGTACCCTTGTACTGAACTCCTATCTCCTGCCATGTATAGGTGCTTATAGTATTTTGTAGGGAATACCTCATAGATTGTTGATTCATCTGATCTATTCTTTTTTGGACAATTTCTTCAACTTCCTGCTTTGTTTTTCCGCCTAGGGGGGTATCTTCAAAAGTCGTATGGGGCAAAACGTAGGTATCTAACTGTTTGTTCATGGCAGAAACATATTGATAGGCTACCCCCCCTGTAATACAAAGACCAATTCCACTAGCCACTACAGATCCGATAATCCACTTTCGTACATTCATTTGTCTCCTCCTATAGCAAACAGTATAGTGATGCAGCATATGAATGATATGAAAATTTAGAATATTCTTAAACTATTATAACATCTTATGGTAAAAATTGTAATTATAAAACAAGTTTTGTTATTGTTTTGTTATGTGTAAGGCTGCTGTGACTTTGAAAAATAATAAAGCTATCAGCTACTAAAAAAGGGACAGCTTCACCAAAGTGAAATCTGTCCAAAATCGAAAACATTTATGGATAAATGTTTTGGGATTGTATCATAATCCGGGATTTAACAAGAAGTTCTTTTTACGTTTTTTGTAAAAGATCTTTGTATCAGACCTATCTTTTTCAATACGATAAAATCCCTATTCATTTTTAAGTCCTCTA